>CAJAUT010000020.1 GCA_903945195.1 uncultured bacterium
AATCTCCCGGAAACTAACTCCTTTAACTCTAAGCAGGGCAAGTTGCTCACGCTCGTACAGGGACAAATGATGATGACTCATGAACACCTCCTAGTTCGGGTATTTTACCCGCTAGTGGTGCGTTTCGTTTGCGAACTAAGGTATTTGTTTCTGTTACCTCGTCTCTCTCCCTACACGAGACACCCTGAGTTTACCATATCTCAACACAGCATTGAACATAATTGAGTTTATAATCAAATCATGTCTTGGCAGTTACTAGTTGGTCTTAGTATTTTATTATTCTCCATCAATGGTCTACTTCACCGTGTCTTGATGAAAGATAGCAAGTCAGATCCCAACGCTCAGGCGTTTATGTTCACCACCATCGTAGGCTTACTTGGGCTTGTAATCGTATTATTTCAAGGAGGTCTGAAAAGTCACATATCTCTTGTTCAGCTACCATATTTCTTTCTCATTGCAAGCTTTACTACGATAGGCAGTATTTTTGCATTTAAAGGATTCAAGTATATTGAAGCGTCAGAGCATACCATCCTACTTACTTCTTCTAAACTCTGGTCACTTATTGGGGCAGTAGTGTTTCTTGGAGAAACACTGACTCTACGTAAACTAGTTGCAGGAGTCATGATAGTTAGTGGAGTGATGATTGCAGAGTGGCGCAAACATAAGTTTGTAGTTAATATCGGTGGGCTATATGTATTGCTTGCTGCAGCTAGTTACGCAACTGGAGAAATATTGTCCTTTTACATCCTACGCAACTTTGATAGTACAGCATTCCTTGTTTATTGCTCGTTTTTAAGCGCAATCATTATCTTGGTTCTCAACCCAAATATTTTAAGTAAATTGTCTTTTTATACTAAGCCAAGTAACTTAGCAAATATTGTGACTGTATCGGTAAATGATACACTTGCTAGTTTGTTCTTGTTTAATGCTTACCAGCTAGGACGTAATGCTCTACAAATCGGTCCGCTGATGGCTACTCAGACAATCGCGACAGTTGTATTAGCCTTAGTATTCCTTAGGGAAACAGACAATATCCCCCAAAAAATCTTGGGCTCACTTATTGCAGTGATTGGTACAATTTTGATAATTATTTGATCTCTAATTTATTAATACATATCTAATCTACTAGACTTATTTGACCTGTTCTCGCCTGATATGAGAAGCTTGGTATACTACAAATATGAGTGATCTTCAGTTTATAGCCATAAATGGTGAACCTAATCCCATAGATAAGCAGGTGATGATAGATGGAATGCTCGCCTATCACGCTAGTAAAGGCCATATACGCAAATCAGAGACTTTCTCGGTTGTCATAAAGGATCAGAGCGAAAAACTTTTGGGCTGCATCATGGTTTCGTTTATGTGGAACGGCATGTCTATACAATCTCTTTGGGTTGATGACGCAGTGAGAGGTCAAGGTCTAGGCAAGAAGCTTATGACTATGGCAGAAGAGGAAGGGATTAAACGAGGTTGCACGATCGCATATATAGATACTTTTACCTGGCAGGCTCCAGGATTTTATGAGAAACTCGGCTATAAAATTTATGGGAAGCTAGATGGATTCCCCGAGGGCAATGCGCTCAGTTATTACTGTAAGAAATTGGTGTAGATATATATAGTTGATAGTAAACCGAGTCTGTAACCATTTCGCCCTATAGATACTTGCCTAAAACTCTGGCCCGGAGTAGTACAAGTCGCATTTTGTAGGTATCACTTAATTTTTTTCTTAAGATAGTTTGAATTAGAGACTATGGTGTGCCCCAGTTCTTTTTCGAGTTGTTTCTTGGCGATACCCGCGACTCTACCTCCCCTTTGGGCATCACTTTTCAATTTTGGTAAACCCAGAGATTCTTCCTGTTTGTGGATTTCTGTTGTAGACCGTTCCCCAAGCATGGTAAAGATGAGTTCAAAATCGTTCATATGATCTCTCAAATTTTCTCTTTTGAGGCCCTTGAGTTTTTTGTACTGCCCCGGAGTGATCCCAAAGGTAGCTTTGGATATTTCTGCTGTCAGTATTTCATAATCGCTATACTGTTTGGCTCCACGTTTTTTCCATTCATCGGTGAGCTCCTCGCGAATTGCAATCCCTCTCATTCTCTTTTCAATCCAATCGTCTGGATAGCCTTTGGCTTTGTAAAGCGCTCTAGTACGTTTGGTGGCGAGCTCGGGATCTTCGATTTCCTGTACCCTCTCATATCCGACTTTGGCTAGCCAGCGCTTGAAGGGTTCTGCTTTGGCAGATGGGATGGACTGAATGATACGGAAAATACCTTCTGTATTGGCGCAAATCATTTTTTGACTGCCTCCAGATGTTTTGATGGGAAGGGTGTGTACAAATTGTACATACCCTTTGGCAAGTTCTGGATCACGGAGTTTCATGCGCTGGATGTATTGTTTAGGGTCGTTTGAGTCTATAAGAGCAAGCACAACGTCTTCTATGACAAACCACCACTCATTTTTATGTATCACTTTTCGGATTGTTTTTTGATGAAAGATTGAGATTCTTGTTTCAATATCTGATGTCATATATTTATCCAATAAATATTTGAACTTGGATCATAGTCTATACTTGTGGCGTAGATATCTAGGATTTGTCTATAAAATACTTTTTCGCTGGCACGGATATCGCGGACACGAGCCAATAGTTCTTTCCAGTAACTGCCACCACCCAAATTTTTGAGACGGTCATCATCCATTGTGAAACCTTTGGCGATATACTCTTTTAGTATTTGGGTAGCCCAAATACGAAACTGAGTACCGCGAGGAGATTTGACCCTGTAGCCCACAGCTATGATGACATCGAGATTGTACAATTTGATACTTACATATTGAGTTTTGTTTTTTATCGCTCCATGCGCAGTGGTTCGTCGGGAATTCCGACATACCACTTTTTCTTCTAGCTCACCTTCTAAAAATATGTTATGTAAATGCTCAGTGATGGTTGATCTACCTTTAGCGTAAAGTTCGGCCATCTGATCTTGGGTCAACCAAACAGTATCTCCTTCGAAATGAACCTCTATCTTTGGCTGCCCGTTGCTAGCTTGATAGATAATTACCGAAGAGATATTTGTCATATTTCCATGCTATACCCAAAGGATAAGCGAAGTCAACTGGATCATGCCAAATATCTATAACTCTTAAAATTTGAAATTCTACCCCTAATATTTCTCTCTGGATCAATATATGTTGACTAAAGAGAGTGACCCTATTGGGATTTCAGTAACTCACTCACTTTGTTTGTGAGATTACACTAGGCAGGTGCTCACGCATTTGCAGCCCTGATGCTCGAGCTCTGCTCGGGCAAGTTCACCTCTTTGAGGGTCACAAATACCAAAAGACCACCTTGCGGTGGTTTTAGTATTTGTGACCCCAATCGGATTCGAACCACTGAGCCATTACCTCGAGTAGTTATAGGTTCTTGAGGCATTGTAGCTTACAAAAAACTGTAATTCAACTAGGAAAATACGGCTCTATTTTAACTTGTAAAAACTACCTTTGGTATCACCTTTTTTCTGAACATAACCTTTATCTACTAACCCAGCGAGGAGTTTGTGGGCTTGCTGCCTAGAGACGTTAAACTCGCTCACGATGTCTTGCGAAGTGGCTTCGGCGTGGGAACCAAGGTAGGTAAGTATTTCCTGTTCTTTGGGGGTAGGTCGATCAGCTACCTTCTCACTCTGCATAGCCATCTCTATACGTGAGAGTGCGCTTTGAAGTGAGTATTTAACACCATCTGTAAAGTACGTAAGCCACTGACTTTTATCTCCTTTATCAGCAGTGCTTAATTTGTCGGAGTATTCAAACCTATCTAGGTCATAATAATCATCTAGGACAAAGTATTTATTGATTTGGTAATGATATTTGAGAAAAATAAGAGCAGTTAAGAGACGGCAGGTGCGGCCATTACCATCGACAAATGGATGAATATAGACATATTGATGATGGAAAATGCCGATTTTGAGCAATGGCGAGGTATTTTTGTCCTGCTCTAACCAATTTAACAATTCAGTTAAAGATTGCTCAATTTCTAGTTTTTTGTGAAATGGTGGCTCATGTTTGACGTGGAGTTTAGGGATACCATTTTCCGTTTTGTAGCCACCTACGATGACGCGAGTATTTCTGATAGTCCCCGCAATTTCGTTGTCGACTGACTTGAGGAGTTTGGCGTGGAGATCAGTGATCGTTGCGAGCGTAAGTGGCTGATCCACATATTGATCGAGTGATTTAAGCAAGTCAAAGTAGTTTTTGACTTCTCTTTCGTCACGATTGGCCGGCACCCTATCGCCGAGCAATAGATTGGTAACTTCGGGCAAGGACAGTGGATTACCCTCGATACTGTTGCTGATGTAGGTGGATTTAATCAGGTGATCACGTTCTAGGTTGAGCTCGAGCTTCTTAGGGATACGTAGTCCTTCAAGCTGGCCATAGAGACGTTCTATCTTGGTTAGGTTGGTGAGTATCTCTGGAGAAAGGGTAAATCTAGGTTGAAGCATATATTCAGTATACAAAGTTTACAATTATTGTCAACTTAATTGTAAGCTTAATTGTAAATGATGGAAGATGACCAGATTACTGCTTTAATTATGTAATATAATACATCGTAATAGCTTATTACTTTTAGGGGGGTTTATGACCAAGAAAACTAGAAAGATCCCTAAAATTGAAGAGGGAGATTTTAAACAAATTATTAAGAACGCTATGAAAACTAGTGAGTACAAGGAATATCTAGATAAAGTCCTTGTAGACTACGCCGAATATGAGAAGGTCTTCGCCAATGCCCTTACGGATAAAAATGATTTGAACTCAGTTTATGTTTTTAAAGTGACATATTTGAATAGTAATAGAGAGATTTGGAGAGAATTAGCCATCCTTGGTAAACATGCTTTTGATGATTTAGCTGATGAAATTATTTGGTGGATGAGCTGGGAAAATGATCACTTACATGCGTTTATGCTCAAAGAGACTAATGACAAAGAAGATAATATCTACAAACTTCCGACAATGTATTCTGAAGGATGGGAAGATGATCCATATCCTACTTACAAAACCGTAGAAGTCAAAATAGCAGATATAAATTATAAAAAATATCCAAAGTGGGGATTCGTTTTTGATTTTGGAGATGGTCACGAATTTGAAGTAGAATTGCTTCGTATTGAGGAAAAATTTGATCGTAAATTATATGACTGTCCACTACCAACCTGTATAGATATGAGAGGGGTGGCTCCTGAGCAATATCCTCCACAAGAAGATCAAATCGACGAACATGGAGAGTGGAAGTGTGACGAGTTCTGCCCACATTGTAATGAACTTAAGAAAAAAGGTGTCAAAATGCAATGGCACCCAGATGATGAATAGTTTGAGCATCTTACGTTACTTTTACATATTACAGGCTGTGAAAGTGAATTGTCGAGAAAGTAACGACAAATTGGTAGACAAGGTCAACCTATTTCGATGACCCCTTCAGGTCGGCTCGCACCGCCAGATGTATGTGACCCTATTGGGATTCGAACCCAAGTTACCAGGATGAGAACCTGATGTCCTGACCGGGCTGGACGATAGGGCCGGTACGCATGCACCGTGCTATGCACTGGTGCGTGCTTCGTCCTATTTTACCAGATCAAACTGATTTATCCTATATTAGCGATTCCCTTAGCATTAGTTTAATCATCCGCTTACCTTGTGTAGTTTTTAAATATAATTCTCTTCGCCTCGCGTCATTTTCCGATTTATACGCCTCGTAATGAATAAGTTCGATGGTACCCATATGAGAGGTTGTATAGCATTTGCCATTTTTATGCTCGCGCATTCTCCTCTTTAAATCTGAACTGAAACCAACATACAATTTTCTACTTTCCTTGGATTGTAGGACGTACGTATAGAACATAGATTAATGATAGTAAGAAGGAACCCACCACGTATCAGTGCAAAGCACGATACATGGCTTGCCACGTACTACAGCAAAGCTGAGTACAGGGCGATCGTTTATCTGACGATCGCGCCGACAAAATCGATCATGGGGAAGCGAAGACGTACCTCGCCCCAAAACTTCTCGGATAGCCTAGCGGAGTAGGTACTATTTTTGCCTTTTTCCATCTGAGAACAGAGTTTGCGATCCCAGTCTTCGATGATGCGCCTGACGGCTACGCCCTGCTCGTTGAAGACAACCTGATTGGCTTTGCGGTTTTGTTTGTATAGATCATGGATAAACTGGAACTCGTCGAAAACAGCTTTGTTTTCCTCGCACATTTTTTTGAAGTATTCTTTAAATTTGATCATAGGTTATTTCATCTTGTTGTATTTACCCAGTGTCATCATGGCGATGCCTTGGACAAAATCCAAAGCAAATCCTAGAACTAGAGCGACAAACCAGCTACTAATACCAAAACCTAGTTTGTCGGCAAAACGCGCCAGGATCCAAACTAAGATTACATTGGCTAGGAAATATACGAGCATCCACTCTTTGTCGGAATACTGTTTGGATCTTTTCCATTCGTGGTAATAAACGAGGGGAATGATAAAGGTGGTCACAACTGTGAGCTGAGTGGTGGCTAGATAGAGTGACCAAAGAGGGCTAAGTGAAAAGGTGCCAAGCACGACGTGCGTGGGGAAGAAAAGATTGGCAAGTAAGAGTACGAGAGTATTGGCGAGCAAGAGGACAAAAAAAGAATACAAAATGGTAAGACCCGTTTGGACTTGGACCTTTTCCTTTGAGAATGCGATAGCCATAAATACCTCCTAGTTTTGATATATCAAATTAATGATAACAGAAAAATAGCTGCTAGGGTTCCCATAGGGTCAGACCTTCCCCGACTATTGTATATGCGGGGTTGGGCTCATCCTTCAAGGTCTGACCCTGAGGGACAAAGACTATTACACGAGGGCCAGTGCTAGAACCTCCGAAACCTCTTTGACTGGGTGGAAAGTCATATCTTTCTTTACTTCATCTGGGATCGTGACTAGATCTTTGGTATTTTCAAAAGGATGAATGATATCTCGCAAGCCCGCAGTGTGGGCAGCGATTACTTTTTCTTTGAGTCCACCGATCTCAAGCACACGACCACGCAGGGTGACCTCACCTGTCATGCCAAAGTTTTTGCGGACAGCCTTGCCAGTGAGAGCCGAGACTATAGCAGTCGTCATAGTCACGCCAGCGGAAGGACCATCTTTTGGCACGGCACCTTCTGGGACATGGATATGAAGATCAATGGTTTTGTAAAAATCGGGCTTGAGATCAAAATCTTCGTAGTGGCTACGGACATAGGTATAGGCAGCTTGGGCGGATTCTTTCATCACATCTCCTAGCTGACCGGTGATTTGCACGGCTCCTTTGCCTGGCATGGTCGAGACTTCGATAAACAGGATCTCTCCACCTACACTAGTCCAGGCAAGCCCTGTGGCCATACCTACTGGATTCTTTTTCTCGGCGATAGTTGAACTATATTTAACTGGACCTAGGTATTTTGAAAGATTTGTAGAAGATACGATAGAAGATTTCGCTTTAGCTTTTTTACTGCGGCTGGCTATGGTTTTGGCGATTTTTCTGGCTACTTTGGCTAGCTCTCTTTCTAGTTCACGTACCCCAGCTTCCCTAGTATATTTGGCGATGATATCTTTGATGATGGGATCTGCCATCTTTAGATCGCGAGGAGTCAAGGAATTTTTTTCGATGACTTTAGGAAGTAAATATTTTTTGGCGATATGGAACTTTTCGACCCTAGTGTAGCCGGAGAATCGAATGATCTCTAGACGATCCCTTAGAGCTGAAGGAATCGTGTCTAGTACGTTGGCTGTGGCGATAAACATGGTGCGAGAGAGATCCATAGGGAGCTCTAGGTAGTGATCGGAAAATTCTTTGTTTTGTTCTGGATCTAGCGCTTCTAGGAGCGCGGCGGATGGGTCACCGCGGAAATCGTTACCGACTTTGTCTATCTCATCGAGCATAAAGACTGGATTCATACTACCTGCTGACTTGATACCTTCAACTATGCGACCTGGCATGGCGCCTACATAGGTCTTGCGGTGACCTCGGATCTCGGCTTCATCGCGGATACCACCCAAGGAAACTTTGACAAACTTGCGCTTGAGAGAGCGGGCGATGGACTTGCCTAGTGAAGTCTTACCTACGCCGGGTGGGCCGACAAAACAGAGGATAGTGGGGAGAGCTGAGTCATTTTTCTTTGCTTTTTTTAGTTTCATGACAGCTAGATATTCTAAAATTCTTTCTTTGATTTCTTCAAGACCATAGTGATCTTCGTTTAGCACATTCTCGGCGGTTTTTAAGGAGACATGGTCGGGGGTAAGTTTGCCCCATGGTAGCTCGGTGACGGTCTCGATCCAAGTGCGAATATAGCCTGATTCTGGATTGTTTGGGGACATGCGATCTAAGCGATCAAATTCTTTAAAAACTTTTTCCTTGTCTTTTTTTGGTAGCTCTAGTTTGTGGACTACTTCATGGAGATCGTCTAGCTCGGCTTCTGCTTCATCTACCTCGCCTAGCTCGGCTTTGATAGTAGCCATGCGCTCACGCAGAATATTTTCTTTCATGCTTTTGCTAAATTTGGCTTGAGTTTTGTTGGCGATACTTTTTTCGATTTCTAAGACTTTTAGCTCTTTAGCTAAGAGCTCATTGAGTCTATAAAATCTTTTGTTTAAATCTAGGATCTCTAGGAGTGACTGGCGGTCGGCAATGGAGGAATTTAAGGTCGCAGAGATTTGGTCGGAGAGCTCGGACAGTCCCACTCCCGACATGAGACGCATAAAGTTGGTAAACTCGACAGACTTGCCTAGGTTTACGGCTTCTCTAAACTGAGCGGTGAGATGTCGAGCTAGAGCTTCGAGTTCTGGGGTGACACTTACATTTTCCATGAGCTCTACTACTTCTACTATTTGAACCGGAGTATCTGCTTCTTGTTTTAACAGTTTAATCCGCATGAGACCTTTGACGAGAGCGTTTTGTTCACCATCAGTTTTGAGGGTGCGCTCGACTACACATAGAGTGCCGATATCGTAGAGATCTTTGAGTTCGGGATCGTCTATTTTGCTATCTTTTTGAGTGAAAAGGGCGACATATTTGTCAGTAGTTAAAGCTTTATCAATAGCTAGGATTGATTTTTTGCGACCAAAGGTCAAAACTACCTCGTTTGTAGGGTAGACTACGACATCGCGGACAGGGATGAGGGGGACGTGATAAATATTTGGAGTTTTAACTTGCACTAAATCGCTCATACTTTGGCAGTTTACACAATAGAGTGCTAAGCGTCAAGTTTATCCCCGACTTTGATACTAAACCTTTCTGCTGCGGACTTGCCCTGGACCACGATCTCGATAAAGCGGTGATCACGGTAGCCACTAGAGCCTACGATCACTCCGGGCTCGCCATTTGGCACATCTTTGAGTCTGTCGTAGCACATGAGATCGCCCCACTGAGTTTTGATTTTGGTGCCGGCCTTGTGCTTGATATCACTATCCCATGCGGTGGTCTTGCAGTTGCCAAAATTGTCGACATACCAGACAGCAAGTGGGGCAGGTAAAAAGTCGGTTAAGGCATGCTTCTCAAAAGGTAAATCTACGCCGTTCATGTACCATTTGGCCACACGTGGCAGAAATTCGTAGCTACGAAACTGAGTATTGGTGATAGGACCTCTTAAATGATCAGCCAGTTTGCCGTGCTTGATCATGGCGTCTAGCACTGTGGGGATATCGTAGACCTCGATCTCAGTAGCTAAACCATATTTGTGGATGAGTGACAAAGTGGCGCCATCAACGGTCGCGAAGATGTGAGTATTTTGATATTTAATGTGACCAAAAGGAGTGCCGTTTGGCCATTTTTTGGCTTTGCCGTGGCGAGGAGCTACATTGGCGAGGATGATACCGGGCTCGTCCATGGCGGCATCGATCGTGTCGATAATGACACCACTAGCTTCTAGGTCGGCGTAGTTGCCTACGGCCACACCAGAGATATTGGTAGCGGGGAAAAAGGTTGCGGCACGGACAGTCTGCCTGTTCATGGTAAGCGGGTCGTGGCAATCATTGATGATAGTGACGTACATATGGGAAAGTGAAAAGTATAAAGTTAAAAGTGAAAAGTAAAAGAATTATAAAATAATAATAATTTATTTTAGCACAGCTTCGGCGGGGGTAAGCGTGCGATACTTGCCTACTGGAGTATCACCGAGCTGCCAAGGACCTAGGTGAGTGCGGATGAGGCGCAGGACCGGGTAACCTACAGCTTCACACATCTTGCGGATCTGACGGTTACGACCTTCGTGGATAGTGATGTCGATCCAAGTATTATTGGCTTGGGACTCAGCAATAGTCACTTTGGCTGGGGCGGTCTTTTGACCTTCGATCGTGACGCCGGACTCTAGATAGCCGATGGATTTTTCTGGGATCACACCTTTGACTAGAACATGATAGGTCTTGTCGATTTCAAACTTGGGATGAGTAATTTTGTAGGCTAGATCCCCATCGTTGGTCATGAGCATGAGACCCTCAGAGTCAAAATCTAGTCTACCCACAGGATAGAGTCTATGACCACCTGGCACGAGACTGGTCACGGTACGACGACCATCTGGATCGGTCACAGCCGAGACAACACCGCGAGGTTTGTTTAAAAGATAATAGACAAGTACCGTATCTACTTTGATTTCTTTACCACCTACAGAGACTTTGGCGGTATCTGACTCGATGACTTGACCTATTTTGGCGACTGAGCCATTTACTATGACCTCACCTTTTGCCACCATTTCTTCGGCGTGACGACGTGAGGCTAGCCCGGCATGAGCAATATATTTGTGAATACGCATTTTCATAGCCGTATTCTACCAGATATAGGGTATGACTGATACAATATGTATATGAAATATATAGTAAAGATCGTGGCTGTCCTACTGCTTACACTACTACCATTTGTAGACAAATTCATGCCACATAGCAAAGAAACCGGCACAATCGTCGAAATTTCTGAGACTTATGAGATGCCGATACCTCACAAAATAGCCAAGATAGATAACGGGGAAAAAGTAATAGAAGCTACTCTTTATCTAACTAGTACGAGCTACGAGGTTGGTGAAAATGTGATGATCCAAAAGGACCCCCAACAGCCAGATCTATATAGTGTGTCTGACAAAACCAGGACGAAGCCACTAGTGCAACTATTTATATTGTTTGTGGCAGTGATTTTGATAGTCAGTGGCGAAGCTGGGATTAGATCACTGCTTGGACTCGGATTTTCTTTTTTGGTGATTTTTAAAATTGTATTGCCTCAGATAGTGATGGGGAGCAATCCAATCACTGTAGCTCTCATGGCAAGTGCCATCATCCTAATGTTTTCATACTACTTGACACACGGGATCAATCAAAAATCTACGATCGCAATCCTGGGGACGCTTGGTGCGCTTATCGTCACTGGGATACTTGCTAGTATATTTGCCACAGCTAGCCATTTAAGTGGATTTGGAGCAGAAGAGACTGCCTTTTTGCTAGACAAACTACCTATCTCCAGCTTTTACAATTTGCTACTGGCTGGATTTATCATAGGGTCGCTTGGGGTACTAGATGACATCACGATCTCTCAGGCATCTATCGTAGCCGAGCTATCGCAGGCGAATAAGAAACTAGGGATGTACGAGCTCTATATCCGCGCGATGCGGATAGGACATGACCACATTTCGTCGCTTGTAAACACACTAGTGCTTGTATATGCAGGTAGTGCTTTGCCACTACTACTAATATTTATCACCAGTGATGTCTCTACTGTCTCACTACTAAACTACGAGTCGGTCGCGGAGGAGATAGTACGGACACTAGTAGGATCGATCGGGCTTGTGACTGCTGTACCATTTACCACACTCATTGCGAGTTACTATTTTGGCACTAAACGATAAATTTATTCTTTGGCTAGATACATGATGACCACACCTAGGAGAAAGGTTGCGACCATGGCAATAGTCTTTTTGGTGGAGGTCACATTTTTGAGCTCGGGGATCAGGTCGGAGGCAGAGATATAAATAAATCCACCGGCTGCGATAGGTACTAGCAGATGGGCAAAGCCTACCATGGTGTGACTCGCGACATAACCCAGGATGCCACCTAGGATTGCAGTTAAACTTACGAGGACATTGTAAAGCAGGGCTTTCTTTTTGGTGAAACCAGAATGCAGAAGCACCCCAAAGTCGCCGATCTCTTGTGGGATCTCGTGCATGGCGATGGCGAGCGTAGCTACTAGCCCCAAGCCATTACCTGCGGCAAATGACGCAGCGATGAGTACACCATCTAGGAAATTGTGGATAGCGTCTGCCACAAGATTCATAGTGCCCATCGTGTGCTTGGTCAGGTGATCTTTGTCGTGGCAGTGTCTCCAGTGGAGGAAGCGCTCGAGCATAAAGAAGCCGATAAATGACAAGAGGGTTAGCTCAAATGGCAGTGTGATGCCTAACGTTTCAACAGATTCTGGTAAAAGATGAAGTAGTGCTGCTGCCAGCATGGTACCGGCCGAGAGAGAGACGAGAGACAGGAGGATTTTGCTTAAAAACTTTTGATTCATGGCGAGCGTGAGCACGCCGACAAATGAACCAGAACTGATAATGAGGGTAGACAAGATGACGGACCATAATTCGTTAGACATGATGAGTGCTCCTTTGACATTTATTGCATAAACCAAATAATTCTAATGAGTGTTTTGTGACTATAAAACCAGTTTGCAGACTTACGCTTTGCTCGATCTTTTCTATCCCCGAGTCCTTGATGTCTGCTACCTTGCCGCAATCATTGCAGACTACATGGTGGTGATGATCGCGCACAAATTCGTATCTAAACTTACCTTCTTGGAAATCGATGCACTCCAGGATGCCTACTGCCACAAATTTTTCTAGAGTGCGGTAGATAGTGGAAAGATGAATTTCATTTTTGAGGAGGGTTGCGACTTCTTGAACATCGAGCGGGAGATCGCTATCGCAGCAAATCTGCATGATTTGCAATCTAGCAGCAGAAGGTTTGACACCTTTTAGTTGTAGTAATGAAATGATGTCTTTGCGAGTCATTCGCATATTATGTGCGAATTGTTCGCATTTGTCAATGTAAAAAATTGCTTAGTTGAGGAACCAAATAGCCAGGTTTAGGAGACTAGCAAAACTGACCCAGGCTAAATATGGAGCAAGTAGATAAGCTGACCATTTGTCGATTTTTGCCCCCTCTTCTATAGTGCGCAAGATAAAGTACCACATGGCGATGATCTCGATAAATGCTAGACCAGTAAACTTGAGGCCGAAAAATAGGATGGACCAGAGAGTATTTAGAATTAGCTGTGTCCAGTACACATGCCAAAAAGCATGACCCTTTTTATTGAACTGAACTCTACGCCAAACTAGATAAGCTGCTATAGCCATAAAGGTGTAAAGCAGTGTCCAAACAGGTCCAAAGAGCCAGTTGGGTGGACTAAAGAAAGGTTTGTTTAAATATGCATACCAGGTGGGAATAGATGAGAAGGTAAAAAGAGAGCCTATACCACCAGCCGCTTGGGCTACGATAATAAAACCAATGAGCACGAAATAATTATCTTTGGGTTTGGACCAGGGCCAGTTGATCTTCATACTTTGACTCCTTTCAGTCGCTTAGGACTGCAGTACTTCTACTATAGCAAATAATTAGGAATAATTACTAGTTCTTCTTTTTCAAAACCTCTATTTCATTTTTTAATTCAATCATTTTAAGCTCCCTACCCACCAAGTATTTATTTAACATTTTTGTTGTCTCTGTTTGTTCGTGCGCAACCTTTTCTGCTATTTTTCGTTCTGTGATATCCACATGAGTCCCAAACATCATGAGGGGATTTTTGTCGGTAGTCCGGGTGATGACACTTCCTCTATCTAAAACCCATATCCAATTTCCATTCTTATGTTTCATTCGACTTTCAAATTCATAATAAGGTAGTTCCCCTGTAAAATGCTTGTGTAGAATTGATTCGGATTTATTTAGATCATCAGGATGAGCTAGCATTTCCCAAGTTTTGATACTAATTGGAGACAATTCCCCTATTGAGTAACCTACTATCTCTGCCCACCTTTCATTGAAGATAGCTTCACCAGTCTGCACATTCCATTCCCAAGTTCCGATATTTGTACCCTTAATAATGCTCTCCATTCTCCATTTCGTTTCAAAAACAAATTGTTCTGCTCTCATGCGTTCAATAACTACTGCAAAACTATTAGCTACGGAACGAAGAAGCGCAACCTCAGAGTCATCCCATTTGCGTGGAGAACTACATGAATCAAATCCGATAAATCCCCAAAATTTATTACTAACTGAGATAGGAATTGCTAGAAGAGATAATATTTTTTGAGGATCCAAAGATTTACGCTCGCTTTCTGGAAAATCAGCGACGTTGCCACTAATATAATTCCCCTTGACAAACGTGTCGTACCATCTTGGTGCTACGTCATCCCAGAGTATATTTTGGAGATTTGGATTATCTATTTGAGGTTCAACATTTTCGCGTGACCACTCGTACCGCTGGGACAACGTACCTCTAGATAAATTTGTAGTTTGGATATTTTCGAAAATATATACACGATCAACTGAGGTTGCAAATCCCAGAGTTTTTAAAGCGTCTGTAATATTTTTTTTTGTAATAACTTTTTCTGAGAGAATACAGTCCGTAGAGCGTGACAAACCTATCAAAAGTGATTCTCTACTTTTTAGGGTAGCTTCGATCTTTTTAATTTCTGTAATATCACTGAATATGGTGTAGCGATATTTTTTGTCTTGAATAAAGATGTTTTCAGCAGACATGAGCACATGCCGCACCTCACCGTTTTTTGTATGTAGATCTACTTCTACGTTTACTATTTTGCCAGTACTGTCTTGCTGGGACAGGATTGACTCAGCCATTTCTGATGTAAAGATCTGTAGATCGTAGGGAGTCTTGCCAATAATTTCATCGCGGCTAAAACCAAGAAGGTCATAAAATGATTGATTAACGTCTATATATTTATGATCATCCAAGCCACTCAGTCCACATGCCGAAGGATTTAAGGAAAATAGTTTTGAATACCTCTCTTCGGATAATTTTAATTTAGAAATATCTTTTGTCACTCCAAAAAGAACTTGCTTGCCATTCCAAGTGCCAGTAGAAATCTTAGTTTCTACCGGGATTTGTATGCCATCTTTTGCAATGATTGGTACAGAACATGTTTCTGTTTTACCCTCTAGCATTTCCCCGAAAATGCGACCTACTTCTTCTCTACGCTCTACGGGATGAATGCTCAGGAATGATTTGCCAATGAATTCTTGTTTTAAGTAACCCAATCTTTTTAAAACAGTTTGATTTACATCAATAATGTTAACTTGCTCATCTAAGACAAAAAGGAAATCATCAATTGCATTATAAAACTCTTCGTAGTTTTTATCACTAAATACATCTGTCATATAAGATAGTCGAGATTTGCAGGAATAATAGCTCCACTATAGCAAATTTAGGAATTTGATGTAAGTACGAATCTTGGGACTGCCTTACCTTCCCACTCTACTTTTTCTAGCCAAGAGTCTAGATCGCGGACAAATGGTGGCGCATCTGGCTCTGAGATATCCTTATATATGACGCAGATTTTTTCAGTCGCTTCTTGTACTGCAAGGATCGTAACTTTGTAATCGCGGAGAGGATATTTGTAATGTTTGTAGACAGAACCTATAGAGACCAGTTTTACAGCAGCTGATAATTTTCGATTTAGGTCATCGTGAGAAATGTGGGCCATATTTGCTATTCTATCTTTTTTTGGCTTGGATCGTATTTAGATGGTGAGATTACTGGCTTGCCAGTTTTTTCTTCCAGCTCTATCCTGGCAGCCTTTGCTACACCGCCACCTTTTTTGGCAACCTGGCGATTTTCTTTGAATGTGACTGGCTCTACTTTTTTAGAAATTACTTTTGTTGACTCTTCTGCAAGCATGTTTAGCACGAGCTCTAAATTTGTCATGTTGTCACGCAGATTTTCTTTCCTCAGGCCTTTGTAATTTTTGTAGGTTTTTGTAGTGATGCCAGCCCAAGCAAAAGTAATATCGTCTGTCAGTATGGCAAATTCTTTGCCATTTTTTACCCCACGATTCTCCCATTCGTCAGTTAAATCCTTTCGTACTTCAATACTTTTGAGCCGCATATTGATCCAGTCATCACTGCGACCTTGGCGTTTGTAAGTTGATAGAGCCCTTCTAATTGTCCTTTCTGGGTCTACACTTTCCTCTACTCGTTCATAACCCACTCTAGCTAGCCATAGTTTGAATGGTTCAGCATACTTACTGGGTATAGACTGAATTATGCGAAACATGGTTTCTGTGTCTGCACAATCTGTGAATCGTTTTTTCCCGTCGGCAGCAAGTAATTTCAAACGGTTACATTTTGTAACCGTTTCACTTCCCTCTGCAAATAGTCTATTTTTCATAACTTTCCAATAATTTCTAGCCAACTGAAAATCTTCTTGGCCCGTAAGGGCAGAGACTACATCTATTACTGAGAAATACCACAATTCTCTAGCATCATCCCAGTGACGACGTATCTGCTTACCTTCAAAAATAGCTAGTGCATCTACCATATCTATCCTCCACTAAAATCAATAACAATTCTATTTAATACCGTAGCATACCCGAATGTCAACTATTGAAATATTTTATATATCATTTCGCCTGCAGGGCCTGGCCTTGCAGGGCAATATAGGCCTGGATATCGCGATGAATACCTTCTACTTTGATAAGTTCCTTGGCTTCTTCTGGCGTGACCCAACGATACTCCTCGTGTTCATCGGATAATGTAATTTCAATTTGATCAGTGGACGCGAGAAAGGTAATGCCAACCAGTTCATTTTCAGCTGTTTCTTCGTGACCGCGATATATATGCCAGCAGGTGAGTGGGCGGCCTACTGCCACAGATATCCCAAGTTCTTCTTTTAGCTCTCTAATCAAGCCGTCTGTTGGATCTTCGTGCTGAGCGATGCGACCATACATGATCTCCCACCCACCTGGATGCCAATCTAGTTTTTGACTTCTTTTGATAAGCAGGATTTTACCTTTATTTGCGATGACTGCCCCGACTGCCACCATAAATCTACCAACTGGGTTTTGAATTGTATTTGAGTTGTCTACTTTTGTTGTCATGTTTATTGTTCCGATGAATCGATTCATCGGTATATTTATTTAAAATATGGAATGCCCCACCAATCAGATGGGTCTACGTAGCGGAGAGCTTTTTCCAGCGAATTTAAATCTGACATGTCCGATTTGTCCATTTCGAAGTCAAATATTTCGATATTTTCTTTTATTCTAGATGGAGTGGTACTCTTGGGAATAACTATTGTTCCGCGTGTCACAGCCCAACTTATAAGGATTTGTGCTACCGATTTATTGTGTTTGGTGGCAATTTTTTGCACGACCGGGTCCGTATGGAGCCGCGCCATGTTGTTCAGATCTACTCCCATCCTACCTGTGGGAGAATAAGCAGTCACCTTGATGCCATGTGAGAGACAGAAGTCTACCAAGGATTGCTGAGAATTATATGGGTGCAACTCTATCTGATTGATTGCTGGGACGATTTTTGCATAAGTGAGTAAATCAGTGAGCATCATGGTAGTAAAATTGGCAACACCGATTGATTTAACTAAGCCAAGATTAACCAACTTTTCCATAGCTTCCCACGTTTCTCTGATTGATGTTTTTTCAGTTACTACCTTGCCGTCTTTCATTGGTTCTAGATCACCACCATGTTCAAACGCGATCCCCCAGTGCATTAGGTAGAGATCTAAATATTCTAACTGCAGATCCTTGAGTGTCTGTCTGCAGGCTTCTTCGACGTTTTGAGGCGCGTGATTAGTGTTCCACAATTTACTAGTGATAAACACATCTTCACGATTAATTGACTTAAAGACTTCGTTATAAACTTTACCTATCTCTGGCTCATTGCGATAGATAGCTGCACCATCGATATGCTTATAACCTGCCTCTGTTAGAGCATACTTAACTGCATCTCCAACTTTATTGGGTTCAGATTTCCAGGTACCAAGGCCAAGT
Organism: uncultured bacterium; assembly: GCA_903945195.1. Lineage (GTDB taxonomy): Bacteria > Patescibacteriota > Microgenomatia > UBA1400 > UBA12108 > CAJAUT01. The sequence continues at coordinate 18,051 of CAJAUT010000020.1, forward strand.
AAAGGCATCTCATGTCCACTATTTAGTTTTATTGTTTTATTCATAGACCTCCTTGGTTTGTAACAATCTCGATTTTATCACCGTTTACTAAGATTGCTTGGTTGTCTGTGAGAAATGTTAGCTTGTCACCCCACACTTCTTTCATTTTTGCGTGTCTACCCTCATACTTGTCTCGACCGTAGTGTGGGACCATGAGATGAGGAACTAAGCCGATACCAGCGTATTCTACAGAATCTTGAATCTGAAAGTGGTCTAGTTCACAGAGATGCTCAATTGATTTACCCATAATGCATGAACCGGCACTGCTGCCAATATATATAATACCCTTGTCCAATAATTTGATAATTGCTTTGTCAAAACCTGATATTTTCACCTGCTTTAGTAAATACTCGGTAGATCCGCCTTCCATAAATATTGCGTCAAATTTTGAGAGATCGTTTACTAACTGAGTTTCGGTTTTACCCTTTATGTCATATGGAGAAACTATAAATCCTAGCTCAGATATTTTATCTTTGTCGTACTGGACCCATGGTCGTGCATCTAGGGGGTATGGATCTGACGCTGTTTCTATATATGCTAAAGACACTTTGGATGGTGGAGTTGAAAGTAAGGGGCGAACTAGATCTAAACTGCCGCTAGCAATGCTTGTGAGAAAAAGTTTCATTTAATGACCTTGTATCTATTTTGAACTATCCCTTCGAGTATCAACTTGCTCTCAACTAGTTCTAAGGTAGTGTTTGGAAAGACATCTTCAAAAAGTCTTATACCGCCACTGAGCACGATAGGGTGAATGTCTATGACAATTTCGTCGATTGCATTGTTTTTCAAAAAATAACTATTTATATTTCCTCCACCCATGACGATGATTTCATTTAGTCCTCTATCTGAAGCTATTTTTGAAATTTGATCTATAGAACCATCAGTAAATATAATATCTTTGGTAGATTTATCAATCAGAGATTTGTCGTGAGTTATGACAATGTTTAAAGCATTTTTGTAAGGGAAAACATTGTATTTCATACAATCTTCATATGTACGCTTGCCCATGACACAAACACCTTTTTCTGCAACAAAATCATAAAGTTCTTCAGTATCCTTGACCCAGTCTGTGTCATCATTTACACCTGCCACATAACCATTGATACTAGTTGCCATAAATAAAGTTGTTTTCATATCAGAACCTTTCATGTTAATGATTTGTTAAAATTCACCCTTTATGGAGTGTCTATGACTATTATATTACTTTGTAACCCAAACCTTCTATGACCTTGATAAACTCTTTTGGCGAGACCATTTTGGGTTCGTAGTCGATGGTACATATTTGCTTAGCGTAGCTGGTAACGACCGAGTAAACACCTGGGAGCTCCTCGATCTCTGAGTCGATGTTTAGTGAGCACGAGCTGCAATGTAATCCCTCTAGATTTAGAGTGATGCCTTGACCCTTTGGTTTCTTTTTGAAAAAGTTAATCATGTATTTTTGATAAATCTCGATTAATTACAATTACTCCTAGTGCTAACATCTCGTCTTTGTAAGAAGCATCTAGTGGATACTGGTTCCAGATATATATTATCTTATTTAAGTGGAAGGCCAAACCTATCTCCATAAGCACATTGGGACCGATGTAACCTTGGATATCATTTTTTTCGTTGTTGATGACAAGGAGGGCATTTGAGGAACTAATATTATTAAAGTTTTCTTTGATATATTTACCTTTTTGTTCACTCGTTGTTTTACCTTTGAAATGTTCTACCACAAAATCATTTTTTTCCTTCATCATTTTTGCAGAGACTGGAATCTCTACTTCAAAGCCTAGAGACAACAACTTACTTTCAATGCTAACTAGTTCCTCGTAAAAGTTCATGCTCGCGGCGAGAAATATTTTTGTCATATGACCTCCATTGTGCCTGAATACATACCCATCGAACAAGCGAAGGTAAAGATGCCTTTTTCGGTGGGGGTAAAGGTGTGGACGTTTGAGTCCCCAGGCTTTAGATAATCGACGATTTTAAACTCACGAAAAGTAAAGGCTGTGGCGCAACTATAGACACCGGCACCTGCCTCAAGCGTGAGCTCAACTGGTACATCTTTTTTGACTCTAAATGCCTTTGGAGAGTAGCCACCATTTGAGACTGAGATAGTAACTTTTTGCACACCACTTTCATTTTTGACGTTTGGATCTTTGACTACAATAGGTGAAGTTGACTTTTCGTATGGAGGTAATAATTTAACAATCTTTGGACCAAGTCTTTGTAGTGAGTAGCCACTATCTAGTACCTGCAAAATACCATTGAAAGAATATAGAGCCATACCTATCAGTAGTGCGGCCGCGGTATAGGTAAAGTATTTTTTGGAGGTGTCGCTCACGCGAGAAGCAGCAAAGCCAATAAGCACAAACATGGGCGTAGTACCTAGGATAAAGGCTCCCATGATGAGTGCGCCGTTTAATGCGCTGCCACTACCTATGACTAGTACTTCCATAGCCTGTGTCACGCCGCAGGGGATGAGGATAGTCAGAAAACCAAGGAGAGCTGGGGCAAACAAAGTGCCTGCTTTAGAATTGCTTTTGATTAGGCCTCTCGCAAATTTTGGTGGCTGGAAAGCTAGGTAACGAAAGATGGGATGAGCATTTAGCAGATTCATGGCCGAAGCAAACATAAAAACAGCGGCAAAGCCTTGAAAGAATAATCTAGTAGAAAGGGACAGGGAAATCGAGGAGCCAAGTAGCCCAAGCAGCGCGCCAAAGATGACATGGATGATGAATTTGGTAACTAGAAAAATTGTAGTTGAAGCGGTGGCACTACTATCTTTTTCATTTGCGATGACGCTAGCCAAGAGGCCTCCCTGCATAGCTGCGCAGGTGACTCCGCCACTAGTTAATCCTGTGAGGAAAATTAACCATAAATTCATGTGTTTGTGCTCCAGTTTTCCAGTAATCCGGTGTTCCAGTGATTTTTATAATTTAACATATTTAAGCCTCAAAGAGTTGGTTACAACTGAAACTGAGGAAAATGCCATGGCCGCACCAGCGATGGCAGGATTTAACATGATCCCGTACAGTGGATACAAAATGCCTGCTGCGATAGGGATCCCGATCACATTGTATGCAAAGGCCCAAAATAGATTTTGCTTGATGACCCTGAAGGTAAGATGAGATAACAGAATCGCTACTGGGAGTCTAGATAGATTTCCTCCTAGTAGGGTGATACCGGCCGATTCGATAGCGACATCGGTGCCAGTACCCATGGCGATACCCACGTCGGAACTAGCAAGCGAAGGTGCATCGTTTACTCCGTCTCCCACCATCGCGACCTTATGGCCTTTTTGTTGGAGCTCTTTGATGATGTCGGCTTTTTCATTTGGCAGAACCTGTGAGAATACTTCATCGATCCCGACTTGTTTACCGATATGTTCTGCCGTCAACTTGTGATCGCCCGTAAGCATGGCTACTTTGAGACCCAGTTTATGGAGTTTTTTGATTACTTCTTTTGATTCATCTTTGAGAGTGTCACTAATCCCTACGTAGGTGAGCACTTTAGAGCTAGTAGCTAAAATGATAGGAGTTGCACCAGTACGCGACAATTCTTCAATAATATCCTGATCTACTTTTAGGCCTAGTGAATCTATATATGAAGAGTTGCCAGCATAATAGATTGTATTTTTGATTTTACCTGTGACTCCACGACCTGCAATGGCTTTGAAATTTGAGACCTCCAGGAGTTTTAGATTTTCTTGCTTAGCTTTTGACATGATGGCTAAAGCTAAAGGATGCTCTGAAGCGGATTCAAGCGAAGCCAAAATATTAAAATTGTCCATGGAAGGGGAGACGCTAGTGACGGAAGGTGTACCTTTTGTAAGGGTGCCAGTTTTGTCTAAAACTATATAGTTTATGGAGCGAAGTTTTTCTAGACTTTCGGCATTTTTTACGAGGATCCCTAAACCAGCAGCCCTACCTACGCCCACGATGATGGCGGTAGGAGTGGCCAAGCCCAAGGCACACGGACAGGCGATGACCAAGATACCTACAAAACTAAGTAATCCAAGCAGAGGATTCCCCAATATAGACCAGCCGATGAAGACTAGAACAGAAACTACTAAAACAACTGGGACAAAAATACTAGAAATTTTGTCGGTCAATTTTTCTACTTTGGCATGACTGCCCTGAGCATCTGCCACCATTTTTATGATTTGAGAAAGCATGGTACTAGAACCTACGACAGTTGCCCTAAACTGAAATGCGCCCTGTTTGTTGATGGTGCCAGAGATGACTTTATCCCCTATGGTTTTGTCTACTGGGAGCGGCTCGCCTGTGAGCATGGACTCGTCTACGCTAGACTCCCCCTTAGTTATCACACCGTCTACCGGGATCTTGGCACCTGGCTTGATGATGATAATGTCTCCTACCACACAATCAGTTAGCTGGATCTCGAGCTCTTTACCATCTCGCAAAACGAGTGCAGTCTTGACCTGCATGCCCAACAATTTTTTTATGGCCTGCCCTGTTTTGAGTTTTGAGCGAGCTTCTAAATATTTACCTAAAGTGATAAAACCAATCACGACTATGGTGACGTCGTAATAAACCTGACCTACATTTATATATGGAGCCAAGACTCCCTCAAAAGCAGAGATAATAAATGAATATAGAAAGGCTACTGAGGTGCCGATACCAATGAGTGTATCCATATTGGCTACACGATACCTAGCAAAAGTTAGAATCGATTTTAGATACGGTAGCCCGATCCCAAAGAGCATGTATGTGGCCATGATAGGTAGTAAGTGATGGAAAAAGGTTTTGACAACATCGGGATAAGGGAAAAATACTTCCCAAATCATCATGACTAAACTTGTAAGTACTAAAGGAATAGAGACTAGGACTTTGTTTTTGAGTAGTTCAAATTCACTCTGTTTAGAGAGAGTGGTACCACTTTCCTTAAAACTATAACCAAGTGGGACGATGTGACTATTTAGTTCTGCAAGGGGGATGTCGTGGATCATACTGATGGTTGCAGTCTCTGTGGCTAGGTTTATATCTGCCGACTCAACACCCGGCACTTTAGAAATCTTTTTTTTGATGATGTTTGCACAACTGGCACAGTCCATGCCTATTACTTCATATTTTGTGTTTGGCATAAAACTCCTTTTTGCATCCTTTACCACAGAAATAATGTCTGACCCCATCGTACTCTACTGTGTAGGCACAACTACTAGGTGTCAGGTGCATGGCGCAGATTGGATCGATCACGGTGGGCTCACTGTCTTGGATAGGAGTCGACTTGGAAAGTGATGAGGTGATGACCGAAAGAGATTTAAAGATTTCTGCGTTTAGAGTGTAGTAGATTTCTTTACCTAGTTTGGCGGAGCGCACGACTTTGTGGGATTTGAGATAGATGAGATGCTGGCTCACGGTGGCTTGGCGCAGAGCTGTCATCTGGACAATCTGATTAACTGTGAGATCGTGACCATGAAGTAAACAAATGATCTCTAGGCGCTTGGCATGAGCTAGAGTTTTAAATGACAACGACAAATCCTTTAATTCTTTTGGCTTCATTACTCCATCATATTCTGTTTTTTGAATATGTCAAATCAAAGATAAAAGGGGATCGGCTTTATTTGATTTTTAATTTTTTATTCTCTTTTAAATAATTAGTAGAAGAAATTACCTTTTTACCTGTTTTTGATTCGAGAGCTACTCTAGCGTCTTTGGCGATGTGACCACCCTGCTTGGCGGCTACCGCATTTTCTCCCATCCCTGTTGCCATATCAGTTTCTGCTATTTGCCGAGTGGAAAGCTCGGCTAAAGCTGTAAATACCAACTCTGCATCTGACATATGATCACGTAGATTTTGAGTTTTTAATCCCTTCAAATCTTTGTGCTGCTTGACAGTGAGGTCAGCCCATTCTGAATGGATAATATTTGTGAGTATGGCATATTCTTGTTCTTTGGTAATCTCGTGCGACTGCCAATAGTCTGTGAGCTTATTGCGTATTTCCTGCCCCATCATGCGCTGTTGGATCCATTTTTCACTATGACCCAATTTTTGCCAGTTTGTGCGACCCCTATTTACGGATCTCTCAGGATCGGCTATTTCCTGGATGCGCTCGTGACCTACTTTGGCTAGCCAAAGTTTAATCGGCTCTGCCTTGGGGCTGGGAATAGATTGGATTAGACGAAAAATGTTTGGCATGTTTGCAACATCTGTAAGTCGCATTTTTTTGTCCTCGGCAACCATTTTCAACTGGTGACAATTTGTCACCAGTTCACTTCCTTCTTTATTTAAGCGTTCTTTTAATTTGTTCCAGTACTTACGTGCTTTGAGCTGATCTGGTTGCTCAATCAGTATTCGTATGATATCAATAATTGAGAAATACCACTCTTCCCGTATTTCATCCCAAACTCTGCGAATATGCTGATCTTCAAAAATAGTTAACTTGGTTTCCATACCTACCTCCTACAAAACATATATCAATTCAATTATTACCAAATACTACCCGAATGTCAACTGCTCTCAAAGATTGAGATATGCTTTTATTGTTTCCTTGAAAAACCCGCCATCTTCGCCAAAATTGAGCTGTGCAAATTCTTTTGGGTCTATCCAGTTGTACTCTGTATGTTCTGACGAAAGCTTAATCTCCCCTTCCCATTCTTGACACAAGTAGCACATGCCAAACACATTGTCTCCTTGAAAGTACCCGGTTTTTGCACTATTGTTTGCAAAGAATACTGGAGTTACATTTTTAGCTATGATCCCCACTTCTTCCATAACTTCACGCTTGATTGACTCGATCACATCTTCATCTTGTTCGTATCCTCCACCGGGTAGATCCCAATTACCACCTCTAGAGTGATCGTCACCCGCTCTTTTGAGCGCCAAGACAGTGCCATCTGAGTGCACAATAATGCATTTTTGAATGAGGCGAACGTTATTTAGTATTTTGCCCATAACTTATTTTAGCAGCTGATAAGTCCCACCTTTGCCGCGAACTGATTCTTCTTTCGTGCCCAGATCGACTATGAGGCAAGTGTGCTCGTCGATAGCTACAACTGGGGTGGTATGTGGCAAAAGTGACAACAACTTCTCTCCCCTCCCCTTGCCGATATAACAGTAGCTAGTATCTAGGTCTGCCCCACCCTCTCTATTGTTGAAGTGTGGAATGATGGTTTTTTCTTGCCAAATATCTTTGAATAGATTGAGGCCATCCATCCACTGAACCTTTTCGCCTACTTTAAATATTTCATAAACTGGTATCGCGTAACGCGAGCAAGAGATGGTAGCGGCGGAGGCCAAGATGAGTGTAGAGCCATTTTTTACTAGCTCGACTATCTTGGATAGTAATAGAGTGTCATTTAAATGTCTTACTGCATATGTGGGAGATCCTGGACCCATAAAGATAACGTCTGAGTCATCGAGCTGTGACACGATTTCTGGATTTCTTGCATCGACGGAATTGTTGGCAAAAATGACGTTAACGGTGAGGTTAAAATCTGGGAGAGAAGCAAGTAGAAAATCTTTGATCTCGCCGTAGACGTGCTCTACGTTTGGCTGGAAACCAGCTGGTGTTGTGATCAAAGATATTTTGAGGTGGCGTTTGTTAAGGGCTAGAAACGTATGGCGGTAGATATCTACACTGCTTGGCGCGATCTCGCCAGATCCAAAGAGAAGAAGAAAGCTTTTGGCAGTCTTTAGTTCTTCATCTCCGATTTTTAAGACTTTGGTTCCGTAGGGCTTGTCATTTACTAGGTAACCCAAGGCTTTGATCTCTTCGCGCAGCCGATCTGATTCTGTAAAGTTTTTTGCTTTGCGAGCGAGCTCTCTTTGTTCTAGTAGATCCTGAACTGCGATGGGTAAAACACTAAGATCTTCAACTAAAATATTTGTAGACATATTAGATCTTGCCAGCTAAGGCAGTATCTATTTCTTTGAAGCGGAGCATAGTGTTTTGCGATAATACTGAACCGTAGACCGAAGGGTTGTTTGTAGCTAAATATGCCAGATGTCTGACACCGTGCGATACCACGCTTTGCAATGGGATTACCTTTGGTGCGGGACGAGCGACATCTCCTGACTCTAGAATACTAATTTCTTCGATAGGGAATGTTTCACTACTTTCTACATCTAGTTCGAAGTCATCTGAGTAGGCAATGTAGGTGATAATAGTCTCCCCACCTTCTACATATCTCCAACTGGTTGAATGGCTAATGATCCGATTTTTTTCGATTATTTCTTGATTATATTTTTGGACAGCGAGGAGAACTAGGTCGTCAGGATTTTCGGTTTTTGAAGTGATGTCGATTTTGACCTGTTTGTACAATATATTTGTTTCGACTATCTTGGTTAAAAATATTTCTAGAGTATGTTGCATAATCATCCTATTTTAGCATACCTACTCTGGAAAGAAGTTGTGTTTTTTAAGAGACTAATTATTATTACTGGCATGCTAGCTATTGCGACAAATAAGACTTGAATAACGAGACTATCATCCATCCTAAAGCCTACGAAGGACAAAATAACTAGCGGTAGTATCCTACCTAGACCTATACAGATCTCCCCAAGTCCAAGTATTTCTTTTTTGTTTTTTTGCATTTCTTCACTTTCTGAGATTAGGTCATAGGTCAAGCTTTCGTAATGAATTGCAAAAGTAGTATTTAGTATCACGAGTCCAAGCTGGTACAGCAGAAAGGAGGAAAAGTTCCAATTGGTTGCCAGAATCAAGGTAGTAGAGGCAAAGATGAGTGTAGAAAAGATTGAATATGCTTTCCTGAGATTTGAAGAGGTTAATTTCCCGTAAATATATGAACCTATTATATTTAAGATCGTCATAATCGCAGAGATAATGCCCCATATAGAAAGATTTCCAGCAAACATAAAGGTCACGATTCCCAAGATGGCCCAGATAGGACCGTTGAAAATGCCATAAACAAAGCGAGTCATCAGATAGACCCTAGTATCTGTATTTGAGATTGCAGTAGAGAGATAACTAAATGGGTGATAATTTGAAACTGTTTCTACAATATCCAATCTTGATATCAAAAATACTTCTACGATACCCACGCATAGCGCAATGGCATAACTAATATTGTATGAACCTACTTTACTGATTAGATAAGTGATAAATGGGACTGCGATGATACTAACAATATTCATGATGGAAGATTTTATGCCCAAAAACTTGGTCACCTCATGGCCAGAAGAGATACTGCTGGCAACTATGCTGTATGCCACAGCCTGAAAACCAATACTTGCCCCTGACAAAATCCCAAAGATTACAATCATTTGAGCAATTGAGTTTTGAAAAACTAGCATAAAGAGTGCTTGCAGGAATCCAAGAAAGATAGAAAAAATGTATATTTTTTTGGCACCAATCTTTGCGATAGCCAATGATGAAAATTGACTAAAGACCATGATTGATGAAAATAAAGTAATGAAATATTTTAGGATGACGCTGGTTTCTTTGGTCTTGTCCCACAGGAATACACCTACTAGCGAGCCAAGCACAAAATCGAATATGACGTAAAGGCCTAGGATAAAGAGAAATATTTTTTGGTTGCGAGACATAGCATTATTATGCTCTATTTTTGATTAAAGTACTCAAGCATAATTTTTATAAAATTTGCTCGATCGGCTGGCCTTGAGACACTATGATCACCATCTAGCCAAACTGATTCAAGTGTATTGATTTTGTCGTAATCTTCTAGATAATCTTTACCCAATACTTCATCTTGATTCCAGTGGATGATTTTCAACTTTGTAAGATTTGACAATTTTGTCACCTGATCGATCGGATCTAAAGCTAAAATGTCTGCCCAAAATTGTGAGCCAATCTGCTGAATCTCACCGCTGGATCTAGGCAATAAACTAATACCTTCAATGTCTATCTTGCCACCTGTTTTGCTCCCATACCTTTTTGAGAATCTATCTACTATAAACTGCGGATTAGCATTTGGGATCCCAGTCATTAGAATACGGTCTACCCCCGTGGGCAAAGTGAGCGCAGTGACAAAACAACCCATGGACTGTGCAAGTATAAATACTTTTTCATGAAAATTCGCAGTTACAAAGTTTAGAACTGATTGCAGATCGCCTATATGCTTGCTGTAGCAGACTCCTACTGGATCCCCTTCACTTTTTCCATAACCACTGAGATCAAATCTAATCACTCTAAACCCATCACCTACCAAGGAAGTAGCTATATCATCAAAATACTTGAGACTCTCGTGTTTACTGGTGCCAAATCCATGCACTAGGACGACATTTGCTTTTACCACTTCTGGTGACTCTACCCAAGTATCTAGCTTTTCTCCATAACTATTTCTTATGACTGGTTCTGTTTTTATCATACTGAGACCTCCACTATTTTGTACCAATCATCAGTCACTTCGACGTACTGATTGTTGAGTAATAAGATGTAAGGAAAATCCTCGTTGTATGACTGAGGGATTTTGTATTTCATATAATCAGGCTTTTTATTTTCCATGCCCCAGTGAGGCATGATCTCAAAATTGACGAGACCAAACCCTTTTGTATCTGTGAGTCCATAGTCTCCTGGCGCTTTTCCTGGTCTACTATTGGCATAGATATCTGGCCCGGCGATGACTGAGCCAGCGCTTTCTGAGATATAAATCATCCCATCATTTACGCGCTCATTAATGTATTTTCCAAAATTATTTTTTTGGGCTTGTTGTAATACGAAGGCAGCATTACCACCTTCCATATAAATTACTTGGTACATAGCTAAATCATTCTTGATGTCTGCTTCGGATTTGCCAGTGATATCGTAGTCATCGAAAATAAAACCTCCTTCTTTGAAGGCTGCTCTATTTTTATAATGCCAATCTAACTCTGATTCTTTAAAGACGCGATATTTGAACGAGGTAGTGATATAGACAGCCTTCTCTTTTTTTAATTCATCAGGAATCTTTGCGCAAATGCTTTTGCCAGATACATAAAATTGTGAGGCTAGGTAGAGTTTCTTCATTTTTCATTCCTCACGTCGATAATTCGATATTGATCGTCGATTACTTCTATGTATTCAAAATTATTTAGAGCAATTAGTGGCGACTTTGATTCGTACATATATTCAAAACTATTTTTACTTAACCATTCATTCTTAAAATTATCGCTACCCCAGTGAGGAAGAATGGTAAAGTCTACTATTCCTAATCCAGTAACATCGAGCGGTTGAGGGAGCTTGCTGGTATCACTTAGATTTAAAAGCGCTGACATATCATGTCCTACAATTATGCTTCCTGCACTACTACTAATATATGGTTTACCAGAATTCACAAAATCTTGCACAAACTGCTTGAAACCTGATTGATTGCATTTATCTTTAAAATAAAACTCATTGCCACCCGTCACATACAAAACATCAATGTCTTTTAAATCATTTTGTATCTGATCAATTTTTTTGCCAGTGATGGTGTAATCAAAGGTCACAAAGTTGTTAGCGTTAAGTCTACTTCTTTCTCCATCTACCCAAGATAAATCATCTTGATTGGCATCGCCTTCGGCTGGCGTCATGATGAAGGCCGTCTTAAGTGCATGATTGTGACCGATACGATTCCTAATACTTTCTCCAATTCCTTGAATCTCGATAGAACTGGTCAGAAATAGATGTGTCATGGAGTATATTGTAACTTATGGGCAAAGTGGTGGTAGTAAATGATTTGATGCAAAGTGATTATAGATATGAGCTCGTTGCGCCGCAGCGCGAAGAATTTGATGAAGGCTTTACCCCAGATTTAACCCCAAAAGAAATGCTAGAGCTTGGGGTCTTTGGCGGCAAATATATGAATGACTGCAGAAACGAGTTCCCTACTGATTGGTTTGTAAATGCCAAACTATCAAGTGAAAAACACGATCCTACGCTTAACTACTTTAAAGTAAATGCGAGTCAGCCACTTTCTACCTGGCGACAAAAGGGCTGGATCTCTCAGTATGACCCCAGAGGCTGGTTCCAGTGGTACTGCAGATACTATATGGGTAGGAGAATACCTGATGAAGATATGAGACAGATCAAGAGATGGAAGATGATGACTAGACACATAGCTCAGATCCGTAAAAACTGTAAGGCAGGAGATACTGAGTGCCGGCCAGTACAAAGACAAGCTCTATTACACTGGGCGTATGACTCACGCAAGATTTGATATAACCCTCAATTGAATAAGGTCTTCACCATAGGATGATGCCTTGATTACAAAATCAAACTTATCTAAAGCAAAACAATAATCAATGTCTTCTATTGGATATTTTGTAATGGTTGGATCTATAAATCTATCAATATATCCACCACTTTTTACATGTTTCATAATGCCGTCAAAATCGTTGTATTTACCCTCAATCAAATTCTGTATGTACTCTGCACATAATGCGTCTTCGTCACGAATGGTTACATTGTCAGTCCCCGTACAAACAAATGAGACTATTTCTACATTCTTCTCTTTAATGTACTTTGCGATAGCTGCTGCGTTTACAAAACTACCTGTAATAATTTCACTAGCGTTTTGTGCGTTGGACATGCCTTTGGTACCAGCAGTTGATATGTGAATGACTGTTTTACCTGAGAAATCTACTTCACTTATGAGAAATGGGGAATTTCCATAATCAAAACCAGATGGAATTTCTCCATTTTGCT
>CAJAUT010000021.1 GCA_903945195.1 uncultured bacterium
CAAAAGACAGAAGCGGGAGATGAAAAAGCTAAAGAAAAACTGACATCCTCTAACCTGCGTCTAGTTGTCTCGATCGCCAAGAAATATATAGGGCGCGGAATGTCTTTCTTAGACCTTATCCAAGAGGGTAATAAGGGACTGATCCGAGCAGTTGAGAAATACAACTGGAAAAAAGGTTTTAAATTTTCTACTTATGCTACATGGTGGATCCGCCAGGCCATAACTCGTGCTATAGCTGACCAAGCTCGTACTATCCGCATCCCTGTACATATGGTTGAGACGATCAATAAACTAATCCGGATTTCCCGTAAGCTCATGCAAACACTTGGACGTGAACCACTCCCAGAAGAAGTTGCAGAAGTGATGGAGATTACTCCAGAAAAAGTGCGTGAAATTCTAAAGATTTCCCAAAAAACTACTTCACTTGAGACTCCAATTGGAGAAGATGAAGACTCTTACCTAGGTGATTTTATCGAAGATACCAAACAGGCATCGCCTTATGAGCTAACTACCCAGAGACTACTTCGCGAAAATATAGAGGAAGTACTATCTGGACTGTCTGACCGCGAATCCAAGGTGCTAGAAATGAGATTTGGACTACGCGGTGCCAAGCCTATGACACTTGAAGAAGTGGGGCGTGAATTTGGGGTGACTCGAGAGAGAATACGACAAATAGAAGCTAAGGCTTTACGCAAGCTCAAACATCCAAGTAAGCGTAGGATGCTCCAGGATTATTTAGACTAATTTTTACCAAAATAATTGTAGGGCGGTAGGAGGGTAGGAGATGATGATCGGGTTGAAGCCGGATTTGAATTTGGTGAAGCCGATCCAGCGAGAGTACATTTTTGGGTAGCGAGGATCATAGATCCCGCCAAAATCAAAGATTTCAGAACTATTTTCTTTTGCATGTTTAATGGCTGTCCAGGTAAGCAGAGTAGGAGTAAATGATTTGTAGCCTGATTGACTAGCAAAGGCCGCCCAGTAAGTGGCAACGCAGTCGTGGTATAGGATGAGGAGGGCCCCGACCAGATCCTGCCCAAGGTAAGCTAGGTGGAGATCCCCATTTGATGCATAGTTTTTGATGGTGGCGCCCAGGAGCTCTTTTGAGTAGCCGATCACATTTTTTTGCTTAGACCAGTTTTTGTGTAGAGTATAAAAATCTGAGAGTTGCAGGGAAGTGAGTTTATCTAGATTTGTTGAGGTGATTTTGAGATTGGCTTTTTTAAGAGTGTGGACGATGTTGTAGCGAGTTTTTTGAGAAAATGAGTTTAATATTTCTTGTTCTTTGGGGATGAGATCGATGAGAGAAGTACAAGAATGAGCAAAGGGCTCGGCTTTAATTCCAATACTTACCGAAGATTTGAAGTTTAGTCCTGGTTCGAGATAGGTGGTGAGGGTGCGATGAGATTTTTTAAAGTTTTTGAGCCAGCCTAGATCTATCTCTTTTGGTCTTTGGAGTTTGGCGACTGAGAAGGGGCCAAGGGTGCGATAGTAGATGTAGGAGCTGGGAACACCTTCTTTAGACCAGCCTAGGTCATGTAGTACACCTGCATGCATGGCGGACTGGTGAAGGTCCTCATGTTTTGAAAATCTAGAGATTAGGTCAGGCACGGTTATTTTTTGCCTAATTTTCTTTTGACAGATTTGACTGGCTCAGAAACTAAGACAAGTTTGTTTTTGGCAAAGACAAAGAGGTAGAGAATGTCCAAGATGCCAGCTGTGTGGATGAGAAGGAGGGCGAGGAACCAGTAGCGATCGCCATTTCTGGCAGATTTCCAGAGAGCGATGCCTGACCAAAAGAGTGACCAAAGAGTGATAAAGCCGAAACCAAAACCAAACCATGGATGACCACCCCAGTCCATCATGTATCCCCAGTTGTTTGAGTAGCCCCAGTTGTTCATCATATTTGCCTCCAATTATTTAGATTTTTGTAGAATAAAATATCCAAAAATTGTGAAGAAAATCATTGCTCCGACAACGGAGTAAATTACTGTTTCCATAATTACCTCCTTTTCATAACCATATATGCGGTTGCATATGCGAATATGATACCTGTAAAACCGACTATAAACAATAAAGTGTCTACATTCTTGGTACCAGGTATTAATTGGCCAACCACTAAGCCTACAAAGATAAGATTTCCCCAATCCATAATCTTTTCAGCGAAGATACCAACTTGAGATTTGGTAAGTGTCTTGGCCATAAATTTAGTATAGCAGATGGTATAATTGCTGAGTTAACAATTTAATAACCGATCCCCTGTAGCTCAGCTGGTAGAGCGCTTCGCTGTTAACGAAGATGTCCTAGGTTCGAATCCTAGCGGGGGAGCAAGGCAGTGCTTACACGAACCAGAATTGATTTGCACACAATTGTCACAAACTGGCACTTGATTTCTACTGTATTTGTAATAAACTTGGAGTTATTTTCAAAAGAAAGTTGGAAGACTCGTTGCTTCTTTGGAAAAATGATCTGATACACAAGCCTTTGATTGTGAGGGGTGCTAGGCAGGTGGGTAAGACGAGTCTTATTCGTGAATTTGGGCGAAAATATTTTGAAAATATTGTCGAGATAAATCTGGAAAAAAGTGAACATCGCGAATTATTTGCTGGTGTAAGTAGTGTGGAAGATCTGGAGAAAAGAATATATTTTGCATGGAAAATAAAAGTGATCACAGACCAGACGTTGTTGTTTATTGATGAGATCCAGGAACTTCAAGAAATGTTAGAACTTTTGCGATTTGTTGCTGAGGAAAGACCACTATGGCACGTACTTGTGGCTGGGTCG
>CAJAUT010000022.1 GCA_903945195.1 uncultured bacterium
ACAGGCGTGTACCACCGATTTTATCGGTGCGACGGCGTGCACCACTTTCAAGGTGATGTTCATACAATTTTTGTGATTTTGCTGGTTTATGAGAATTTGGTGATAAAATGAGTCCGAGCAGAGTCATATATCTGCACCCAACATAGTTAAAAGTTGATAAAGTTAAAAGTTCGTCAAGTTGGTACTTGATAAACTTGATAGACTTTACACTTTCAACTAAATGGATCCATAGCTCAGTTGGTAGAGCGCTTCGTTTACATCGAAGATGTCAGAGGTTCGAGTCCTCTTGGGTCCACTCTTTATGTTACAATTGGGGAAATTGGTGAAGTAGCCAAGGTGGTCAAGGCACTTGTCTGAAGAACAAGCTATTTCAGTTCGACTCTGAGCTTCACCACAAACAACGCGGGTATGGTGTAGCGGTAACACAACTGCTTTCCAAGCAGTTATCAGGGGTTCGATCCCCCTTACCCGCTCAGATTAAATATTTAGATAAACTTGATACATTGTGATATAATTGGGAAACTAATTTTCACTGTGAGAGGTGTAGATATGCATAGTTTTAAATCAATTCGAAACGTGGCCGTCATCGCTCACGTCGACCATGGCAAAACAACCCTCGTAGACGCTATGCTTAAACAGACTCACACTTTCCGCGAGAACTCTGGTGAGATGACTCAAACCACAATCCTAGATAGCAACACTTTAGAACGCGAACGCGGTATCACAATCTTGGCTAAAAACTGTGCCATTTTTTATGGTGACACAAAAATCAATATCATCGATACACCTGGACACGCTGATTTCTCTGGTGAAGTAGAACGTACGCTCTCCATGGCTGATGGAGCACTACTCATTGTCGACGCCCAAGAAGGTCCTATGCCTCAAACCAGATACGTACTAAAAAAGGCCTTAAGACAAAATCTAAAGATTATCGTGGTCATAAACAAGATCGACAAGCAATTTGCTCGCGTACCTTATGTGATCGGCAAGATAGAGACTCTATTTCTTGAGCTAGCTCATGATGAGAGTTGCTTAGAATTCCCTATCCTTTACTCGGTAGGACGGGACGGAAAAGTATTTGACAATTTGCCAGAGGCGTATAGCTCTGAGGTCCCTGGAAATGTGGTACCACTACTTGATAAAATCATTGAGTATTTCCATGCTCCAAAAGCTGACCCGGGTCATACTTTTAAAATGCTTGTGTCATCTATCGACTACAACCCACATCTAGGACGTATCTCGATAGGCAAGATTACTCAGGGTTCGATCAAACTAGGACAGAGTGTGATCCTGACAAACCGCCCAACGAAGCCTTTTTCTGTGCAACGCATCTTGCTATCTGAAGGACTAGGTAGAGTAGAAGTAGAAGAAGCGGCTACTGGTGATATTGTAGGTATTCCAGGTTTATCTGAAGTACAAATCGGCCAGACTATGGCAGATCCCTCTGACACTGTCCCCTATCCAACCCAAGAAATTACAGAGCCTACTCTACATATGACTATGGGTGCTAACACCTCGCCTCTAGCTGGACGCGAAGGTAAATTTGTCACATCTCGCCAGATCGAAGAAAGACTTTATAAAGAATTAGAGTCAAATCTATCACTTAAAGTCGAGAAACTAGATAATGGTAAATACAAAGTTTCTGGACGCGGTGAGCTACATCTCTCGATCTTGCTTGAAACTATGCGCCGTGAAGGTTATGAGATGGAAGTAGCTAAACCAGAGGTCATCACTAAACGCGATGATAACAATGTAAAGATTGAGCCTGTGGAAGAAGTGGACGTAGTCGTGCCAAATGAGTACCAAGGTGTAATCAATCAAGAAATGGGTAAACGCTATGGCACTATGATCTCGATGGAACCAATTTCTGATACTGAAGTCGAGTTTGTGTACCGTATCCCTACTCGCAATATCATTGGTCTTCGTACATTACTACTTACTCTGACCAAAGGTACTGTGCTTTTCTCGTCTCAAATTGATGGATATGAACCAGTTGGTAAAGAATTGCCAAAGATCCGCTCTGGCGTGATTGTAGCTACAAATACTGGCGACTCACTGGCCTATGGACTAGCGGCAGCTGAGGAACGCGGTACTCTATTTATCGGTCCAGCAGTACCTGTGTACCAGGGCATGATAGTGGGATCCAATCCTAAAGAACAAGATGTTTGGATGAATGTGTGTAAAGGCAAACAACTGACAAACATGCGCTCGAAATCTTCCGATGGTGTGATCCAACTGGCTCCACCACTACTGATGTCGCTTGAGCAATCTATTGATTTCCTCGAGCAAGATGAACTACTTGAGATCACTCCTATCTCACTGAGACTTCGCAAAAAGAATCTCACAGGAATCGAGAATAATCGCGGTAAACAGAAAAACTAGATTGTTATCGTGGTAGCCTCTCAATTTTTTGCTTTTGCGAAGCTCGCTTCATGAAAAATTTCCTCGTGATGGACTGCTCGTCATTTTTCTTTAATGGCTCGACCCTGCAATGCGCAAAAAACTAACAGACTACCACTTGTAGGGTATAATTTAATATGTTAGCCGAGGTGGCGAAATGGTAGACGCGCACGTTTCAGGTACGTGTGGAGCAATCCATGGAGGTTCAAGTCCTCTTCTCGGCACTTCCAATACTATGGGTCGTATAGTATAATTCGTGAAATGTCTGAAAGATATCACGCACATTTTGATGCTTATTCTAAGTATTTCTTGTTCTTTGCTTTATTTTTGTCTTCATGTGCAGCAAAGATCTCTGCGTCTGAACAGCCAGTAGTAGATAATACTATTGTTGCCCCTTTAATCTTGACTAATCCTTTAACCAAAAATATCCCTAGTTCAACAGTAGAACCAGTAGTGATTCCCCCTACAAGTTTATCTGAAATATTGCAAACTTTTACTCCTCATATCCAAACGAACGCGAGTGAGTATATAGGGGGTTATGTACCCGTATTATCTGAGTATTTAAACAGTAATAAAACTGGTGAAAATGATTGCGGCCCTGCAGTAATAGCCAATATTATAAAAATAATGGCTGAACTAAAACAACAACCAATTGATTTTAAAATAATAGAGTTGTTAAATAACTATTTTGTAGAAGGAGCTGAGATTAGGACTGTGCAAGGAGATCTTGACTACTCCATAAATAGAGATGGAACTATGACTACGAGCGATATGTATTCAATGCTGAAAATTGTCGGAGATGATACAAAACTGTGGAGTGAGGTAGAAATTGTCCATGGAAATACAAACTTTTCCAATGTGGAACCGATCAAAATTAAAGATGTAAAACCTTTTTTTGAAAATCAAAAAGCTGTATTTGAGCGAGATGGGGTAGTTGTATTGCTTGTTGGAATTAATGGTGCCTGGTACCCTGGGGTGAGTGAAGAACTTGCCAAGAATGCTCTAAAATTTGCCTATCCTCATTGGATTATTGTGACAGATGTAAATAATGATACATTTGATGTTATAGATCCAAAATATGGATATTTAAAGAGCGTATTAATAGCTTCGTACGTTACACCAGATGAGGGTAATACAAGGATGGGTAAGTATAATCATGAAGTTTATAGTGGGATCTATTTTGGAATTTCGTTATCTGCTATAAATTAGTAGGGAGTTTTTTGCCTTCTTTGGGGAATTTGGTCTTGAAGGCTTCGATGATTAGTTCTGCTACTTGATCGTTTGAGAGATGTTCGGTCGAGATAACTAGATCGTAGTTCCAGGGGTTGTTTGGATTGACACCAAAGTATTGACGGATGAATCTATTGCGATTGGATTCGACATGACGTATCAAATCTGCTGCACCTTCTTTTGATTTCATATTTTCAAATTTGTAGGTGTTCTCTACTCTAGTTTTAAACGACGCAGTAACTCTAACTCTAAGACATTTATCTTCTGGGATCACTAAATTGGCACCTCTACCTAGAATCACCATGTTTCCAGTTTTGGCTGCGTGAAGCAAGATCTTTTTAAGATAATTGATATATCTGACATCTGAAACGTAATTGGGATTGAAGATAGACTGTATGATGTCGGCGAACCAACTACGACTATGCTCATCGATATGAGCCAGCTCACTTTCTGGAATGTTTAGTTCTTGGCTGAGTTCTAACATGAGTTTTTTGTTAAATAATTGCCAGCCTAGTTTTTTGGCTATTTTTTTAGCGATGATTTGTCCACCACTACCTGGGTCGCGAGATATGACAATATCTGGTGACCATTCATTTTTGAGTTGAAATTTGGAGACTCTTAGAGTTTGAGAATGTGCTATGGATCTTTCGATTAACCTATTCATGAAATTGTGCATGGCTCTTAGTGTACTCTTTCATGTCAAGGATGTGGAGTGGTAGGCGATGTGTAGTTGTGTTGTGGGATATATTCCTTTAGTATTGTCCCATGAGGATCAAGTTGCCTGGAATAGTTTTAGTGTTGTTTCTTTTAGTACTGAGTCTTTTTAGCTTTACCCAATTAGCTCTAGCTGAACAAATGGGATCCTCTCCAGAATCAGGTGTTAGTTCACGGATCAAAACTATCTATGACTCTCTTACATCTTCTTCGTTTGGCTCTACATCAGCTGGAGCATGGGGAGACTGGGGAAGTATGTGGAAC
>CAJAUT010000023.1 GCA_903945195.1 uncultured bacterium
AATTCAGCGACAGTCTTTTCCTCTTTCACCGCTTCTAGTGCAACTTTGGCTTTAAAAGCCGGCGGATGTTGCCTCCGCAAGTGTTGTTGATCCATATAAATTGGATCTTAACCCATTGTGCAGATTCTGGGGTTCACTATAAGGCATCCAAATTTAGGACTAATAATGATAAGAGATATACGAGATCTAGATTGTGTAAAACCAGTAATAAATGGTCACCATGAGAATTGGGATGGATCAGGGTACCCCAATGGCTTGTGGGATCATGATATACCATTACCTGCACGAATCATGAGAGTCGTAGATGTATATGATGCGCTTACAACACGACGCTCTTACGCTCCGATTTGGCCAAGAAACAAAGCTTTGGATTATATAGACGATAATAGAGGGAAATTATTTGATCCAGCAATTGCTCAGACTTTTATAGAGATGATGAGGATTTAGCTGTTAGACTGTTTTTAGCTTAATTCCATTGGGACTAGTGTGCACCGTAAGAATACTCTCGTGCAAGTTTTCTACACTACTAGTGTCAAGTCGCGTTGGTTGCATACTAGCTACTACTCGTTCTCTAGCGGAAGAATGTGCAGCTACTTCTTTTTCTGCTTCTGAAGTTGCTAGGCCTAATTGCCCTGGAATAATAGGTTCAGGCACATCTTCCTTATCAAAGGTAGGAGCTTCGTCGAGCCTATCAAGAACTCCTAACTTGATTGCAGGAGCAGGTAACTCAGGGGATATATCTAAATCTTCAATAACATTGTTTTCTGTCATGAAAGTATGTTATCACCATACAACTAGTTTTGTATAGCGGTGGCGGTGACGATGAGGCGGGAGAGCGTGGTGCCTGGTGGCCAGCAAGTCATGAGAGTGAGAGTCTCGCTAGGCATGATCCTGGTAAGTGGTGCTGTGCTACCTGGTGAGACAAACTCCTTACTTTTGACCTCGTATTTGTACTGCTGACCCTGATACCAGATATCTACTGTGTCACCTGCATCTAGGTGATGAATCAGATAAAAAACAGAGTTGTAGCGCTCGGCGGTAAGTAAATCGGTAGAACTATGGGCAAAAAGGAAGATATTGCCACCCTCTCCAGGAAGCTTGGTGCCTTTGGCGTGAGCGATCCCCTTGGACAAGGCCAGCTGATATTTCTTACTATCAAAGGCGTCTACATTTGCGATGACCTGTGAGGTAATACCTAGCTTCTCGATGAGGATAGAAAAATCTTTGTTTACAGGCTGCAAATTGTCTGCACGAGCTTTGGTATGCATAGCATACTTGATCTCATTTTTTAGTGGATCGTTAAAAATCCGCACGAGTAAGTACGATGAGAAAATGATCAGCACTAAACCAGTGAGACCCAAGACTTTGCCAAGTAGATCACCTGGCCATATTTTTGTTGCGCGAGATGGCATAGATGATTGCGACAATCCCTACTCCTAGTAGGATCCATAAATATTTTGTATTCTTGTTGCCTAGATCTTGCTCTTCACCTAGTACTTCTCCAGCACTAGCCTCTGGAGTCTCAAGAGCTGGTTCTGTATCTGCTGGCTGCTCTTCTTCACCCTCTTCTGTCTTGTTGCCTAAGATACTGCCAGCTGCTCTTGTAAGGACAATAGCTGGAGTGGTAGAAGAGGTAGTGGTATTTGATGAAGTAGAAGAAATGATAACCTCGTCGCCGCGATGACTCGACTGATTGCCAGAAGCATCGAAGGCGCGGATCACGTAGTACCATTCTCTATCGCAGTTGTCGGCTCTATCATGGGTGAATGTTCCATCCTGATTTGAGCCGATATTTACAGTGCCTACTCTATGGTCACTATTTGTATCAAAAGTCTTGGAGTCGGAACTGTAGATCTCTACTTTTGAAGTAGCTCCGCCGTCATCGGCTGTGTGGAATTTGATGACGTATTTGCAGCTTGAAGGATGTTCTTTAGAGTAATAGTTTGGTTCACCTGGACCACTAGTGTCGTATTTAACAGTGACAGTCTGACTGCTTTCAGAATTTGAGCCTGAGGTGGCAGTCACATAAAACTGATACTCACCTTCTTGTGACATGACAGAGCTATCTACCTTGCAACTAGCATTGTCACCTGATGCTTTGATAGAAGTGTGTGCCACATCGAAACTAGTAAATAGTGAAGCTCCTGGCTTCTTTACGTAACAATTTACGACCGGAGTGAGAGTTGCACGATCAAGTACGGAGTATGACAACTTCCAGTCAGCTATCCTCATGGGACTGGCTGGCTGCTCGATACGGACAGAGAGATTGTTGTCTGGGTCTGCAGCGAGAGTACGAGGGGCAAAACTAAGTAGTGAGGCAAGTACAACTATAGCCATGAATGATTTTTTGAACATTTTGCCTCCAAAGATAAATAGTAGACCTGTCAGTAGTGAGCCTAAGGCTAGGTAGAGCCAACCTGTATCTACACCTGTAGCTGGGAGGATCTCGGTAGAGACACCTAGTACGTCGCCTGTTTGTCTCTCTATTGCTACGCTTCCAGTCTGTTGATAATTTTTGTTTACTGCGACTGTGGTACCTACAAAGGTTCCATCATTGAGTGGAGATTCTATGCCTAGAGCTAGAATCTTATTACCAAAGGATGCACTATCCCCACTGGCCCAAGCAGTGTCTTCATAGTTTCCAGCATCGATTCCATCTTGGATTTTGGCATAGTAGGAAAGTTCCATGGTGTCGCCTGCTTCTAGACTATCTATGTTCCAGGTACCTGGTGAGCCGTAATCTGGAGCGTCTACGGAGTATGGCATGCCGTTTAAAGTAGCCGACCATGACCCTGCGACATATTCAAACCCTTCTGGAGTGACATCTGTCACGTTGATGTTTGTCATATCACTGTTTTCTAAATGCAGTGTCAACTTGTAACCAACCAAGTCTCCACCATTTTTGCTCCCTGTGGCATCGTTGGATTTTTTAATGGTGAGATTTGGCTCTTCTTGATTGCCAAAGTTATATTCTGGAGCATAAATACCATTTTGAGTTTTTTCGTCATCATTTGGAAGAGAGATATCGTGACAGTAAGTAGTGCGCATCTCATCTTCTTCATCATCAAATGATTGATTCTTTGGATATGTCTGATTCCAACCATCTTTTGCTACTTCGCAAATTGAATAGGTACCAGGGAATAGATCTTCAAATTTGTACCATCCAAAATCTTCACTCTCCTTATCATTGATGGTATTTACTGATAGCTCATCTCCATCGAGCTCCTCATTGCGATTTGTGTCTAGGAATATAGTCCAGTCACCTAAGAGACTTTCTTCTTTCCCTTCTCCTTTTCGACCGTCGCCATTTATGTCATTCCACTTGTAGCCATGGATGTCGATAAGTGGAGCATTACCAAAGTCATATGAGCGATATTCGCCATAACCTGTACCTGAGTTGATCTCAATACTGTACGAACCAAACTCTGGCTCAGTTCTTTTGTAGTTTGCATCTGATTCATCTTCGGTCACTATATAATCACCATGCTCTAGGCCTGTAAATTCGTAGTAACCGTCAGAGCTTGTGTGTACACAATTTTTTTTATCTAAAAGAATACGACTTTCTGAGTTATCTGTTGCTAGACAGATCTCCCAGTTACTTATCCCATATTCTCCTTGATCCCAATTTCCATCGCCGTTTATGTCTTTGTATTTAAATCCACTAATACTACCAAGCTCAAAGTTGCCAAAATTGTTTTTAGTAGAATCTAGTCCTGCTGACAATATGACTGCGGAAGGAGCGGAAGTCTGCAACCAACCTGGCAATAGTGTTTCTAATAGTGAATATGTTCCTGGCAATAGACCAGTAAAACTATATGCACCAAAGATATCTGTTGTCGTACTATGAATTTCTTTGTCGCTCTGCAATAAGGAAATTACCCAACCGGCAGCAACATCTTCATCCTTATCCCAGAAACCATCACCATCTAGATCTTCCCATTTGAAACCTGAAATTGACCCTAGCTTGGTATTGGTAAATACGCAAGTCACTGTTTCTCCTGGCTGTAGACTAATTGCACTGTAAAGGCTACCGTCAGAACAGGTTGTGTCAGTGAGAGTCCAGCCTGATTGCGCATTCTCGGATACTGAGTAAGTGCCTGGCATGAGATATCCACTATCATTTGTCTCACCGTCACTTAATGAAAATACATCTTCGTGATAACTTGCTGCAAAACCAAAACTAGCTTTTTCTTCTGCGTCTGGTAAAGTTTGCTTTTCAATAATAATTTTGCCCATCTGGATGTTGCCAAAATTTACGCTTGCTGACTGTCCTTCAGAAGTGAGAGATACTGCTATGCAAGCATTATCTGCTGGACTTGTTTGAACCCAGCCAGTTTGAGGTTGTTCACAGATTGTGTAGATACCAAATGGGACATCGCTAAATGTGAAGCCATTAATAGTACTGGTAGCTTCTTTTATTTTTGCTCCTAATGAATTTTTAAGGTCAAATTTCCACCCAGATAATAAGGCCTCGCCGTCATCTCTGACGCCATTCCCGTCTAGGTCATTGAATTTAATCCCATCAATTTTGCCATTTGCTGGATTAATAATGACTTCGTCTTTACAGGTATTATTATCTTCTCTACTTTCACGAATCTTAGTGTCTGGATCTACCTTACAGATACCATTTGATCTAGGATTTTCATATGTACCAGCAACTGAGAAGGTCGCTGTGAAAGAGATTTCTAGGTAACCACCTGCTTTTATGGTAAATGTTTTATCGTCATCATCTTCCACTTTACACTTAAGGTTCTTCGCAGAATCTATCGAACAACTTAAATTATCATACTTGTTGATATTTGCATAACTATATTTTAATGAGCCATACGCAACATTTGAATCAGGTAAGTTGTCAGTGAATATTTTTTCATCTTCCTCAAATATCACATCTTTAGTACCAATATTTTCGATCCTTATTTTCCAGGTGAAAGATGACCCTAAGTTAATTGAGCTTAATGGAGTGTGAGTTTTTGTGACGATGAGATCTGGTTCAGAAGATATATTACAGTCATTATAATAAATCGCTTTCCCCGCATCATCCCAATTTTGACCTGCGTAAGATCCTCCATTATATGAAAAAGGTGGAATAATATCACCCCAACTATGATCTGGAATACCAAAATACCATACTGGACCATCATGATCATCGTGACCATGAACGTCTGCGGACTTAGCTGGACTTTCAACATTGTATGGATTAGTTTGACTATCATGAGCATGACAAATTTTTATTTTGTTATCCGTATCCGTAAAAGTAATTGTAGCTATGAGGGTAGTAGATAAAAATGCCTCAACCTTGTAGTTGGGGCGGTAGATACCGTCTAGTTGGTAGGCATAAAAAAGCTTGCCAGTCTCGTCGGATTGCACATCAACTGTAGTCGAAGTTGCTGGCAAGTCGGTTGAGGAGATGGTGAGTGAGTAAAGAGTATTTGGGATAAAGCCAGCACCAGTGATGAGAGCGGTGTCGGTGGGTGCGTAATCTAGCTTGTCGGTCGAGAGCACGGCAGAACCAGTCTCTGTGACAGTCAAATCTATCTCGCTAATTGAAGTGGCTATGGTATTGCCTACAACTGTAATCTGGAGCTGTTCGTTTTGGTCGGTCACGACTGGTGAAGATACGGGTGAAGGAGGTGCGGGTGAAGAATCGGCTGATGGGGCTACGGAAGAGAGTGGAGTATCTAATGGGGCGGGAGAAGAGGTAGGAGACGAAGAAGGATCCACGGAAGGCAAGACCGATGCTACTGGCGTAGGTGTGGCAATAACTTCTGGTGTGGCTGATGGTAAGACAGAAGGCTCAACTGAAGAAGCATCAGATGGCGTAGCTGTAGTCTCTACAGTAGCAACTGGTGTTGGAGCTGGGGTGGACTCTACTACTGGAGGCTGATCTACAGTTGGTACTTCTTGAGCTACAGCGTAAGAGGGAGACAAAACTGGAGCCATAGCCATGGCAATAAAAGCGGGCTGTAGGATGTTTAAGAAAAGTGAGAAGAGTGAAGAGACAGCAAAAACTTTCTTTTGTAACTTGAATGTGTTTGACATTAAGAACTCCTAATAACTGTATTTTATTATCACTATAAGTTTACACTGCCATGCAATATGACTTCAATATATCTAAGTATGTCAAAGTACTAGAAAATACCCGCTTCATATAGACGAAGTAGGTAAAAAATGTTTACTCTGTATATTTAAATATAGATCGAAAAATAGTACTTGATGAGATTTTTGACAGATTGTTGTCAATTATTGTTATGGGTCAATAGATACAAAAAATCCCGACCCTTTTAAAAGGAATTCGGGATATCACATATATTGGCGACACAATTGCCCCGGCAATGACTTATTTTCGCGGTAAGTTGCCCTACAACTATCGTCGGCGCTAAGGTGTTTCACGACTCTGTTCGGAATGGGAAGAGGTGGTGCCACCCCGCTCTAATCACCGGAACAATTTTGTCGCCAATATTTATTTGTTAATTCTAAGATTATACCTTAGAAAGTGAAGAGTAAGATTACAGTATCAAGCTATTCGTTTGATCATGCGGTCGCCTGAGGCGACCCGCCAGTCACCATAGATTATGATGTTGGCGGACAGGTTAGCTAAACACATTGCTGTGCGTACACTTCCTGCCGATAACCTGGTGGTCTTCCAGGGATCTAACGTCATCTTACGATGACAAGGAATTCTCATCTTGGGGCGTGCTTCCCGCTTAGATGCTTTCAGCGGTTATCACTAACCATCGTAGCTACTCTGCTATGCGCCTGACGGCTACAACAGAAACACTAGCGGATGGCTCACTCCGGTCCTCTCGTACTAAGAGCAACTCCCCTCAAAATTCCAACGCTGACAACGGATAGAGACCGACCTGTCTCACGACGGTCTGAACCCAGCTCACGTAGCGCTTTAATGGGCGAACAGACCAACCCTTAGGACCTTCTCCAGCCCTAGGATGCGCTGAGCCGACCAAAATACATAGATGTTAGATAAGGTGTATATGGATCTCAATTATTACTAATTGTTTGGACTATATCTTTAATACTTTCATTCATAAAACCACGGAATGATTTAGTATATGTTGGCGTATTATAGCGATATCTAGTCGCTATCTCTCGCCTGAGGCGAGAAGTCTCTACGGGGGGTGTATACAGCTATGCTGTTATACGCCCTTCCCACGGTGTTAGCCTAAAGTGTTCAATCTTAGGTATTCTCCGTTATAAGCCAAATTTATTTCCTCGACATGTTTTGGGTATTTTCTATCGAGGTAGCGAACTGCACCGTCGCTGTGGACGCTCAGGTGCAACTACTCTGTTATCCCCGGGGTAGCTTTTATCCGATAAGCCCGGTACCTCCCACGAAGTACACGAGGATCACTAGGTCCGACTTTCGTCTCTGCTTGACTTGTATGTCTCACAGTCAGGCATCCTTATGCCCTTGCACTATCATTCCGATTTCCATCCGGAATTAGGATACCATTGCGCGCTTGCGGTACTCTTTAGCAAGCAACCTCCCCAGTTAAACTGCCTCCCAGACAGTGTCCTCTTTCTCGATCCAGAGAAATAAGTAAGAATCTCACGTTTCAAAGAGTGGTATTACAGTTGTCGCCTTGCGGCTCCCACCTATGCTACACAGTCAAAACATAAAATTCAGTGTCAAGGTACAGTAAAGCTCCACGGGGTCTTTTTGTCCTGTTGTCAGTAGGCCGCATCTTCACAGCCATTTCAATTTCGCCGAGTCCCTCCTCAAGACAGTTTCAAAGTTGTTACGCCATTCGTGCAGGTCGGAACTTGCCCGACAAGGAATTTCGCTACCATAGAACAGTTCACTTATGTTGATATATCAATCTAAATTGATACTCTTTATTATTTCTAATAAAGTCTTCACGTCGCCATGAAGGTCGGACTATATCATGTCCTAATTAAATAGGACGTCGACATATAGTCTCTGAGGATTCTTAAATCACTTGATGATGTCACTGATGTTATATTTTCGTTTACGACTAGCTCCTGGGTTAAGAGTTTCTCTCAGCCTAACAATTTCGTGTAAACCCGCAATTTTTCTGTGACCCCCATCTTCCATTATTTTGGCTATTAGACAAAAAATATGAAAATTACTTTTCTTAGTCTTTGAAACTAGCGGATATTTTTGGAAAAAAGGAATTACTTTAAATATTACGTCCGTCGGATTGGTTACATCGAATGAAAAGAGTTGATCTCGCTTGCGTACTTTGATAATTCCACAGTTTAGGGTGGTTTGAAGTAATTTGAGTAATGCTGGGTCTTTTTGAGACACATTAAAACTCATTACGACTTGCCACTTAACTGCGTAATCATCTTTTTTACGAAGCGAAACATTAAAACTCCCTTCACCCTCTGTAAATCCGGCGAGGAAATATCCCATTGCATCATCTTGATAACCTAAGTCTTTCCTGCTGATTTTCCGCACTGTACGCATTTTCACTATGATATTAATTTACCATAGTAGCGACAGATACTACAACCGCTTGTGCGGTACGGGGATTCCAGCAAATAGTCGACTTTTATAACTACAATTTTGTTCATAGTTACTGCTGCCGTTCACCAGGGCTTCAATCAAAGACTATTCCGAACAAGTCGGAGTTATCCTCTCAGTTAACCTTCTGGCACTGGGCAGGCCTCAGCCCGTATACGTTGGCTTACGCCTTCGCACAGACCTGTGTTTTTGTTAAACAGTCACTTTGAATTCTTTATCTGCGTTCCATAATTTGATACAAGTACCAAAATACAGAATAGGCATCTCCCTAAGTTACGCCTAGCTAATTTGCCGAGTTCCTTAAGGAAGGTTCTCTCGTCCACCTTGGTATACTCTACCAGTTCACCTGTGTCGGTTTGCGGTACGGCTAATTAATATTCTCATTGCGAAGATTTTCTTGGACCCAGAAATACATAAAGTCACTCCAGCCGAAGCTGAAATTCCCCATCGCGCCTCAGGTAATAACGTATGATACGGATTTTCCTATATCTTACTGCTTTGACGCTTGGACCCAAATTCAATAATGGGCTCTACTTTTCCTAGACCGTCCCTCCCCAATTGATAACGAACACTAATTAGGACAGGAATATCAACCTGTTATCCATCGGCTACGCCGGCATTACACCAGCCTCACCTTAGGGCCGCCTAACCCCACGTCGACAAACGTTGCGTGGGAAACCTTGAACATTCGGTGTGGGGGATTCTCACCCCCATCTCGCTACTCATCCCGCCATTCTCACTTCTAACCGCTCCACCGTCCCTTACAGGGCGACTTCACTGCTGTTAGAACGCTCCCCTACCAGTTATTGAAAATAAATTTTCAACAATTCCGCAACTTCGGTACATAACTTGAGCCTCGATGAATCTTCGGCGCCACCTTCCATCGACTAGTGAGCTGTTACGCTTTCTTTCAAGGATGGCTGCTTCTGAGCCGACCTCCTAGCTGTTTATGGACAATGACTTCCTTGACCCACTTAGTTATGATTTTGAGACCTTAATTGACGATCTGGGATGTTACCCTTTTGCCCCTGGAACTTAGCTCCCAGGGACTGACTCCCGAGCAGAACATGATGGTATTCGGAGTTTGATAAAGTGAAAGGCCTTGCGACCTCGCACCTTTTCAGTGCTCTACCCCCACACATGCATTCACTCGAGGCTATACCTAAATATATTTCGGGGAGAACCAGCTATCTCCGGGTTCGATTGGCATATTACCCCTAACCACAAGTCATCCGAGCGATTTGCAGCTCACAACGGTTCGGTCCTTCCCCCAATTTTACTTGGGGTTCAACCTGCTCATGGTTAGCTCACTCCGGTTTCGGGTCTTGGACGCACTGCTTAACGGACTATTCATCCTCGCTTTCACTACGCCTCCGTGACGATATCACTTAGACTAGCAGTACATGCAAACTCGACGGGTCATTCTTCAATAGGCACGACATCAGTCACCTTAGGCGACCTCTGTCTGTTTGTTAGCATACGGTTTCAGGTACTATTTCACTGAGTGTCTCACTCATCTTTTCACCTTTCCCTCACGGTACTCGTTCACTATCGGTAATAATGTGTATTTAGCCTTGCCCCGTGGTCGGGGCGGATTCCGCGCGGAGTTTGCCGTCTCCGGGCGTACTTAGGTGCCAAACTGATATTTTCAAGTTTTCGCTTACACGACTTTCACGTCCTATGGTCAACTATTCCACGTTGTTCTGCTAACTTGAAAATACGTTATGTCTGGTCCTGCAACACCGAGATAAATCTCGGTTTAGGCTCTTCCCTTTTCGCTCACCGCTTACTAAGGGAATCTCATTCGATTTCTTTTCCTCCGGGTACTTAGATGTTTCAGTTCTCCGGGTTACCTACCTTATATAAATACAAGGTACAGTCGCATTACTGCGACCGGGGTTACCCCATTCAGACACCGCCGGGTCAAAGGATTATGGCTCCTCACCGACGACTTTCGCGGCCTTATACGTCTTTCTTCGGCACATTATTCCAAGGCATCCACCGTATGCTTTATTTGAGTAGCTTGATACTAATTAATAAACAATATTTCTAATGCTATTTGATGCTTTCCTACTCTTCACTTGTTAAAGTACAAAATCTAGCAATAAGATGCTAGATTGTAGAAACCAGCTTAGGGACTAATTTCTACAATCAAGAATCCTAGTGTGTTTAGCTTGCGGCTAACGGCGTACGGCTTACAGTAGCTACTGTATGCTGCGAGCTGCATGCTGTAGGCTAACTGTGGACCCGTGGGGGATCGAACCCCAGACCTCGTCATTGCAAATGACGCGCTCTACCAACTGAGCTACGAGCCCAATATGGCAAATGAAGTGCCCCGCCTGCATCGCTTATGCGAAGCATTGCGGGCAGGTCTACCAGATGCCCACTTTAGATTTATGTTAAAGGTGCGGATATACGTCATCACGACGAGAATAAAAAAATCTCCCTTGCGGGAGAACTCCTAAACCAGATGTGAAACAAAATATTTACAGGCGAGAGTATCGAAGTATTTGGCCTGTTATTTTGATTTGCAGCATACTTGGGTTAAATGCTCTCCTGAGCGAACGCAATTGTAACTCACAAAGGGGTGGTCGGTCAAGGGTTAAAGCTGAGTAATTATGTAATTAGACCCTCCAGGTAGAGATTTTAGACTAAAACGGTTACAATATCATTCGACAAGTTAATATTTGGGCAAGTGAGGCTAGTGGCCCTCCTGCATCAGCTGTGCTGAAAGCACTGCGGGCAGGTAGAACGCAATCCTGATAAAATACTTGCGTGCTCGAGAGTTAGTTAACAATTAAATAGTTGGGCGCGTAGTTCAGTGGTAGAACGCTTTCCTGATAAGAAAGAGGTCCATAGTTCGATTCTATGTGCGCCCACTCCAGATCATCCTAATTAAAATTAATATCTTCAAAAGATGGTGAGGGTGAGACAGTCGAGGCTGTTCCCGTACTAGAGATTGAGAATGAAGCGAAATCGGTTGGAATTCTGTAATCAGAACCTGCTCTGAAACTCTTTTCTGGAGTACCTTCTAAGAATACGTTCACTTGAGTGCACATAATATTTGGACTCATAAGTGAAGAACAGTCCAAGCTTATCCCGAGATAGCTTATGGCTAACAGTACAACAATTAAGTTATTCAATCTTTTTTCCATGCTTCATATCCTACATAAACAAGTCATTTTAATGCAATGCATCAAACTGATTCAGACAATGTTCCGTTGAATCGATTCATCGGAATATTGTTATGATGTTTCGAAACATAGTGACATTGCCTACAAGGTTACACCTTGAAGGTCTAGACCAGGGCCAGGGCGACGACATAGTTTTTGCCATACACCTTTAGACACTTGGGACAGGTGGTGTAGTAGAGGTAGACCTTGTTCGTCGTATTCATGGACTTGATCCACTTGGGTGCATCCTGAAAGGGACCCTCAAAAACTTTGGTTTTGAACTTGCCAGTTAGTTTGATGTTCTCTTGGCCTTTAACCTCTTTGGTGACTGAGAGTAAATGCTCGCATTTCCAGGGCGAGAGATCGTAGCTCATCAAGATAAATTCATCTTTGGAGTCGGCCTTGGCTTTGGTAATTTCTGCCCAAGTATTGGTCATCATTTTGTTCATATCTAGAGGCATATAGAAAAAGCTGTGAGTGTAGGCGCGGACAAAGGGTTTGTTTTTGAACTCAAAGGTCTTGCCGTCCCAGTCTTTAGAATTGAAGCGTGGACAGCAACCTGTTTCATTGTCTTTGCTTAGTTTTGGAACATGATTTAGGGTCATGTGACCTCCATCAAATATGTTTGTTTGGTAATAGTTTAAGTATATACCTGAAGTAAATCCCACGAAAAATACCCCGGGCAACTTTGGTTGCTTTAGGGGTTAGGTAAAAGTATCTAGATACTTTGCAAAGAGATGGTAGCACTCGTTTAGAAAATTGAGAGCTAATTATTTTATACAGTCAATTAGTTAAAAACTGCGACGTAACTTTTTTCCCCATACAGGGCGGGGTCGTGATTCCCCTTTATTACTCCTAGAAAGGAGGTGATCCATCCGCTCCTTCCAGAACGGATACCTTGTTCATGTTTATTCCCCGACTTTCGTGGGGCATGGACTATATCTTCATCCTTGATATAAACGAAAGTATTTCTTTTTGTCTGGATGTGATGATCCGATAGTTGTAATAAAACTTTTATAACTATCAGCTTTGACAAAGAATCTCCAATATTTTGGATCAATGTTCCTACTTGGATTATGAATAATCCCAGTGTGAATACTAAATTCCTCAAGTATTGTTTTGATCTGATTTAGATCATCAAAATTCTTTTGTGCAAAGTATATATAGAACCGAACTTTCGAAGATTTGGCTATGCCTCCTTCTGCATCGAAATAACCTCGGACATAATCAAGTTTATCTTGATCTGTTTTTATAGTTGTTTCGAGTAGAAGGGATTGAGAAAACTCTGTGATGTAAACATCACGTAGTTTTCCTTCTTGGTATATCCAAGCTCTTCCACTTAGTCGTTTGATCCCTAGTGACAACATTTTTGCAAATGCCATCCCTTTTTGGGCAATACGATATGTGGTTTTGCGTTTGGTCCCATCATGTAACATTCCAAGCAAATATGCTTTCGTAATATAAGGCGCTTGCGTATAGTCTCTACGGAGTCCTTGATTTTTATTTCGAGGTTCCCTCGGTATTCCCATGGTCCTATTATAGAACTTTAGGCTTCACCGATACAGCAAGATTTATCAAAAAAATTACTTTTTTTGGTCGCAACATATATACGACTTAGCGCTCATCGCTGACCTTACCTTAGGTGGGCTCATCTCTTGCGAGTTTGAGACACCAACTTCAGGTACTGCCAACTTTGCTCACTTGACGGGCGGTGTGTACAAGGAGCGAGAACGTATTCACCGCAGCCTGCTGATCTGCGATTACTACCGATTCCGACTTCATGAGGGCGAGTTGCAGCCCTCAATCTGAACTGAGGGAAGTTTTAAAGGATTGGCTCCCCATTACTGGTTGGCTACCCATTGTACTTCCCATTGTAGGATGTGTGTGGCCCCAGGTGTAAGCGTCATGCTGACTTGACGTCGTCCCCTCCTTCCTCCCTTGATACTATCAAGAGCAGTCTCGCGTGAAAATTCAACACACGATAGGGGTTGCGTTCGTTATTCTACTTAAAGAAACGTCTCACGACACGAACTGACGACAGCCATGCAACAGCTGTATATCACTCTCGAAGAAGTCCAGCTTTCGCTGGATTTGCAGATATATTAAACCTGGGTGAGGTCTTTCGCTTTGTATCGAATTAAACCACATGCTCCACCGGTTGTGCGCTCCCCCGTCAATTCCTTTGAGTTTTAGCCTTGCGGCCGTACTTCCCAGGCGGGACACTTAACGCGTTAGCTTACGCCGACCAGAAAAATCCGATCAGCTAGTGTCCATCGTTTACGGCTAGGACTACAGGGGTCTCTAATCCCTTTCGCTCCCCTAGCTGTCGTCTATCAGCGTCATGAATTACCTAAGTATCTGCCTTCGCCTTTGGTGTTCCTCTTGATATCAACGGATTTCACCCCTCCACCAAGAATTCCGATACTCCCGATAACCATCTAGTCTTGCAGTATACACAGCATGTCTTCCGTTGAGCGGAAGCCTTTAACCATATACTTACAAAACCGCCTACAGAACGCTTTACGCCCAATAAATCCGGATAACGCTTGCACCCTACGTATTACCGAGGCTTCTGGCACGTAGTTAGCAGGTGCTTTCTAGAAAGGTACCTTCATTTTTTTATTCCCTTTCCACAGTGGTTTACGACCCGAAGGCCTTCTTCCCACACGCGGCGTCGCTGCGTCAGACTTTCGTCCATTGCGCAAGATTCCCAGTTGCTGCCACCCGTAGGTGTAGGACCCGTGTCTCAGTGTCCTTGTGGGGGGTCGTGCTCTCACACCCCCTACCCGTCGTAGCCTTGGTGAGCCATTACCTCACCAACTAGCTGATAGGATACAGGCTCCTCTCTTCGCGTCCGGTAAAGGACTTTGACCCGTAGGCCATATGCGGTATTACCCCGCCTTTCGGCGAGCTATCCCCCACGTAGAGGTAGATTCCTATATATTACTCACCCGTCTGCCACTAAAACAATATTGCTACTGAAATCGTTCGACTTGCATGCTTAAGGCACGCCGCCAGCGTTCATCCTGAGCCAGGATCAAACTCTCAAAAAGAGTTAAATCCAAAAGATTTATCGTGAAGATTATTAGTCTTCACTGTTACTCAAAGTTAAAAACGGTACTACCATCTCTTTGAATTGTATTTAGATGTGTAGTTATTCTATTGTTAAAGTACTGATTTTAGAGATCCGTGGGACACGCAAAAACTCGCCGAGGGAGAAATTAATCTTTACCCTAGACAAGCAAGAGTGTATTCACAGATGTAAAAGGTATTGTAGCAGAAGATGGCGCGGACGCAAGTAGTTAGGTGGTGGCAAAATTGGATTCGAGATCGGCGATGCGGACTTCGTGATCGTCGACTTTGGACTCTATCACTGGAATTTCTTTGCGGTCATCAGAAACAATTTTTAAAACTTTGTCT
This sequence comes from uncultured bacterium, assembly GCA_903945195.1. Classification (GTDB taxonomy): domain Bacteria; phylum Patescibacteriota; class Microgenomatia; order UBA1400; family UBA12108; genus CAJAUT01. The sequence goes on from CAJAUT010000023.1 coordinate 15,097, forward strand.
ATATCGACACGCAAAGGTGCAATTTGCTCAGAGATTTCTTCGTCAATAATTTGCCTAACTTTCATGTCGATAGCTGACTCTACTATTGCCTGGATTCGTTTGTAATCAATTTTGTCTGACATAATTACGATATATCACTTTTTGCTGTGCCAGTTGTAGGCACTTTTGATGATTGATTCGAGATCGGAGTGGGTGGGTGACCAAGATAGTTCTGATTGGAGGCGAGAGGAGTCGGCGACGAGCTCATTGGCGTCTCCAGGGCGGCGAGTCTCAAATTTTACCGATACTGGTTTGCCGGAAATCGACTCCACCATTTTGATGATCTCTAGATTGCTGTAGCCATGGCCAGTGCCAGCATTGTAGGCAGTTGTCACAGCCTCAGGTGTCATGAGTTTTTCGGCTGATAGGCGGAAGGCTTCGGCTAGATCTAGGACATGGATATAGTCGCGGACACAGGTACCATCAGGTGTGGGATAGTCGTTGCCAAAGAGAGTGAATTCTTTGCCTGCGAGTTGAGCACTTATGATATTTGGGATGATGTGAGATTCATCGTGATGATCTTCTCCAAGGCTATCTGTGGCTCCGGCGGCATTGAAGAAGCGGATGGAGATAGATTTAAAGCCGTAAGCCTTGTCGTACCATTTAAGCATCCGCTCGGCTGAGAGCTTGGTTTCACCGTAGGGATTTTCGGGTTCTTTTTTATGATCTTCAGGGATTGGGACCTGCACAGGATTGCCATATACGCCCGCAGTACTAGCAAAAACTAGTTTGTGACAGCCAGCCTTGATCATGGACTCAACTAGCGAAAGTGTGCCGATAAAATTGTTGTCGTAGTATTTGCGAGGATTGACTACACTCTCCCCCATCTGGATATAGGCTGCAAAGTGCATGACTACATCGGGGTGGAAACTAGAAAGAGTTTGGCCTAGGGTGCGAGCGTCTAGGATACCGCCTTTGACATAGGAGATGTCGCCAAGCTTGGCAGGCGTGTGGGAAGCGAAGTGATCGTACACCAGGACTTCGTAGCCTTGATCTTTGAGGGTACGCGCGGTGATCGCACCTATATAGCCTGCACCACCTGTGATAAGTACTTTCATGATTTTGATTGTAGCTTTTTTAGGATCAATAAGAAAGCTATGGCTCCGAGAGTATCGAGGGACCAGTCCATGAGATCAAAGCTGCGACCGGGGATGCCTAGCTGAATATACTCGATGACTAGGCCATAGATACTAGTTAAAAGGATAGAGTTGATGGTAGAGATCTTGTCTAGTTTAAACAGGATGGCGAGAACTCCAAAAAAGAAAAAGTGACCACCATTGCTCAAGATCCAACTAAATAATGTGTCTGCTGAGGGGGCAAAGTTGGGGATGGTTGTGAGATAGAGGGTGAGTCCTGCCCAAGACAATGTGAGAAACCACGCAAGATATTTATTCATGTATATATTATCGCATATAGTACCCATGAGGACAGTCCTCTAGTCTCACAGGTCAGACCCTTTTAGTCGCAGGTAGCGGTGGTATCCAAAGAAACTGGCGACAGAGAGGATGATCAGCCCTACTCCTATATAGATCACGGTTTTTAGTCTAGAACGATTGAGACTAGGAGCCTTCCGGGAGACTCCCGGAAGGCTGGGAGTAGGAGAACTGCCATAACTCGAGAGATCTATCTCTGTGGAGACGCCCGCGACGGTGGCATCTGAAATAGGCGAGAGCTCTGGACTAGGTGATGGTTTGGGACTAGGAATGGGTGAAGGAGATGGTGATGGAGTGGGCGTGGGGGTGGATGTAGGGCTAGGACTAGGCGAGGGTGAAGGAGATGGCGTGGGTACTACAGCTGCAAGACTCACTGTGAGGATATTTGAGTCTCCGGCACTACTAGTTGAACCACCTGTAAATCTACGTAGTTTGAGATCATAAAGTCCAGGACCTAGGTAATTTGGATCGTCTAGTTTAAATCTGAGTTTCACAGTGCCTGACCAAGTGGCATTTTTTACATCTGTAAAAAAGAAATTGCTGGAGATATATTCTTTTTCTGGACTACTAATATAATCAATGTAGTCCCCTTTGTTGTTTTGGGTCTCTCCGAAATATTTACTACTAGACTGTGAACGAATAGTTCCCTGAAGATAGTAATTTGAAGTAGCGGATAGGCTGGCGTTTACTGAAATCTCTAGATTTGAGACTACTGGATCTTTGATAGAGAGATCTATTGCATGCGCTGTGCGACAAAATGTCATGACTAGGACTAACCCAAGACAAAGTTTTCTCATCAGAAACTAGTTTAGCAAAATATTAATTGATTGTGACACGATCTACTGCAGAAATAGCGGAGAGTGGATATTTGCTACTAAACTTTATGCTCCCACCATTTTCTGGAAAAGGATCGTTCATGATGTAGTCACTCCCCTCCTTGGCTTTGATCACCAAGAAATGGTCTGGTCCACCATAGATACCTACGACAACTGGTCGCCCTGCTGCGAGCTCTTCGTCTATTTTGGCTGTTGAGGAACCGATCCTAGTACGAGTGATGGTGACTCCATTTACATTCCAGCTACCTTGATTCATATAGGCTGTACTACCCCAAAAAGGATTGCTGCTACTGGCGATGTCACCTGGAGTAAGAGATTTGCCGTAGTGGTTTGCGACCATGGCGACACTAGTCACAAGACATCCATACTCTGCCATAGAACTACTAGATAAGCCTATCCCCTTGTTGCCCCACTGACTATCTCTTTGATTAAAGTAGCAACCCCAAGAGTCGCATTTAGTTTGATTATTTAAAATACTTGCCCCACCTTGACCAGAAACGAATTTGCTAAAAGCGCGCAACTGACGCTGGGCTGCTGAAAGAAGTAGTTGATACTTGGTCTCATCGTTTTTAGTATCTGCCAGTAGTTTGTTTTTGGAAGCGATCTGACCATTTAGCGCTGCTTTGTCTGAGTCGAGCTTGGCTTTGAGAGCTGCGATCTCTTTCATCTTTATTTCTTTTTGTTCTTTTTGCTGACTGGCATCTAGGCGAGATTTTTCCAACTGAAGTAACAATGCCTGATCATGATCGCGCATTTTTTTGTTGTACTCCATACCGCGCAAGAGATCGCTTACGCGTGAAGTTTGTGCAATCAAATCGGTGTTGTAGGTTGTTTTGTGCATGTAAGTTTCTCTAACGCGAGAAATAAAGATTTTTGTAAGATCGTCGAGTGAGAGATCGAGGCTATTTATAGTGCCTGACAAATCAGAGATTTCTATATTTAATCTATTTAGCTGCACGGTAGTACTTGTGACCTTGGCTTGCGTGATTTTGATCTGCGTATTTAGATAATCAAGAGCTGAGGAAAGTGTTTGTTTTTGACCAGAAAGATCGCTCAATTTAGAGTTGCAATCGGAGATGTAAGTATTTAAAGCTGCTTCATCTTTGGGCACTTCTTCACCACAGGTAGCGGCGTGGGCGGGGGCAGATAGAATACTTAAACTCAACACAATTACCAATAGGGTCTGACCTGGTCTCCAAATTGTATTTTGAAGTCGACTAAGCAACCCGCTATAGCGGGTTTTACTTAGCAGGTCAGACCCTGGGGTAATCATCGACCATAACGCCGGGTCGCTATCAGACTGGCGAGCGCCCCTATCAAACTGGCTAGTAGCACCTGAGCCCCTAGCAAAGACATAATGACCCAAATAGGTACTGGAAGCAGAGTGATGTCGCCTAGAAAACTCACGATATTTGGGGTCAGGTACAGCAAAGTGAGATAGGAAAATCCCCAACCCAAGATTGCGCCTGTGATGCCATAAATCATACCTTCACTGACAAAAGGTGAGCGAATGTACCAAGATGTTGCGCCAAGCAAAGAAAGTGTGTTGATCTCGGTTTTTCTGGCTGTAAATTTAAGTCCCAAGATAATAACGATAGTGGCAAGTGAAGCCAAGATGAGTAGTGATGACAAAGCAATACCTGTGGTCCTGATACCTGTGACCCATTTGCGAAGTGTATCGATGACGTCTTTTTGAAAGACCACTTCCTCTACAAAATTTTGTTTTTGCATAACGGCTGCAATTGTCTCTAAATCAGAAGCATTTTTAGCAGATACTTCTAGACTAGCTGGCAAAATATCGGCTGTGACCATCTCTAGGAGCAAAGGATTGTCTGAGTTTTGAGATTTGTAGATCTCTAGAGCATCGTCTTTGGAGATATATTTTGTATTGTCTAGTTGGACTGTGGAAGCAAGTGTGGACTTTAAAGTTTCTACTTCTGAGGACAAGGTATCGTCTTTAAAAAAGGCTGTGACCTGTGGGCGGGACTCAAAAAAAGCAAGCATAGAATGAGCGCCTAGTACTACAAGAGCAAAGACACTGACGATAAAGAAAGTAATAGTGGTCATAAAAATAGCCGCTAGGGACTGATAGGGAGAGCGACGCATGTGTTTGAGGACAGTGTTTTTTTGGGTCATGTTTCCTCTCCTTCGGCAAGTTCAGTGGTTCGACTAGACTCACCATCTTTGAGATCTGTCTGAGCTGAGTCAGACGCGACTTTCTTATGGTGATGTGCACCAGAATCATGAGCTAACTCGCCGTGATCTAAGCGGATGCGACGGAGCTTTAAATCTTTGACTAGCTCTAGGTCATGGGTAGCCATGACTACGGTAGTGCCTGCTTCGTTGATATCTTGCAAAAGCTTGATGATAGACATGCCAGTTTTGGCGTCTAGATTGCCTGTTGGTTCGTCGGCAAAAAGCACTTTGGGTTGAGGGGCAAGTGCGCGAGCGATAGCTACGCGCTGAACCTCGCCACCTGAGAGTTGGACTGGGAAATAATCTTCTTTACCTGCAAGTCCGGTGAGTTCTAGTAGTTCTTTGCGACGCTTTTCTACTACATCTCCCTCTAGCCCAATGATATCTAGTGCTAGATCAATATTTTCGGCGATAGTGCGATCTAGGAGAAGTTTAAAATCTTGAAAGATGACGCTGATTTTGCGACGAAGAAGAGGGAGATTTTTTGCTGAAATTTTGGAGATGTCGTCACCTTCTATCACGATCTTGCCTTTTGATAGCGGCAAATCTTTGATAACTGCGCGCATCATAGAAGTCTTGCCAGCTCCAGAGTGTCCCTCGACTATGACAAACTCACCTTCACCTACTGCAAAAGAAATGTCTGACAAAGCTTTTGTGCCATTGCCAAAGCTGATTGTGACGTCGTCAAATACTATCATAATTTGTTAAATGTTCTTAAAGTCTATCAAGTTTATCAAGCTTCAGACTTTGTTATTAATCTTGGTTTGCAGCCTCATCCGTAGCTGGTGCTGCATTTACTTCTAATACTTTGAGTTTGCCTACGTCCATAAGCCACCCGGCCTTTTTGCCCTGGTTGGTCTCTCCCCAGACCGTGACTCTATCTCCAACTAGTAGATCTAGGTCGACTACTGATGAAGTCACATATACCCACTGAGTTTTGTTGGCTCCGCGCTCGATATGATGACTACCTTCGCCGTCTATACCACCAGACATAAGAATACCTTCGGCTTGGTCTCTAAATGTTTTTTCATCGGCACTGCCAAATGTGTCTCCAACTTTGACAGTTGTAGAGCTAGTTAATTCTTGAGTGGCTGGAGTTAATAGACCAGTGCCGCCTGATTTTAGTCTTTGCTGGGCCACATAAAAACCAGTGCCTAGACCTAGGAAGATCCCAACCATGATGAGAATAGGGGTAAGTTTTGATTTTTGTACCGGCTCCATAACAACATCCTCCAATATTTTTTTATCTTCTTTGACTTCTGCACCTGCTAAATTGATTTGTTTGAGATCGTCCATAAAATCCTCCGTATAAGATATGCGACTTTTTCACTATACCATCCCCCTTCGCTGAAAGCTACGGAGGGACAGGTATCTTAGGGTAGCATTTTCAATTCGGCTTGGATGAAACCATCTAGATCGCCGTCTAGGACATTTTCTGCCTGACTAGTTTCATACTGAGTCCGGACATCTTTGACTAGTTTGTAGGGATGTAGGACATAGGAGCGGATCTGGTTGCCAAAGCTAGCTACACGATACTCACCTTTAGCTTTGTCTATCTCGGCGAGACGTTTGGATTCTTCGATCTCCCAGAGTTTAGCTTTGAGTTGGCGCATACAGATATCTCTATTTGACTGCTGATAGCGCTCCTGGGTCGAGACGATCACGATACCTGATGGCTTGTGGATCAGACGCACAGCAGTAGAGACTTTGTTGACGTTTTGGCCCCCGTGTCCACCAGCGCGGAAAAACTGCCACTCAATATCTTCGTCACGCACCACTACGTCAGGCGTATCCTCTTCGACTGCTGGCAAGACTTCGACCAAGCTAAAACTGGTTTGGCGTAGGTTGTCGGCGTTGAAGGGGCTTTGGCGCACGAGGCGGTGAGTACCCTGCTCGCGTTTGAGGAGACCGTAGGCACTTTTACCTTTAAATTTGATGGTTACAGATTTGATCCCGGCTTCATCCCCTCTTGTTTCATCCATGATTTCGTAACCCCAGCCTGTGCGCTCGGCGTAGCGTAGATACATGCGTTCAAGCATGCCGGACCAGTCCATGGCTTCGGTGCCACCAGCGCCTGCATGGATAGAAAGGATGGCATCTAGTCCATCGTAGCGACCAGAGAGATAGGTTTTCATTTCTAGTTTGGCTAGAGCAGACTCTGCGATGCGCTCATATTTTTCTACCTCGTCACCTAACTCTATGGCGGTTTCGGCGTCGGCGATAGAAGTCTCGACAGCCTGATGTGTGTCTAGGATGTCATCTATCTCCGAAAGCCTTTGCGATTTTTTTTGTGCGTCTTCTTTGCCCCAAAAGTCGCCTGCCTCCATTTCCGTGAGGAGACTAGTTTTTTCAAGCTGGATTTCATCTAGCTTGAGTTTGGTTTTGAGATCGCCTAGGCGAGTGCGTAGATCTGACATGAGTATATTGTACCAGGGAAAAAGATCTCTTGGCTACGCTAGAAATGACAAGCTATGTCTGATTTGGTTGTTTAGCTGGCGGGGGAGGGGGGTCATTTTCGGCAACTATTACTAACGATTCCAAATATGCGGTTTAATTTAGGTTAAGTGTTGGTAATTTAGCCGTTTGGTGGGTAAAAGCGGGTTAGGTAGAAGTACCAGGAAATGAGATTTTCTTTGCTCGTTTGGGTCATTCCACGATGTATCAATATTTTGTTGTCGAGCTGGGAATATGACCCCTCAGAACTGTTGTTGTCTTTGGGGAGACCTGGGTAGCGGAGATAGGTAAACATGTTGGGGAGAGCTTGGTAAAGATGTTGGTAGGCTTGACGAAGATAGGGATGGGTATACCACCACTTGGGAGTCTTTCTTTCAGGATCAGCATTGAGTGTCTTTTGAGTGAAGAATTGATAGTGCTTCTGATAGAGTCGTAGAAACCAGCGGATGAGGATTTTGGCTTCGTAGGGAGTGTTTATTTTGTTGATATGTTGGGCTAGTAATAGAAGATCTTTTCCCGCCTCAGTTTGTGGGTTTTGAGTGAGCAAAGTTTGAATCCTGGTTTGGATATGGACAAGGCATCGCTGAATTGGGATAGTAAGTCCCCTGCAGGCAGAATCCATCGATTTCTTGCCATCAAAGACAGCAGCTTTGAAGGGATAGTTTTCACTCTGCAACCACTCAAGGTCGCACTTGATAACTGCGAGGTATTCTCCATCCGCTAGTGACCAATAAATGCGTCCTAGTGCTGAGTCTCTATAGGTAATCACACAACGCTCTCCAAACCAGTCAGCATCGATTAAAAGATAGCCCGTACAACTACTCCACTCGTCAGTGTTTTTGAGCTGTGACAAATATTCTTTTGAGGTGGGAGGATTTGCTAAATATTGCTGGAACCTAATACTCAAGGTGGGGACAGAGTAACCAGAAAGTTCACTCAAATAGGCGAGGGTCAGGGTGTGTCTCACCCACTGAGAAAACAGTCGAAATATCTTGCGACTGGAGACTCTACTTTTGTGGCCTAAACTAAAACAGAAGCGACAGGATTGGCAATAATACCGACCCTTTCCTTTACCAGTCTTTCCCCATTTAATGGCAGGGTTTTGACACTTTGGGCAGTGGTGAACACACTTGTTTTTTTCATAGGTAGATATTCTATGTGCAAATTAGTGCGAAGACAAGGGAAAAAGAATCGTTTTTACCAACATTTAACCTAAATTAAGCCAAATATGCTAAAAGCTCTATTTCTGATATTACCACTTCTTTCGGCATTTCATCTGGATCCTCTGGCATAGTATTATTTTAGCAGATTTTTGACGCGATCGATGTTGGCGCGGTCGGGGCCGGTGCCGTCACCTGGCACTTCGAGGATGAGTGGGAGATGAGCAAGCTTGGGATGATTGATGAGCATAGATAAACCTGCGTCCCCGATATAGCCATCTCCGATGTTTTGGTGATTGTCACGACCGCTCCCAAGAGGAGTCTTACTGTCGTTTAAGTGTAAGAGCTCCACCTTGTCTACCCCAATAGTACTTTCGATTTCTTTGATCCACATCTCTAGACCATCAGCAGTCGTAAAATTGTACCCTGCTTCAAAGGCGTGAGCCGTATCTAGGCAGACTTTGAGCCTGTCTGATGGTATAGCATCTAAAATATCTTTTAGTTCTTTGAGTGAGCCTATCTTGCCGTTTTGGCCGGCCGAGTTTTCGAGCAACAAAATTGAACTTCCGGGAGTCTCCCGGAAGGCTTGCTCGATGGCAGAGATGACCTGGGCGCGATCGTGAGCCCAGCCTCTACCCTGATGAGAGCCTATGTGTAAAACTACCCCAGCGCTCCCGATCAATGCAGAGTTTTTCATATCCATGATAATGGCTGTTTTAGATTTTTCTAAAAGTTCTGGATTGTCGGAGGCCAAATTGGTGAGATAAAGCGCGTGGATATAAACAGGGTTTAGATCGTGTTGGGTTGTTAATCGGCGAAATCCTTCGGTAAGCTCAGGGCTATAGAGTGAGCGCGCCCACATGCGAGGGCTCCCGGCAAAAATCTGCATAGCATTGCCACCAATGTTTAGGGTGTTTGTGACGGCATTTGTTAACCCTCCAGAACAAGAAACATGTCCGCCTATGCGACGTGTCATAAATGATATTCCTTTGGGGAGACACCTCCCGCCTTCGGCGTCCCGACTCTGCCTTCGGCAGGGTCTCCTGTCGAGGAGTCTCCCCGAACTTGGACAGACTTTGGACTCATGGCGCCTCCGTTTTTATAGTTGATTTATTTTCATATTCGGTGACGACACCTTTACAAAATTCGTATTTAATTTTTTCGGCTTCACGGCGCGGCAAGTCTTTTAATGTTTCTGTAGTTTTGCTGACTAGCTCATTGATGATAGGTTCTGATTTTCCTTTTGTCACGTCAGACAAATAGGCTTGCCCATTTTGCAATGCATCACCCACACTAGCTCCTAGTACATTTGCAACTCTATCGATTTGATCAGTGGCAGTAGAAATAGTTAATTTTTTGTTTGTAGTACTTTCAGACATGACAATCGGGGTATTTTTGTGACTAGATTTGGTGTAAAAAATATAGCCACCATAGATGAGACCTATTAGTAAAATGATTCCGATCAAACGCTTCATAGCACTAGTATAGCTTACTCGTAGCGAAGCGCGTCTATTGGGTTGAGGGACGCTGCTCTCTTGGCTGGGAAGATACCAGTAATTAATCCAATAGCTAGGGAAAATACTAATACAAGAATGTAAAACCATGGTGGAGTATAAAAGATATTTACTGCTTGACCACCCATAGCCAAGGCAAATATCTTTACGATAATGCTTAAAATATTTGTCACGACAAATCCAAGTAATAGTCCACCAATGCCACCACCCAAACCCATGATGATTGATTCTGTTAAAAACATATACTGAATATCTTTTGATGTAGCTCCAATGGTGCGCATGATTCCGATCTCTCTAGTGCGCTCCAACAAAGAAACTGTCATTGTATTGATCATCCCAATTGAAGCGATAATGAGGGCTATAACACCGATCACAGTAAAAGTGATTTGGGTGACCCGAAAAATATTATTGATTTGAGTGAGCGTGTCCGTCATGGCTGATACCATAAAACCACGAGACGAAACATTGTCCCTGATTTCATTTAATTTTGCTTGGTTTTCGGCTTTTACTTTTGCGGCGCGATATTCGTTTTGATCTAATCCATCAAAATATTTGAGAGGTAAATAGATGTAGTTACTATCGTCGGAAATTATACCTACGATTGTCAGCTGTTCAGGAATCTCTACAACGGATGATTCAAGTAAGGCAGCTGAAGCGGTAGAATTAGCGCTACCTGAAAGTGAGTCACCAAAAAATATATTTGGTTTAATAAATGAAAGTCGAAGCTTGGCGCCAAGTGCTGTTTGTTCTTCTATACCAAAAAGTGACAAAATAGCAGATGAAACGACGATCTGACTCTCGCCATCTTTGTATAGTTCACCTTTGTCGGCTTTGATATTTGAAAGACTAAAAAACCTAGGATCAGCTCCGTATGTGAGAGTTTGAGTTTTGATGTCGTTGTAGACTATTTCTGCTGGCAAAGACTTTGAGGCGCTAATTTCAGATACTCCATCCATACTCTTTATTTCAGCTAATACAGTATCTGTAAGCTTGATTACGTCTCTAATTTCTGTATTTGGCAACACATCCAAACTGAGCAGAGATTCACTACTGGTAATATTTCCTATCACGAGTTTTTGTAAACCGAAAGTCAAAGATACCAGTATATATACGACTGCAATACCTATACCGACGCCCAGTATTGTAAGAAAAGTTCGATATTTTTTTGCTTTCAATCTCTCTAAAGTTAGATCTACTACGTCGCTAAAATACATATCTGCTTGAAAAATTTTTATTTGTTTCATGATAGAAGCTCCATCATACTTTCAAAATTGTCTGCTATGTGGTGCGCTGTAGACCTATACATTCCTGCACCGCCTTCTGTAAGGGGTTTATCTAGATTTTCAAATAGTTCATGCTGATCTATATCTCCAGCTTTCCTTGCTGCCAAAAAATTCATTGTTCTAGTCAATTCTTCTTGCTCAAACGAATCTAGTTGTGAAGAAGATAGTAGTAGATGTAAGACCCGAAGTAGTTTTCTGTCTAAAGGCTTTTTAGTATTTTTTAGGGTCATTTCAAATATTGATTCTTTGTTACTTTTTACGTGAGATACTGTAGTGGATTTTTTCACTGTTTCTTTTATCACTGATCCATCTACGATATGAATAATGCGATCAGCGTATTTTGAGAGAGATAAATCATGGGTGACGATGAGCGTAGTATTGTGATATTTGCGGTTTAGCCCAAGTAGTAAATTCATGACATTGTGAGTAGCTACGGAGTCTAAATTGCCTGTAGGTTCATCAGCTATCACGATGGGAGGATTGCTGATCAAGGCTCTCATGATACCAATTCTTTGTTGTTGGCCACCTGATATTTCACTTGGCAAACGATGGGCTAGTTGTGATAACTCAAAATCTGCCAAGATTTTTTTTGCTTTTGCGTCTCTTTCTATTTTTGGGACTTTTGCAAATATGAGAGGTAGGGTGATATTTTGCATTACAGAAAATGAAGGTATTAAATTGTAAGCTTGAAAAACCATACCAATCTTTTGTTGATGAAAGATAGCTCTTTCAGATTCCGAGATGTGATTGATATTGTTGCCATCAATAATAATATTGCCTGAAGTGGGAGTTTCTAGACCATTGAGAATATTTAGTAATGTAGATTTTCCAGAACCTGATGGACCAAAAATTATTACAAATTCTCCAGCATATATTTGGATATCCATGCCACGCAAAACTTTAGTGAGACTATCCCCTGCTCCGAAATTTTTGACTAAATTTTGTGTTTGTATTGCTATGTCTGTCATGGCTTGTTCATCCATCCAAATGAGCTTTGGAGATTTTGAATAATTAAATCGAGTGCCGACACTTCTTTTTGCGGAGTAAGTAGCACGTAAGCTTCTGACTCACTTTGGTTGCTGGCGTAATCTTTGGAAACTACGCGATATCTATAAACACTACCTGGCTTAAGTCCAGATATAACTACAATATGATTTTGGACAAAATCATCGTTTTCAACAGATGATTGCTCGTAATTGCCACTACCTGCACCGAGAGAATATTGCACTAGACTAGAAGTGGGCTCGTTTGTAGTCCAAGTAATCACAGTCTGGACTTTATTTTGTCCAGAGATAATAGTACTACGATTGTTCACTCCAGTGATCACAGGTCCTTCCGTATCATCCCCTGTACTGAATGAGTATTGGTCTGATCTAGCTAGATTGCCTGCCTCGTCAGAAATTAGGACATTAAACGAATACATCGTGCCTGGATAGAGATTTTCTAGATCGGCAGAATGTACAGAGACAAGACTAGAATTTGAGTATTTTCTAGTTTCTCTTGTACTTGTATTTATATATTCGATAACTGTAGTGGTGGGGATAGCCGTAATCCAGGAGATACTGGCGATATTTGCATTTTTGTTTGTGATTTTGATACCGGTAATACCTGGAAGACTAGTCGTAAATTCGGCTTTAGCTGATATCACATAATTACCATTAACGTCGACTGATTTAACCTGATATTCATATGATGTGGCTGCAGTCAAATTAGAGAGGATGACTGAATGTGAAGAGAGGAAGGAGGTTGATCCGGAATTTGAAGGAGAATCTAAGCTATTTTTGACTTTATAAAATACTTCACTGGTTGATTTTTTGGTAGTATCCCATCCTACTACTACTGAAGTCGCGGTGATGTCTGTGATAGTGGCTCCACTTGAAGTGATAGCTGGTGCGTTTGAACCTGATGAACTACCGGTAACCCCCAGCAAGTCAACGCTACTTTGGACAGTAGTTGAGAAGGTGGCGTCACCTGAGCTATTTGTATTACCAGCTTTATCTACTACGGTAACTCTGTAATGATAGGTAGTTTCTGGTGATAAACCAATGACAGTGACACTCTTGCTTGTTTTATAATCATGATTACCTTCTGCAATACCTCTCTCGTAGCTAGATGATTCACCGTACTCAACTTTTCCATCTGCATCTTCATTTGTACTCCAGGATATTTTTGCTGAACTAGGTGTAACACTACTGACCGATATATCACTAATTGAAGGAGCTGTAGTATCTGTTGAAATCAAGGTTATTGCTGAGGTGGTAAATGAGTAGTTTGGGGAAGTGCTAGAATTATTATTTGAATCAACAGAAATGACATGATAATTGTAAGTAGTATCTACAGTTAAATCTGAGATCGTCAATGCATGGCCAAATACGAAAGATGCCGAAGTGGTAGCGCTGCCATAAGAGCTATCTAGCGAATATTCGACGCGCGAGTTACTTTCCTCCGTAGTTGACCATGAGATCCCAGCCTGAGTCTCCCCTACCACTGCCTTGATATCGGAAATCACGGGACCCGATGTATCTGCGAGCGTAGAGAATGATTGGGTAGATGAATCTTCGATAATTGATTTATTGTTTAAGGCGTCCGCTGAGATCACCCTGTAATAATAAGAAGTATTGGGAACCAAATTTGATAACACAATAGAGTGAGAAGTCCCCATCGAGATCGAGCCCACTTCATTTGAATAACTAGTGTTTGTGGAATAACCAATTGTAGAGTCTGAAAGCTCATCCGTGGTCCAGGTAAATGTAGCGGTAGTTGTAGTAATATTACTTACCACAATGTTTGTAACATTTGGAGCGGTAAAGTCTCCGCCACCTGAACCATCTGGAGTTAAGCCAACACCAGACCTAGACGAAGAACCGGAGTTTTGAATAGGCGAGTTTACATCTGACTCATTGCCATGACTATCTACAATGGTGATTTTGTAGTAATACGTGATTGCACTATCTAATCCCTGATCGAGATAATAGTTTTGGGCTCTAGTACCTATCTGAGTGAGAGGCGTGTAGGTTGCACCGTCTGTAGATCTATACAGTTGATAATAACTAAATCCATTTACTGGAACCGTGGCAACTACCCAGGAAGTAAAGAGGCGCCACTCATGAGTATCTGGATTACTACCATCTTGAATTAATAAACTAGATAGTCGTGTTGGGCTCTGTGTAGAAATGGTACTAGACTCGTTGCCATATGCATCTTTGTAACGTACATATACAGTCGATGGATCTCCGCTAAATGTCCAGGTAATAGGTGTAGAGTAGGCAGTCCAATTACCTGAATCTACATTTACTCCATCCGAAGAGAGATCAATATTGTTACTAGCTTTGTAATATAGGGCATTCCCATCTGTAGATGATAGAGTAATTTGGCCCAATCTTTTGTTTATATAAATATCATTGTTTATAGGTGCTTTTGTGTCTAACGTAATAGAACTTTTAGAATCTGACCCAATTTGGTTGGCTATATTGCCATCATTGACTAATATTTTGATTTTTGCGGTTGTGGTTTCTAGGATTGATATATCACTACTTGGCGTCCAAGTAACACTCTTGGTCCCAATTTTTGAGATACTGCCAAAATCTCCAGATAATGATGGAGATGGAGCTACAAACCAAACTACACTGCCAGCAACATGAGCCGTGGCTGTTGTACCATTTGCAGCTCTAGTAATACCTGTTAATGAATTTCCTGATTTGCCAGAATATGAAATCATCTCATTGTCTAAAAGAATAGTACCTAAAGAAGGCAAGCTTGTCGCACTAGAGACCCCAAGATTTGCTACTGAGTCAATAACATAATCTGAATTTGTAGTTTGACCAATATCAGCTGCTAAATAACTGGTAACTATTGCCTCTTCTGGGTCTGAAATAGTATATGTCACGTTTATAGTACCAATAGCAGATAATGTAGGTGTATTTGTGATTGCAACAGTTGGTGGAGTGTTAACCACGTAAGTGATAGTGACATCAGATACTGTGGGGATATTTGCATCGTTTGTTGCAGCTGAAAAAATAATTTTGTATTTATACCATTGATCATTTGAGCCATCTCTTTGTGTAGAATGAATATCTTCTCCACCTGTTGGATCGGTAAAATAAGTACCTGCCCCACTAGGTCCTAGCCAATCTGACCATGTGCCTGGGCTACCCGAACCATTGTCTGGGGCAGTGGCGAGTTGAAGTTTGACATCGGTGCCAGCAGGCAAATTTTCGGTCCAATGAAGATCATAAACAAGTGTTGCAGGATCACTAGTGTTGAATGGTGTAGAGACAAGCTCCCCGCCACTAGCCTTTATTACTTTGGTACCCTGGGATCCTGCATTGTAACCTGTACCTCCGGCCAGATTGACAGTACCACTATAACTATAGTCGCCACTATAGTAGATGGCGACTCGACCACCACCACCACCACCTGTATAACTTGGGTGGCCGTTACCACCAACTACACTGAGTTGTCCACTGCCAGTAATAGAGTGAGCTATGAGATAAATGCTTCCCCCGGCTCCACCTGCTTTATTTTCCCAAGATCCATTGTCTCCGTTTGCATTAATTGATCCTGAGACAGTAAGATTACCAAAAATATTAAATTTTATTGCTCCACCACCACTACCGCCATTCCACGCCCATGCACCGCCAGAACCAATTCTTGTCGGTTCATATATAGAGCCATATACTGCGCCACCACTGCCATTTGGTCCGTCCCCACCTCGTCCACCATAACCTCCACCACCCGCACGATCAATCCGACCAATGCCGGTACCGACACCATCCCCGTAACCACCAGCAAAACCTTTGTAATTGACATTGATAGAGCCACTACTACTAAGAGTTGTGTCACCGAGGACTGTGAGATCGATCGCGTATTGCTGAGTAGCAGTATTGTTGGAATGTGTCAGGATACCACCGATTGTGAGACCACTATAAGTACGTGGTATATTGGCATACAGCTTGGACCCAAGTGGGATATTGACAGTCCCGCCACCGCTAAAGGGAACCATAATACCTGAGACGCTATCGTCTACAATTACACCATTTGTGCTCCAATCTAGACTTGAGTAGCTGACATTTGTAGTACTCACAATTTCGGCTTGCGCATTATTTTTTATTGTTAAATTGTTGAGTACTAAAACACCCAGTGGTGTATAGCCAGAAAGAGGGAAATCACTCATTGGTAAATTATTATTATTAATAATTAGGTCTCCATTTGCTTGACCGCTTGGTTTTTTGTAGATAGTACCAGCTCCACCTGAGCGGTAGCCGCTGGCCCCGTAACTAGTGAGAGATCCAGAGTGAGTAAGACTTGTGTAGTAGAGTGCAATCCTCCCACCAGAGCCACCACCAACATACGACACATCCCCCGTACCCCCATTTGCAGAGATCGATCCAGATCCTGCAATGGTTCCAGCCGTGAGATAGATACTTCCCCCGGCTCCACCTGCTTTATTTTCCCAAGATCCATTGTCTCCGTTTGCATTAATTGATCCTGAGACAGTAAGATTACCAAAAATATTAAATTTTATTGCTCCACCACCACTACCCCCTTGTCCTGCCCAAGCCCCACCTGATCCCAAAGTGACTGGAGCAGTAGTAGAGCCATAGGAACCACCTCCAGCACCTACTGGCCCAGCACCTCCGACACCACCATGACCACCCCCACCGCCACGATCGGTACCTGTCCCGGTACCTGCACCATATCCAGCAATGTATCCTTGTCCTGCAGCATCTATTGATCCCACAATCGTCCCATTTCCAGATATTACATTTATAAAAATTGTCGCGATGATGCTACTACTACTATTTACATGGGTAATACTAGCTCCTGTGTATACATTTAAATCACCTGCATCCAATATAAGTGCACCATTTGCAATGGCGTCGTAATTGAAATTTAATATTGGGGTAGTGCCGCCCCCATTTTGACCAACAGTCAAAGAATTGATCGTAGTGGTTGCGGCGATATTTACAGTAACATTTTGATTTATCGTGACATCATCATCGGCCGTAGGAAGAGCATTGGCGCTCCAATTATTGGCGTCTGACCAATTGGCTGTAGCGGCACCCCCATCCCAAGAAACTGCGGCAGCACTAGCACGACTAGGATTTAATATGATGATAAATAATGCGATGAAAAATAGTAAGAGTTTTTTCATGGTTGAGTGATTGTGATATTTAGTTTTACTTCCCCAGCCGTGCCCGTGTTTACACCATCTGTTTTAGAATAATATTTTGTCCAGCCAGATAGATTGGTATCATTGATAGTAGTGATAGTATCTGCCCCACCAGACCAATCTGTTTGTACGAAATCTTTACTCAGCGCACTTACTATAGACTTGGTTACGATAATCGATACTAGTACCAAGAATAGAGCTGTAGTTACAGAAATAATTGGACGGTATTTAAATCGTACAGTTACGCCTTTTGATCTAGTCTTGACCCAATAATTGAAACTCCTGATAAAACTGGCCATAACTAAACTATATCAGAAAAAGACTACTCGTAGCGTAGGGCTTCAATTGGAGATAACTTGGCGGCTTTTTGTGCTGGATACACTCCAAAAATAATACCCGTAGCTAAAGAGACGGCAAATGCCAAAAGAATCGAACTCATGGCAGGAGTAGCGGGGAAAAATGGCCTGATTGCTAGGGAGCCTAAAACACCCAAGAGAATACCTATCAAACCTCCAACTGTCGAGATCACGGCTGACTCTATGAGGAACTGGATCATGATATTGTTTGGGGTAGCCCCAAGTGCTTTGCGCAGACCGATTTCTTTTGTACGCTCAGATACGGCCACAAGCATAATGTTCATGATACCGATACCACCTACGACTAGTGAGATGGCGGCAATGCCCGCAAGGCCAGTGGTTAAAACTCCTAAAATTGTTTGGATAGTTTTCAAGATTTCGCTTTGGTCGGTGACAGAAAAATCTTTAGAGTCTAGATGTTTGATGAGAGTTGATTCTATCAATGCCCTGGTCCTAGGTAGAGATTCTTTAGTAGCTGACTGCACCATGATCTGCATTACTTTCTCAGCCCCAAAGGCGATTTTGGCTGTGGTGATTGGGACGTACATAAAACTATCGATGTCTGGACCACCAAAAGAACCAGCTGCCTTGGCTTCGGCTACACCTACGACTTCGAAACGTAATTTATTTATAGTCATGAGTTTGCCTACTGGATTTACACCAGGGAAAAGTTTGTCGGCAATTTTACTGCCGATTACCGCCACTTTACGGTTACCAGCTAAATCTCCTTCTGTTAGAAATCTGCCTTTGGCAGCTTTGGTATTGCGAACTTCTGAGTACCCTGGAGTAGTGCCTACGACCATGCCAGACCTTTTACCCTCACTAGTACGAGCTTCACCATTGTTACCAGTAAGTGGTACTGCCAAAGTGATGGGGTAACCTGCACGACCAAGAGCCTTACTATCATCTTCACTCAGCTTGGAAGTGGCAAAACTAAGAGCTGCTCCTTGCTGATCAAAACCTCCATCACTATTTACGATTTCTCCTGGAGTAACAATAAGTAGATTGCTACCTAGTTCTTTAAATTGCTGTTCGACAAAGACAGTCAAACCATTACCTATTGCAGTAAGTAGGATGACTGATAGCACGCCGATGACGACGCCAAGCATCGTCAAAAATGAACGTGTTTTGTTGCGCGAAATTGAGATAAAAGATGATTTGGCGAGGATAGATATTTTCATATTTTTTTCTGGGTGTCGGAAACTATATTTCCATCAAATATTTTAATGGTACGATTTGCCATTTTAGCTAGTTCTAAGTCGTGGGTCACGATGACAATGGTCCGGCCTTCGGCGTTTAATTTTTTCAAAATTTCTACAACTTCGTGACCACTTTTACTATCTAAATTGCCTGTTGGTTCATCGGCAAAAATGACGGCTGGATCATTTATGAGCGCACGGGCAATAGCTACTCTTTGCTGCTGACCACCCGAGAGTTGGTTGGGATAATTTTTGAGTCTTTCACCTAGCCCAAGATCGGTTAAAAGTTTTTTGGCATAAACAGATTTGTCACCACCATCTTCGTTGTAAAGAGTAGGCAGTAAGACATTTTCAAGCGCTGAAGTACGAGATAATAAATTGAACTGCTGAAAAATAAAACCAATATATTTATTGCGGAGTTTTGAAGCCTCTACTTCGGTAAGTGAAGAAGCATCATGTCCAGCTAGAGTGACTGTGCCACTAGTTTGTTGATCTAGGAGTCCCATGATATGCATGAGCGTGGACTTGCCGGACCCTGATGGTCCTACGATGGCCACTAGTTCTCCACTAGTGATTGTGACAGAGATATCTCCAAGTACGATCAGATCTTCCTCACCCAAATTGTAGACTTTGGAAACATGGCTAAGAGACAAGACTGCCTGCGATTTTTTACTTTTTGGAGTAGACATGTTCACCCTCGTTTATACCCCCTAGGATTTCGACGGTTCCACCATATTCGATGCCAGTTTGGATAGATTTTTCTGTGTACTTGCTGCCATTTTTGACGAGTACAGTGGGCTTGCCTGCCACATTTGTGATGGCACTAGAAGGGAGCGTGAGCACATTGTCTTTTTCTGTCATCACTACACCTGCGGTGCCATTTAGTCCCATGCGCAAAGGCGTTTGTTCTTGAGACAAGCTAATTTTTACTTCATAGGTAGTACCAGTTGTGGTCTCTTTGGGGCTATAGGCGATATAGGTGATATTGGAGACGATTTTTAGATCTGGATAGGCATCTAAAGTAATGTTTACCTTTTGACCTACACTGACTTTTTTGAGGTCGGTTTCATCTAGATCGGCAGAGAGATAAAGTGAGGTGGGATCTACTACTATCCATGCGTCAGCTGCTGAAACTTGGACATTGGCGGTTGTGATAGGAGACTGCACGAGGACACCGTCTAGGGGACTAACAAGCTTTGATAATTTGAGATAAAGATCCTGATACTCTACATCTTTGACCGTATTGTCTAGTTGATATTGATTTTTTTCAAGTAGTCTCTTTAAAGTATTGGCTAGATCACCTGCGGGGACTGAGTTGTTGTTGTCGTCAGCTGTTTGTTCGAAGGTGCCACGCTGGATACTATAAAGATTGAGTTTTTGCTCCATACTTTTTTGGAGCTGGCGAGTATCTACGCTAGCCAAGATCTGCCATTTTTTGACTGTGTCGCCAGTTTTTGGACCTAGATAAGTGACTAAACCACCTGCGAGAAATTTGAGAGAGGCGGAACGTTCGGCTCTTACTTTGCCAGATAGCTCTAGAGTGTCGCTGATACTGCTTCGGGTAGGGACATATTCGTCATATACTACCGTGGGTTTGCGGCCAAAGAAATACCAACCAGCCACAAAAGCTAGAACTACTAAAATAGCCATAGTTTTATGACCGGCGATCCATTTAAACATATGATTAATTGTACAAGAAGTATGCTTTTTTACCTAATGATTTGTCGGGGTGCTCGGTGCTGCCCCGAGGCCCTACGACCCCCAGCCGCAGATACTACTGTTATACGACACCCCGCTGTTCAATTTGTTGAACTTTTTTATTTTAACACGAAAAAGATTATACTAATCTAGCAGCTACATCGTCCCAGTTGATGATGGACCAGAAAGCGTCCACATATTTGCCACGATCGTTTTGATAGTCTAGGTAGTAGGCATGTTCCCAGACATCTAGGAGTAGCAATACTTTGGTTTCAACGATAGTCATCAAGTTTTGATTTTGGATTTGGATGACATGAAGATCTTCACCGTCAGCAACTAGTGCAGCCCAACCTGAACCTTCGACAGTCTTGGCGGCACCGGCAAACTCTGCTTGGAATTTTTCGAATGATCCAAACTGCTCTTCGATTTTTTCAAGTAGAGCACCACTTGGAGCATTGTCTTTTTTGGTTTTGCGCATGTTTTGCCAGAAGATACTGTGGAGTTTGTGACCATTTGTGAAGAATGAGAGATCTCTCATGGTCGCTTTGTAATCTATGTCTAGGCCTTCGCCGGCACGAGCTTTTTCCAATCGGTCCATAGCAGCATTCATACCTGTGACGTAAGCCAGGTGATGACGTGTGTGATGGAGCTCCATGATCTTTTTGGAAATAACAGGTTCTAGGGCGTCATAGGCATAGGGTAAGTTTGGTAACTCTAAGCGTTTGTGTTTCATACTCTGGATTATATCACAATCAAGGATTTTGTGTGCGAATCTTATCCCAAAATGGTCCACGTCTACACAACAATGGAATGTCGTTTTTGTTTGCCAACATAGCCTCGATGGCTCGTTCTAAAAAGATGGTATTTTGAGAACCTTTAAATAATATATGAGCATGTGGCTTTGCTACGAATCTAAGATATTTTATCAACTCCGCCATCTTTGCAAAATGATGTACGTTGAACCTACTAGATTCTAAAAGAGGCAATGTATATTCTTTGACGTAGGAACCAAACAAAACAACTTCGTCAGCATTTTGCATGATCCAGTGCGCGAGCTCTTTGTGAATGGATTTGGTCGCTGACCCTAATTCTCGCATATCACCAAGTACGGCTATTTTTTTCTTTGACCCTGCAATTTTTTTTAAAAATATTAGATTTTCCTTCATACTGCTTGGACTAGCATTGTAACTACTATCTATGAGTGTGGTTTGATTTAACCCGGTAAATATTCTTAGTCTACCTGGCGCGGCTCTATATGTAGATAAAATTGGGATACTGATGCTTGGAGGTATTGCAAGCGCTGCACATACCGAGATGACTGCAGCAAAAGTATATTCATATGATTCTGGATACACGTCTAGTGGCGACATTTGATATTTAGTTCCTTGATACAAGTATTTATAGTGTCCTAGAATTTGTAGATCAGCTTTCTTTGATTTGCCATATGTGATGAGTCTAGCTTTGATATCATGCTTTTCGTTTGCCAATTCTTTTTGATCTACATTTATTATTGCTACACCATGTTTTGAAATATTTTTGACGAGTTGCATTTTTTCTTTGGCAATAAGTTTGACCAGTTTTTCTGGCCTTCTTTTGGGACTGTTGTCTTTGACTAAATGATCAAATGCAAAAGCATGGGACAAACCTGCATTTAGAACTACACCTACGTTTGGTTTAAAAATACTTAGAAGATATGACATGTTGTTTGGGATACTTGGACCATCGATTCCCATCTCGCATACGTAAAAATCGAAGTGTTCATTGAAAGTAAAATATTGATATGGAGCTAAAATGATAAGTCTAAACCAATCAATAATAGAATAATTTTTGGGTGTAAGTCCTAAAATATTTAAAGATATGCCAGACTGTGAATTGGCGTGAATAGAACTTTTGACTAACCCCCTGGTCTTTAAGACATGTACCACCCCAAGACGAGTTGAAGTCTTGCCACTACTACCTGTAATGCCTATGAGGGTAGCTTTAGGATTCTTTTTTAACTGTAACTTTGCAAAGTATCTAAGATAATTAAGAATCCCTATTGAGAATATTTTTTTAAACATATTATTCTTTGTTTAGCTCTTTTGCTAGTGATTCTGCTTTATTTGCCTCTAATTTGTCTTGTTCAATTCTCTCCTGCTGGTTTTTAGTAAACCACTCTTTTTTGTTCATAACATCTACTATCTCAGTGGCTAGTGATTGTCTAGTTCGCAAAATTGATAATAACGTAGACAATTTTTGCTGATCTAGGTTATTATACCCAATTGCTTTTTCCCAGGTAGGAATGATCTCAGTTAGATTTGATTTTAGCTCTACCCAACTATTTATCGTAGAACGATCGTATGTGGCTGGGATATACCCACCTAGATGGCCTACAATAATTTGAGTTGGACAACCTGCAATTTCCCTTGTAACTGCTGATACACCAAGATCTGAATATTCATTGTTTAAAATTTGCTTAGTTGATCCTGGTTGATAAAGTAAATTGTCCAACAATTCTTTAGCCGTGAACCTGCCGCGGCTGACAAATTCGCCAAGAACTATATTTGAATATCCGACTTTTTCTAGTGCTTGTTGCATAGAATAGTTTGTATTTTCATCTAGTAGCAGCTTGTCGCCACGCAATGCACTAGATTTGTTTAAGCCTGTTGATTCTTTTAACTTTGGGAGATTTAATGAGATTCTTTTTGCGTTGACCAAGTTTACAAACTCGGTGGCTGACAAGGTTGGTTGACCCAACAACGCATCATCTTTGGATGTATCGCGATAGAGCGAATGATAAATCTTTTGCTCGTTGTATGGCAATACAAACTCGACATCAGCATCATTGATCACACCCAATTCAAAACGCGAATCTGATGAAACTTTGCGATTGTCTCCCAACACAAATAGACTACCTGTGGGAACTATCAATTTTTCACAATCTTTGAGAGTTGTCCCACCGTAAGTAGACCTAGGAGAATATACGTATGGCTCTTGAATTAAGATATTGTTGATATACACAAATCCATCTCGAAGTTCTACCGTATCACCTGCCAAAGCGATTACTCTTTTGATAAAGCCATTTTCTTGATCTTTGTTGTCTGTGGTCAAAATCTCGCGAGTTTTGCTATTTTTGAAAGCAACCATATCACCATGTGCTAATTTTCTACTAAAAAAATTGTTGCCTGCAAAATTTAAACCACGAAAATATTTATATAGATGTGGTGTGGTGCGATATTCCTGGACAACTGATTTGGACTCGTCTTCGGGACCACCTTCTACAGTAGACCAAAAGAGGGATGGGTACATGGATCCAGTTCCTACTACTTCTACTGGGATAGTTTTATAACCTGATATTTTTAAGCCTTCATTAAATGTCATGCCCGCGATTGGTACTCCAACTAGCGTCAAGACAATATAGGGGATCAACTTTAATATATATGAGCGCTTAGATTTCATTGATAGAACTCGCACAGATTTTGTCTAAATCCGGTAGAACTTTTTCCAAAAAATCTCTAGAGACTAGACTGTGATTTTTGGGATCTTTGAGTTGTCGACAAGTGACAACCCCTGCTGTGAGCAAGCGCAATTTATCTCCAGAGTTCAACCCTTCTAGCATGGTGATAGGATGCAGTCCCGTGTGTTCGATGAGATCCATGATCCCCTCGCCTTTTGGATATCCCCAACTTGTTAATTTTATATTTTGACACTCTCCGTATTTGATGGCATCTGTAGAAAACCTAGTATTGGTCACGATCCACGGCCTAATGTTGCCCATTTTCCAGGTGGTTTTGAGATCGTCGTAGCGAGCTTTTATATATAGTGTGATGCGAACATCCGTGCGTTGGCTCGCATTTTTGTGAAACTTGGCTTCAATAAAATAGGTAATATTGTCTTTGCTTGCCAATACATCTATCTCGTGTGGGACACAGCCGCCCATGATGGTTTGATTGATTTGAGTATGATAACCGATATCTGTCAAAAGTAAGGCTACATATTTTTCAAAAGGATAGCCAGATGGACCTAATTCGGAGAGCGCGGTTTTTAGATTGTATTTGGTGGCTAGATAAGGTAATTCTGAATGACGTAAATATTCTTTGATCATGCCAAATATTTCGTTTGTCTTGATACCGTCGTATAGTCTATCGCGGATACTAACAAGCATTTGGTCTTGAAGTGATGCCGGGACTCCTACGCGAGTGGCTGAAGCTCTGATTTTTTCCTCGTCATATTGTTCGGTGGTCCCATCTATCTTTGTCACTTGTGTACTCATATCTCAACTATATCATGTAGAATCTGCTATATGGACATGATACTTCCAGTATATAAGCCAGTCGGGATGACGAGTTTTGACGTGATACGTGATTTTAAACGAGCTGTACATCCAGATTTTAAAATAGGACACGGAGGAACTCTGGATCCATTTGCTGATGGTGTACTACTGCTACTACTTGGCAAAGCAACAAAGAAAATGAATGAACTGCAAGCACTACCTAAAACCTATAAAGCTACTGCAAAACTTGGTGCAAGTAGCGATACGCTAGATAGGACGGGAAGTGTAGGCAAACAGCTTACGGCTTACAGCTTACGGAGAGAGCAAATTGAAGCGGCGGCTAAAAATTTTGTCGGTGAGATAGAGCAAGAAATACCTGACTATTCTGCGACCAAGATAAATGGAGTACCTAGATACAAGCTAGCTAGAGCAGGTAAAGAGATGGAGAAAAAGAGCAAGCTAGTCACGATCTATAAACTAGAGATTGAAAAGATCGAAGGAGAGCTTGTCACATTTGTGACTACTGTGAGTAGTGGTACATATATCCGCCAGTTGTCATACGACATATTTAAATCAATGGGGATAGATAGTTATTTAGAAAGTTTAACTCGTACGAAAATTGGGGACTATACATTATCAAAAAGCCATCAAATTAGTGAATTCTCAAGCGATAAATGGAAATATTGAATGATACAATGATTTAAATCATTGTATCATTGAGACAAGATATGGTAGGGATTTTAAAACTGCTAATTCTCGGTGTGTAGGATGTAGAAGCTGAAACTCCATAGGCATGTGATGGAGTTCACCTAAAGTTATGTTTAGCTCGGGGATAAAAAAGATCGGCCAAAATGGCATACCCACTTCCCTTTCTTTTTTTGGTTCCTGCAAAATTTGACCTTTAAATACTCCGTCAAAATAGACTATCTTTTTGCCTGGCCCTGCTACTGCAAGCACCGTGTGAAACTGGGCCCCACGACTACCCTCTTTGATACCTGTCATACGCAAGAGACAGTGCTCTATGATCTCTTCATCTTCCATCTTGTAGCCTTTCCAGCGGCGGACTTTGATGCCTGGCTCTCCACCTAGAGCGTCTACCTCTACACCAGTATCGTCGGCGATGATGATGTCATTTGGAAATATATCTATATATGCTTTTGCTTTAAGAAGTGCGTTTTCTTCTAAAGTACTGCCAGTTTCTTCTACCTCGATACTTTTACCAAAATCCATCGGACTATAAATAGTTATGTTGTGATGGGTAAAGATTTTTTTGACTTCGTTAAATTTCCCGGGGTTTGTGGTGGCGTAGATTATCTTGGTCATGATAGCGAAAGTTTTACTGCTTTAATTGCCAGAAACATGGGGAATTCGGAACGGGCGCGATTTTCACTTTTGGCAGCTTTGCCTGTGCTTACTTTATCCGATGTCCACTCTTCTAGATCTGTGATCACCATACCAGCCTCCTTTAGTGCTTTGACGTAGTACTGCAGCGGCTCATGGTAAGTCCAAGTAAGTGGTGAGTCGGCGAGTCCAGGGTGTGCATTGATCGGGATTTCTAGCGGCGAGAGATATCTATTTACCCTGCGATATTCTAATTTTTGGGTTTCATCTTTGCCCCAGCTGCTTTGGCGGGGGATGCGGAAACTAGGATGATTTAGGACTAGCACTAAGTCCCCCTTTTCTTTGAGAGACTGACCCACATTTGAAATAGTGCTGGCACCATCTTTCATGTTTTGAATAGCTAGGATACAAACAGCGTGATCAAACGAACTGGCTGGCACGGGAATGCCTTTGGTTGCATCGGCTACAAAATAAATTTGATTTGCGTTTTTAGTGAGTTTTTTGGCTTCCTGAATCAACTCTTTGGAAACATCGATGCCTATGTAATCTACATTGTGAGGGAGGGTGCGTGCATATACTCCCTGGCCACAACCGATGTCTAGGACTGAGTCCCCACCTTTTGGATCAAGAAGTAGTTTGAGATTTGGGAGAATTATATGCTCGTGGAAGTAATGGCCGCCTTCACCTACTATCCCGCTATACCACTTGGCAACAGGCGACCAGGACGTATTTTTTGGGTTTTTTGTAAACATGGGGCTATTTTACTCTATTTCCTCTTTATCTTTTGTTTTGTCTTTAAGCGAGATTATTTCACGCCAGGGTTTTTTGCGATCGATGATCAGTCGCCAACCAAGTAGCTCTAAACCTATTGGTATGACCCAGACACCTGGGAGAATAGGCAATATGAGCCCCA
Source organism: uncultured bacterium (assembly GCA_903945195.1). Lineage (GTDB taxonomy): Bacteria > Patescibacteriota > Microgenomatia > UBA1400 > UBA12108 > CAJAUT01. Next base: position 41,943 of record CAJAUT010000023.1, read on the forward strand.
AAATACCAAATATCACTAAAAATATACCAAGAGCTTTCTTTAATTTCTTTTTAACTTCAAGTTCCATAAATACAAGTTTAACACGAAACAATTTACTCTACCGCCTCTTTGATAAATAGAGAGCTGAGCGGGAAGAAGGACACTACGATAAATGCAACAGGAAGAGAATAGACTGCCACAGCGCCAATCATGGGGTTGAGTGGGACTAGTGCTAATCTGCGTATCATTCCGACAGAAGATAGTACTGTTGCACGATGTAAGGATTTGATGTGTTTGTTGGCGATACTACTGATATATGTGGCCCTGGTATATCCTATGCCACCACCTATGGTGATTAAAATAATCAAACTAAGATAACTTGGATAGATTGCAGCCAGGATAAATGCTAGAGTAACTAGAATGGCGCTGTTTTTAAGATATGCTTTTCCCTCTCCTAGAAACCTCTCAAAAAATTTAAAGTTCGAAGAAACGGTAATTTCTGAAAGTAATAAAAGAGCGTGAGCAAGTCCAAAATAGATGATGGGGATACCCAGGTCCTTCATAAAGGGCTGGTAAAACCACACGACAAAATAGGCTGCAGAAGAGACTACGACAGAGTCAAAAGCTAGCGTGCGGATAACTGCGTTGTGCCTCATCTCATAGAAACCTTGCTTGATGATATCTAGATAATGAGTAGTCTGTGAGTCTGAGTGGATTTTGGGCTCAGGTATGGACCAAGCAAGAGCACTAGCAATGAGCATGGGGATAGCGGTCATGTACTGGGGAGCATTGAGTCCCAGGTAAGAAGAAATCACACTACCAATAGGCGCAGCTATCATCATGCCTGAGAGCATGATTGCATCTGCCCTACCCATGATTTTTTTACTCTCTGCCTCACGACCTTGGCTTTTGATGGTGTCGTAGAGCAGGGCTTGGTCTGCCCCAGAATTTAGCGCATAACCAAGTGCAAAAAGCAGCTCTGCAATCAAAAAGATGGTAAATGAAGGGAAGCTCCCATAAATGAGGGTCGCAAGGGCGATAGTGGCAGAACCAAGCATGAGACTATGCTTACGACCTATCTTGTCTGCAACAGCGCCTGTTGGAACTTCTAGAATAAATACCCAAATACTAAACCATGACTGTAAGATTTGGACTTGAAAAAGTGAGATGCCGCCCCAATCTGTAAAAAACGGGACAAGTACCGCAGAAAAGAACGCAAAGTTTTTGAAAAATGCGTATAAGTAATTTTTATTGATTGGGTTTGCCTACCATTTTTGCAGTTTCATCAGATGATTATACCTATATTTTGCGTACAATTATTTTTTATGATATTATTTTTGTATGGATACCAAGAATACAAAAGACACGAATGAACTATATAATCTAGTAATTGATGCGCTGGAAGATGGTGTCTGGGATTGGGACGTACCTACGGGACAAGCATACTTTACTCCTAGATACTTTGAAATGCTCGGGTTTGAAGACAATGAATTCCCCGCAACCTATAATCAATGGATCACAATGGTTTTTCCAGATGACAAAGACCGTATAGAAGCTGAACTACAGGCAGGAGTAGCATCTGGAAAGAAATTTGTGGTGGATGTACGACTAAAGAGAAAAGATGGGACCTACGGATGGTATTCTACGCACGGCAAGACGATAACTAAAAACATAGATGGATCTGCCAAGCGAATGGTAGGTACACTAACAGATATTTCTGACATCAAAAATGCTGAGGCAGAACTTGAGAAATCTAGATTATTAATAGAAGAAAAATTCCAGGAAACTAATAAACTAAATGGGCTGACGGTGGACCGTGAATTAAAGATGGTCAAGATGAAAGAGCAGATCAAAGAGTTGGAGAGCAAGATCAAGTAGATATAGCTATTTTTTGAAGTGATGGCCTCAACCGCGATGAGAAGGATCATTGATCATGCCACATTTTTTCCATTTCTTACCACTGCCGCAGGGACAGAGGTCGTTGCGACCGATGCGGACTTTGGAGTCTTCTACTTTCCCCTCTGATTTGATCACATCATTCCTTCGACTGCGCTCAGGACCTACGCCTTCGGCTTCGGCTTTGCGAAGTACTACTTTAGGCTGTGGTGCGGGTTGTGCCACTGGGTTTAAGCGATAAATCTTTTTGACTACTTCGCTTTCGACTGAGCCTATGAGTCTCTCAAACATGGCATAGGATTCTTTTTGGTACTCTACCAGTGGGTCGCGCTGGGCGTAGCCACGAAGACCTATACCGTCTCGCAGACTCTCCATATTGTCTAGGTGATCCATCCATTTTTCATCTAGCGTAGTGAGGTAGACATATTTTTCGATCTCGCGAGTCGTGGGTTCTCCGATGGATTTTTCTCTAGCATCATAGGTATCACGAGCGATATCTTTTAATGACTTGATAATTGTTTCTGGGCTCTTGGTTTTACCTAGTTCTTTGACTAGGTGTGCACCTGAGGCATCGTCAAATGGGATGATGGTGATAAATTCTTTGACTATTGCGTCGATTTCTTTAACACTTAAACCTTCAGTGATACGTGAGTTTACAAGTAACTCTATCTCTTCATTTATTAAATCCATCATGCGAGTACGCAGACTAGAGGAATCATTTTCTGCATCGGATAGCAACTTGTTTCTAAGCTGATAAATGACCTGCCTGTGCTTGTTCATGACGTCGTCGTAGTCCACGACACGTTTGCGCATATCAAAGTAAAAACCTTCGACTTTGACCTGGGCAGACTCTAGAGCTTTAGAAACCATTGAGTGCTCTATGGCTTCGTCTTCGGGGATCTTGAGCATAGTCATGATGCCAGCGATTTTGTCACCGCCAAAGATGCGCATGAGATCGTCTTCTAGTGAGACATAAAACCTAGATGATCCTGGGTCACCTTGGCGACCAGAACGACCACGTAGCTGATTGTCGATGCGGCGACTATCATGACGCTCGGTACCGATGACGTGGAGCCCACCAGCTTCTAAAACCTTTTTGTGAGCTATTTCCCAGTTTTTTTTATCCATGGTATTTTTGTCACCACCTAGGACGATGTCGACACCGCGACCGGCGATATTGGTAGCTACCGTGATACCACCGTATTTACCAGCGTTGGCGATGATAGAAGCCTCTTCTGTATGGTTTTTGGCGTTGAGGACGTTGTGGGGCAAGTTTTTACGTTTTAAATATTTAGAAATAATTTGGTTGTTGTCGATGGATTTGGTACCGATTAGCACTGGCTGCCCTTTAGCGTGGAGCGTCTCTACCTCTTTGACGATAGCAGCATACTTAGCACGAGTGGTCTTGTAGATAAAATCAGTATGATCCTTGCGCGCCACATCGCGGTGGGTAGGGATTACGGCGACATCGAGATTATAGATCTTTTTAAATTCCTCACCTTCCGTGCTAGCGGTACCTGTCATGCCTGAGAGATGTTCGTACATGCGGAAATAGTTTTGCAAAGAGATAGTGGCTAGCGTGCGAGATTCTTGTTGGACGTTTACACCTTCCTTGGCTTCGATAGCTTGATGGAGTCCGTCAGAGAACCTGCGGCCATACATCATACGACCAGTATGTTCGTCTACGATGATGACCTCGCCGTCTTTGACGACATAGTCACGATCGCGTTCAAAAAGGGTCGCAGCCTTTAGAGCTTGCTCGACGTGGTGGACAGATTCGTAACTTTCCTCGTATAGATTTTTCACTCCGAGTCTCTGCTCTAGGCGGCGGATGCCGTAGTCTGTAAGCGTGGCAGTTTTTAGCTTTTCGTCGACGTCGTAGTCGGTATCTTTGGCTAAAGTGGTGACCATCTTGGCATACTCTGGATATTTGTCGGTGGAACCTGAGTCTGGGGCGGAGATGATTAGGGGGGTGCGAGCCTCGTCGATCAAAATAGAGTCGACTTCGTCGACTATGGCATAGTAGTGGCCGCGCTGGACCTTGTCACTGAGTCTGTGCACCATGTTGTCGCGTAGATAATCGAAGCCAAATTCGTTGTTGGTACCGTACGTTACGTCAGCTAAATAGCTTTCCTGGCGAGGGACGCGGCGAAAATGTTTGAGCCGCTCATCATCTTCCCCTGGTTCTTCGTGCTTGAGATCTAGGAGGCCACCTGGCTGGTCGCCCATACCAGAATAGATCACTCCGACATTTAAACCAAGTAGTAGATGAGCACGACCATACCAGCCGGCGTCGCGCCTGGCTAGATAATCATTGACAGTCACGATGTGGACTCCTTTACCGGAGAGGGCGCGGATATAACTAGCTAGAGTCGCGGACAAAGTCTTACCTTCACCTGTCTTTTGCTCAGCGATGCGACCATTGTAGAGAGATAGGGCGGCAAGGAGCTGTACATCGTAGGCACGCTCCCCTGTGACGCGGCGGATGGACTCGCGGATAGTGGCCAGGGCTTCTGGCAAGATATCATCCAGTGTTTCACCACCGGCGAGTCTTTTTTTGAACTCGGCGGTCTTGCCTGGAAGTTCTTTGTCTTTGAGTTTTTTGATAGATTCTTCAAAGGCATTTACCTTGGCTACGACCGGAGTAAATTTGTCTAGTTGCCTGGAGTTGCCATCAAATAGTTTGGACAAGAAATTTAGCATGGCAATAATTGTAGCACGGCTAGAGAGAAGATGGCTTTAATAACAGCTACTATAGAGCTCAACTGGCACCTGATATTTTTGCATTTGAGCACATGAGGGGAGATCTTGACCAGCATACAACTCTTGCCAATGACCATCCTTCAACATGGCTATGATGTATCCTCCGCCTCTTCTACCTCTTGATTCTATGTTTGCAAAGTTACCAATTTGACCATTTATATTGATGATTGAATTTTGATATCTTAGATCTTTTAGAATTGGTTCTTGAATAGACTTTGTTGCTAAATATTTATCACTACAGGCGAGTGTGATAGTTTGAAACATTGTTGACTTGTCTTCCCCAGAACAATCTGAGTTGATCGTGAGCGTGCATTTATCGTCACCTTTTTCATACCCCAACACGTAGTCGTAAAATTGTTCGTCTGTGAGAGAGGAAGAAGAATTTGTTTTATTTAATTTATATCCATTTCCTGACATGATCATCGTGGTCTTGGGACCAAAAATCTGCTTGGCTTTTTGAAACTCTTCTGACGAGGTCCCCTTACATAAATAATTGGCTGTGAGAGAGTATGCTTCTTGAATAGAAATATCCAATTTTTCTTCAGATATCCACCAGATTTTTCCTGACTGTGTAAGCCAAGTATTAAATGGTTTGGTTTCTGATTTCATAAATTTTTCTATGGAAGTAAAAATGTTTTTAAATTTGGGATCAATCTCGTCAAAGTTTATATAAAAATTTAGATCTTCGGTAGGATAATCTATTGCTAGTGGAGTAGGAGCAATGGAACTAGTGGGTTTACTCTGAAGTATTGGTGTGGTAAGTGAACCAATAATGACTGCACATATGAAAACTATGGTAGTTATAATGGCTGTTTTCTTCACTTACTTAGTTTAACAGTTAAGTATTTTTTATGTAAGCTAATAATTGCTGGCTAACACTAGAAGGATCGGTATGGTCGAAAAGGAAAGTTTGCCAACCGCGAGACTTGGCGGCAGCCACATGCTTTGCACCATTTTCTACAAACAAAATTTCAGATGGTGGACAACTAACTTTTGACTCGGCAATCTCAAAGATCTTTTGCTCTGGTTTTTGAGAACCTACCACACTACTATCTACTATAGTCTCCCATCCCCAATCGATATGCAGATCCTTGCGAGCATAGGTTGCAGCTAAAAGCTTGGGATACATATTTGTAAGTAACCCAGTTTGATAGTTTTTTCTGGCATATTCTATTGTGGGCCAAATGGAAGGATTAGGTTCATAACGTGAGACAAAATCATCAATCATGGAATAGTCGGCTGGGATTTTGAGACCTAATTCTTGGCGAAAAATCGGGACTAAAGTTTCAATGTCGCGGTCTATGCAAATCTCATCTTCATACTTGTCCCAAATTTCATTAAATTTTGGCTCTAATTCTTTTGTGACTCCAAGTCCCCTTTTCATCTCTTCCCATTTGTTACTACCGGAATAATCCTGGATCACGACTCCGCCGACGTCGAAATAGATAAATGATATTTTGGACATGAGGGAATTGTAACATTTTGGAATTTGATATAGGTAAGATATATCAAACGTGATACTATATATGATATCATCATCCTATGAAGAAAAATAATCTCGGCACCACCCTCGAAGAGTACCTAGAGGAACAACTTAGGGATCCTGAATTTAAAAAGATTTGGGAGGCGGGCGAGGCTGATTACCAGATAGCGAGACAAATGATAAAGGCAAGAATCGAAAAGAAAATGAGTCAACGAGAACTGGCAAAAAGGGCAAAAACTAGCCAAGCAAACATCTCAAACTTAGAGGGAATGAACTACAATCCGAGCTTGGCATTTTTAAAACGCATCAGTGGAGCACTAGGAATTAAGTTTCAATTATCTATTTAACTGGAATAACTTCTTTTTCCATCCATTTTTGCAGGACCTGGGGAATCGTAATACTACCATCTTCGTTTTGATAGTTTTCGTATATCGCTATCATGGCGCGACCTAGTGCAAGAGCCGTACCATTTAGAGTATGTAGACAATGGTTTTCGTTTTTGATTTTGACTTTGATGCCGAGCCGGCGAGCTTGGAAATCTGTAGTGTTGCTGGTACTTGTGACTTCGCGATATTTAGCTTGGGAAGGCATCCAAGCTTCGATGTCGTACTTGCGACTAGCTGCATTGCCTAGATCCCCCGTGGCTTGTTTGATGAGCTGATATGGAATCTCTAGCTCCTGCCAAATTTCTTCTTCTATCTCGCGTAGTTCTTCGTGGATTTTGTCACTTTCTGAGGGTAGTGCAAAGACTACCATCTCGATCTTGCGGAACTCGTGGACACGTAGGATGCCGCGGACATCTTTGCCGTAGCTACCTTTTTCGTAGCGGTAGCAGTATGAATAGCCGGCGTACTTGAGAGGTAGATCAAATTCATTAAAAGTGGTGTCGGCATGTTGACCTACTAGCGTAATCTCGGCCGTACCAATTAAATCTAGATCTTCACCTTCGATATGATAAATTTGTCTTTCTTTGTCGGAACGAGCTTGGAAGCCGCAACCTATGACACTTTTTTCATTTGCTACATTTGGGGTGATGACTGGGGTGAACCCCTTTTTTGCTAGTTTCATCATGGCGTACTGCATGAGTGCAAATTCTAGGAGTGCCCCGTCGCCTTTGATGTAGTAAAAACCGGACTGGGCGACCTTGGTGCCATTTGGCATATCTATGGTGCCGGTAAGGAGACCTAGATCTAGATGGTCGCGAACGGGAAAACTGAACTCTTTGGGTTTACCTACCTGCTTGATCACCTCATTGTCTTCTTCTTTGCCTACTTTGACATCGGGGGCGGAAGGGTTTGGGACTTTTAGCATCAAGTCGTTAAAAGTATTTGTGACAATATTTAGATTTTCTTCGATGGTTTTGAGTTCTATTTTTAGAGCGCGACCTTCTTCGATTTGATCACGACCTAGCTTGTTTTTCTTGGCTCTAATTGCTTCTACTTCACCAATTAGTTTGCGACGCTCTATATCTACCTCGATGATTTTGTCTACCACACTGCCATCAAAACCTTTGTCAAAGGTGGCCTTTGTGACAGATTCTTTATTATCGCGAATGAACTGGATATCTAACATATTTTTATATTATCTCATGTTTGGCAAGAAGCTCAAAGGCTTCTTGTACTGCAGGCAGCGTAAGTGGGAGACAGTCTAGGATCCTAGCTTCCTCTAGGGTGTACCAGCCGTATGCTGAGGTCTCCCAGTCTGGGTCGTGAGACAGGTCTGGGACTTGGTCACCGATAGTGACTAAGTATGAGATGAGGATGACTTGGGTATCCATTTTTTCATCGCTTTCGCTTGAGTACCAGATACTGGTTTTGACGATTGGGTAGGGATGAATGATGGTGGCTTTGACGTGGAGTTCCTCGTACATTTCCCGTACCACTGCTTGTTCCATGGTCTCGCCAAAGTCGACTCCACCACCGGCGATCTGCCATTTGTGGTGCCAGGCAGACACTCCAGGTGCGTGACGCTGTGTGAGTAAGACCTTTTTGCCATCACTTGAGACTGGGATGCCTAGGGCAGCTACGATAATCTTTTGCTTGGTCATAAACTATTTGGGATGTCGATAAATTCTACTTCGAGCTTGTCACCAAAGTGAGATTTGATAACCTTACCTAGTTCTTGGACGCCATAGACTTCTGTGGCGTAGTGACCACAAGCAAAGTAGTTGTACCCTACCCCTTTAGCTTGGGCGATGTTGGGCTCTATGATCTCACCTGTGATATGCGCATCAATTTTTTTATCTATGATTTCAAAGAGCTCCCTGTCATAAGGCTTAGCACCACCTGTACACACGCCGATTCTAATTACCAACTCTGGACCACCATAAACTGAGAAAACGTCGTGCGAAGTAAGATCTGCTAGCTTTATAGCTAGTTCAGTTGCTAGAATTGGTTTTTTAAATTCTGCGACATATCCTAATTCATCGTAGTAAGTTTCCCCCGTCATTACAGCGCCTAGTTCTTTGATCATGACTGCGTTGTTGCCAATGATCTTGTGAGCATCTAGGGCATAGTGATACCCAGCAACTGTTAAATTGTTGTCAAAAATATATTTGAGATCTTGTTGTAGACCTTTGTGTATACGAGACGAAACAAGATTGTGATTTGTGAGATCTAAGCCGTGATGTGTGAGGCAAAAATCAGCACTTGAGGCTACACTTTCTACAAGAAAATCGTGGGTCAGAGAGACGCCAAGAGCAATTTTATTTACTTCATTTTTGCCGTGGATTTGGACACCATTACTATATATATCTTTGAGCCGAGCTTTAGAAATTAGATCTTCGCCGATTGTTTTTTCAATGAATGTTATTAGATCATCTCTTTTGATCATACGCCTAACTCTCCGGCAATTTCTTGCATAGCTTTTAGAACTAGTGGGACGTGCTCAGTCCACAGGTCAACTCCGAGTTCGGTGGCACCTAGCTCTACTTCGGCTCGATTTACGCCGGCGGCAAAGCCTTTGTCTTTCCATTTCTTTTTGATGGAAGATACTTCGACATCTGCTATTTTTTTACTTGGTCTGACTAGAGCAGTAGTCATGATTAAACCTGTGATCTCATCAGATGCAAAAAGAGCTTTTTCTAGATTACTTTCTCTTGTTACACCAGTGTGTATGGCATGGCTCATGATGGCTCGGATGATTTCTTCACTCACTCCCTTCTCTCTTAGTATCTCACTACCTTTTTGAGGATGTCCTTCGAGTGTGGGGTGGATCTCCCAGTCAAAATCATGCAGTAGTCCAGTGACTCTATATAGTTCTTCGTCTTCGCCAAACTTTTTGGCGTAAGAGGCCATGACTGCTTCGACCGCGAGCATGTGGCGGATGAGACCTTCGTTTTTAACATATTCTTTAACAATAGAAAGTGCTTCGTCGCGACTAATATTACTTTTGAGTTGTGATTTTGCAACATTTTTTGTCGAAGATTTATTTGATTGTTCGCTCTCTATCCCATAGATACTCTTTGTGAGCTGTGAGACGTGCCGTTTCATCTGAGGGAAGAGTGTGCCTTCGCGGGCGGTCACGTTTTCGAGGAACCAGAAAAGGCGTTCGGATACTCCTAGTCCACTAGCTGGTGGCATGCCATATTCAAGCATTTCTACGTAGTCGATATCTAGCATTTGAGCTTCGTCGTCTCCTGCGTCACGCTGTGATTGCTGGTCCATGAATCTAGCTAGTTGATCCACGGGATCATTTAGCTCACTGTAACCATTGCAGAGTTCGCTTCCAGCCAAAATGATTTGGAAACGCTCAGTAATTGCTTCGTTGTCTGCGTATGACTTGGCAAGAGGAGAGATAAATTTGGGTACATTGATAAGAAATGCTGGGCCAGCCACATCCGCGCGGATGATTTTCCAGAGATTGTCTACCAGTCTAGCTTTGCCTACTTTGCCGTCAAGGCGCACCCCGTGCTTCATGAGTACAGCCGCCATCTTTGACTCATCGTCATTAAAGATATCGATACCGAGTTTGTTTAAAATCACGGTCGCATAATCTAGCTCTTCCCAATCACCGCTTAAATCAAAAGTATGTACTCCCCTCGTGAATTTGGTAGTGCCGTAGACATCTTGCGCGAGGCGGCGGAAAAGATCACGAGTAAGTGTCATATTGTCACGGAAATCTGCGTAGGCCCAGTACCATTCGAGCTGATAATATTCCTGTAAATGTTCATCGTCTATTCCTTCGTTGCGAAAATTGGGGGCGAGGGTATAGATCTTTTCAAAGCCACCTCCAAGCAGTCTTTTTTGATACAGCTCGGTGGAGATGCGCATATAAAAAGTCTCATCTAGTGCATTGTGGTGAGTCTCAAAAGGTTTAGCATCGGCTCCGCCTGTGACATGTTCTAACACTGGTGTCTCTACTTCTAGAAATCCGTTTTCTGCCATATACATACGAGCCACAGCCCAGAATTTACTCTTGCGAATAAATAGATCGCGTCGATCTTTGTTTATAGCTAGATCTAGGTAGCGGCGACGAAAGATTGTGTCTGCGTCTTTTAGTCCTTCCCAGCTATCTGGAAGTGGGCGGATGGATTTGGTCAGCAAGCGAAACTCCTGCACATCTAGAGAGATAGCACCGGTTTTGCTTTTACATACTAGTCCCTTGGCTTCGACAAAATCACCTACATCAATGAGCGATAATTCTTCAAATCCAAGCGTGCCTTTTTTCTTGTCTAGAGCTACTAAATTGCTAGCACGTAGGAGTAGCTGGATCTTGCCGGACTGATCCTCTAGATCGCCAAAGGCGAGCTTGCCGTGCTCACGTAGCGCGCGCAGGCGACCAGTCAAAGAGACAGTCTTACCATCATATTTTTCAAACTCTGAGACCACTGTGCCATTTGCCACTTCCTTGTGAGACTGTGCAGGATATGGAGAGATCCCAAGAGCGATAAGCTTTTTTAGCTTGGCAATGCGTTCGTTACGGATTTCTTCTAGACGAGAACTCATGGGTTGATTATACCCGATTTAGTGAATTTTTTTGATTTTGTAGATGACTTTGCCGGCGGGAGCCTGGAACTCTACAGCCTCGCCCATTTTTTTGCCATATAGTGCTTGGCCAAGTGGAGAGGTATGTGAAATCTTTTTCTTCATGGGATCGGCTTCCCACTCACCTACTATCTCATAGGTATGTTCTTTGCCTGCTACTGTGACTGTGACCTTGCAGCCGATATCTACTGAGCCTTTTTTGGCTTTACCAACTACTTCGGCTTTGGCGATGATATTTTCTAGCTCTTCTACACGACCTTCGATAAATGAGAGCTCTTCTTTGGCTGCATGATACTCTGCGTTTTCGGAAAGATCACCAAAATCACGAGCACGAGCTACGCGTTCTATCGCATCTGTGAGTTTTTTACCTTTAAGTTCGTTTAGCTCGGCTTGTATTTCTACAAGTCCTTCTTTGGTAAATTGGATTTTGTCGTTTAGTTTTGTCATAGTGCTCTACGAATGATAGCAAACCCTAGGCAAGAGTCAATATACCTATAGTGCGTAGGAGTGGTATAGTGGAGTTATGAAGGCGCCGCCGTTAAAACTATGGCGCCCGAAGGAGGGAATATGACCGGATACACAGCAAACATAGAAGAGATCACACAGCAAAATACAAATTTTAGACAAGTGCTATATACAGGTACTTATGCCCAGCTGGTGGCTATGAGCTTGCTCAAAGACGAAGAAATTGGGATGGAGGTACACAAAACAGTAGACCAGTTTTTCCGGATAGAATCAGGTACTGCCAAGATCATAATGAACGGGGAAGAAACGACACTCACTGACGGGATGGTCGCAGTTGTACCCGCAGGAGTAGAACATAATCTCATCAATGTAGGGCCAGGAAGCCTAAAACTTTACACTCTATACTCACCACCAAATCACCCAGTAGGCACTATTCACAAAACCAAAGCCGAGGCGATGGCGGCAGAATAATAAAAGTATAGACAAACCACTACTCATACTGATATAGTGATTAGTATATGAAAAAAATACTAATGATTGCTGTCCCCTTGTTACTAGTAGCTGGTTTGTACTATGGATACCAAATGATGTATCCTAAACCTATGCCAAAACCTGTTTCAAATACTACTGGCGATACTATGATTACAAAGAAAATCTCCTTGGATGAGATAGCAGAGCATGCAACAGCAGATAGCTGCTGGATGGCGATACAAGGCAAAGTATATGATGTCACTCCTTTTGTAAAATCTGGTTTCCATCCTGGCAAAGATGCGATCCTTTTGGGATGTGGCAAAGATGCAACAGAGATGTTTACCAATCGCCCAAATGGCAGTGGATCACATTCTGAAAAAGCATTTTCTGGTCTACCAAAATACGAGATTGGACTACTAGCTACAAACTAAGCTACCAGTTGATTCCTTTAAGTTTGAGACTCTCTAAATAAGTGTTGCACTTGGAAAATGGCTTGGAGCCAAAGAAGCCGTTGTACGCAGAAAAAGGTGATGGGTGAGGAGACTTGATGACGAAGTGTTTTTTTTCATCGATCACAATACCTTTTTTCTGCGCATAAGCACCCCAAAGGATAAATACTAGATTTTCTTTTTGACCTGACAACTGCTTGATCACAGAGTCGGTGAAATCTTCCCAGCCCTTTTTTTGATGAGAGCCAGGCGAACTTTCTTTAACAGTGAGCGTGGCATTTAATAGCAGTACTCCCTGCTTGGCCCAACCCTCTAGGTCTCCTTGTGGATAGCTAGGCTTGTGCCCTAGATCGCTTTCGATTTCTTTGTAGATATTTTTGACTGATGGCGGCAGACGTACACCTTGGTTTACAGCAAAGCAAAGCCCATTGGCTTGCCCCTGACCGTGATAGGGATCTTGGCCTAAGATGACTACCTTCACTTGATCAAAGGGTGTGAGCTCGAAGGCTCGAAAGATAAACTTGGGTGGAGGATAGACTCCACCTGAGAGATACTCTGATTTTACAAAACTCGTCAAATCTTTAAAGTATGGCTTATCAAATTGATCAAATAAAACTTGTTTCCAACTCGCTTCAATTTTTACTTCCATGGATAGCCCCTATTTTAAATAACTTGATAAACTCCATAAGCAAATAACAGAAAACTACGATGATGGCTATATATAGTAGGTCGATGAGCGGGATCATGTCAAAGTGAAAAAGCTCTGCTGCAGGACCAAAAGAAAAGATGACAAAGAGTGAGACCGTAGTGATGATAGAGATAAGCCAAAAAGAATTATTTCTGGCAGTATGTACACCTTTGAAAATAGATGTGTTTGAAAGTTTCACTTTTATAAGCGATAAATTGCAGATGACCAAAGTGATAAAGGCGATAAATCTAGCACTACCTTCTGGCACCTGGTTTGAGAGTGCAAACATGTAGGAAGCGAGAGTAAAGCCAAGTATGATGAGTCCATCAATAGCAGCTTGGAAGATACGGGTCTTGTCAAAGAGAGGAGTTTCTAGCTTTCGTGGCGGACGATCCATGATCCCTTCTTCTTCTTTTTCTACCTCAAAGATGATGGAGCTAGCTGGGTCTACGATGAGCTCTAGGAAAGCTATATGGAGCGGATACAGCACGGCTGGTAACCCTAGGAAAAGTGGGAGAATGGCGATACCTGCAATCGGGATATGGATAGAAAAAATGTAGCCGATCGCTTTTTGAAGATTGTCATAGATACGACGACCTAACTTGATAGCATCTACGATAGAGGAAAAATTATCGTCCAGCAGGATTAGGTCAGCAGATTCTCTGGCTACATCGGTCCCCTTTTCGCCCATAGCGATCCCGATACTGGCTGCTTTTAAAGCTGGAGCATCATTGATGCCGTCCCCTGTCATAGCCACAATTTCTCCATGTAGTTTGAGAGCTTCGACGATCTTTAGTTTTTGATCAGGTAGTACGCGGGCAAAGATATTTACACCTTTGATTTGCTGACTGATCTCTTCTACGGACAAAGTTTCGAGCTCTGCACCTGTGATATAGGCGGTAGGATTTTTGATACCTGCCTGCGTGGCGATAGACATGGCAGTGCCAGGATAGTCGCCCGTGATCATAATCACCCTGATCCCCGCCTTGTGACAGAGTGACATCGACCCAGGGACACTTGCACGAATAGGATCGACAAAGCCGATGAGTCCTAAAAATTCAAATTCCAATTCTTTTTGAGATGATGGGTATTTAGTTCCTTTAAATACGCCCCTTGCTACACCCAAGACTCTTTGGCCTTTTTCTGCAAGATTGTGCATTTCTTCCATCCATTTCTTGGTGTCTGAGGCGCTTAGTTTGCACATAGACATGATAGTTTCTGGTGCACCTTTGGCACTGATAATTTGATCTTGTGAAGCCGGAGACTGCCAGATCCTGGTGACTGCCATCACATCTTTTGATAAATTGTATGTATGCTTGAGATGCCAATTTTCTAGTTCGTCATCACCTATTAATTTGGCCAAATATTTGCTATTAATTTCTTTTTCGAGCGGGTCAAAGGCGGATCTTTTACTAGCTAGCTTGGCGAAAGTAAGGAGCTCAAATTCTTTAATTTTATTTGGCAGGAAACTTACTAGTTCCATGTTGTTTGAGGTGAGCGTACCAGTCTTGTCTACGCAGAGGACTGTCGTGGCACCTAGTGTCTCGATAGACTGATTGTTGCGGGTCAAGACATTGCTTTTGGAGATGCGCCAGGCACCAAGGGCTAAAAATATGGTCAAAACTACCGGGAATTCCTCGGGCAACATAGACATGGCGAGAGTGAGTCCGGTAAGTAGGCTATCTAACAGGTCGCTGGTGAGGTAGAAATATACGCCAAATAGTAGGATACAAGCTGCAAGTCCCACGAGTCCAAATACTTTAACAATCTGCCCTATCTCGGTTTTTAGCAGCGGATCAGTATCTATCACAGTCTCTAGGGACTTACCTATCTTGCCGATCTCTGTGTCATAGGCCACGGCGGTCACTTTTGCGATACCAGATCCCTGGACCATAAGTGCCCCGGAGTGGACTTTGCTTGATATTGAATCGTCAAGCGACTTGGCGATGGGGAGTGACTCTCCGGTCAAGAGCGACTCATCACACATGATATTTTGGCTAACTACTAGCTCGCCGTCTGCCACGATGCGAGATCCCTCTTCTACCACTAGCATGTCTCCTACTACGACCTCGCGACTACTGATGCGCACGTGCTTACCATCTCTGACGACTATGGCCATGGGAGCCCCGAGCTCTCGCAAAGCCTCTAGTGCCCTTTCGGTTTTGCGCTCTTGGTATAGCGTGATACCTACGACAAAGACAACTGATAGGCCTAGGGCGATAGAATCCTTTGGCTCTCCTATCAGGACATAGATCAATGCGATGAGGAAGAGGATGAGGATCATGGGCTCTTTGAAAACTTTGAAGATCAGGGAGAAGATACTACTACGCTTGGTCGTCTTGATCTCGTTGAAACCGTTCTCTTTGAGGCGTGATAAAGCAACGGAAGATGTAAGTCCGATTATTCTGTCCATAATATGCGTTACCTATATGATAACGTATATCTGAATGGAGAGGTAGATTACTTGTCTTTATTTGTGCGGACGCGTTTCCAGCGGATAATGAGCCGATTTTCATGGATCATCATCACCATACCAAGTTTCTCATGTTTTGATAGAGCGGTAGTGCAGATACCACCAACCTCTAGTGTCATACCTCCTATCGTTATGCTTACGGGGATGGTGGATATATGCATGCCGGGAATGAGCGCCTCCAATATACCGAGCATTTCAGAGAGCTCCCAAACCTTGCCGTACTCAGAAGGCGGTAAGGCTTTTAGTAGTTTGCCTACGATATCTTGAGTGACGTCTTTTTGACGTGCAAAGCCAAACAGATATTTACCTTGCTGTTCCTTATTTGGATGAAGTAGGTCTTGATCCTTTAACCAATTAGTGTCATTATTCTCCAACTTTTCAAAAATCTCTTCAATATTTTCGATATTGTACAAATTTAGCTGCTCTCTGATTAAGTGATTGAATCGTAGATTGGAAGCTGTAAGACTTTTACCATCAACGCCGAGTATTTTTAGGATGCGTAGCCAGATATAAACAGATTTTGGAATTTCGATATTTTTTTTCTCTAATTTCTCTTTGAATTTATCAAAATCTTCAGATAGATTTATAAATTCATCATCTGTTATCATCATCGACTCAGAGATAGTATTGCCGTCTGTTTCTATTTCATCTGATAATTTTAGCTGAGCTTCTATATCTGCATCGCTTACACTTTTTACGTCGACAGCATTATCTTTGCCATAGAGCTTTTTAGTAAAGTTTTGAAGCAATGAACCTGCCACGACTCCGTCCTGAGGGAAGTGACTAGATAGAATGTAAGAGCGAGAATTTCCTCCTTCTGCTCCTTCTAAAAGTATGATGATATATGGAGCTTGCTTAAAAAGTTCTTTTATCTTTGAAATATTATCTGTATTATTAATACTATCTGATTCTGCATGATTTAGCTTTAAGATAATTGGAGACTTTTTGTATGCTTGCTTTGCTAAGTCTACGTCCGTGAGGCCACTTAAACCATGAATTATTCGAGGATATTTTGCGACAGACATGGAATAAGCGGGATCTATCACAATTTTATTATCCTTATTTGAAAATATTTGTGGATTAACAAACGCTTGTTTGTAAGCATGTCTGATACCTTCGTCGCTTACTTCTTTTGACTTGAAATATACTGCATGACCAAAAGCTCTATCCAAAGAATGCTTTAAGATTTTATCTACCAGCCAGCGCCAGGGAGATGAATCTCCTTCCTTTACCAATTTGTCCAAGAAAGATACGGCTTTGTCTGGCACTATTAAATCTAACTTAGCAAGATTATTAACAATGGGAACAGCCAAGATCCCAATAAGTTGAAGAAAAGATGATTTTCTATCGATACTTTGTCCCAACTCCGACATCCGTACTAGAAAGCCTGGTGTAGTTTCTTGAGCTTCAATCATAAGGTGAAGATTATACAATATACTATGAGATATTTCCTAATAGTTGAAGTATATCCTACATTCGCACTTGAAACGCACCACCTTGTTGTTTAAGTAATCCCAGTTCCTTAGTTATTATCTCATACGGAGTCATATACCCGAGACACTTCTTGGGAGTATGGTTGAGCCAGTCTTCAACGAGCTGAACTTTGTGAA
>CAJAUT010000024.1 GCA_903945195.1 uncultured bacterium
GCCACACACAGATGGCGGGTAATACCAGTCAGCGCAAACACTTGTATCTGCTTGTGAAGTACCAGGATCATAGCAAACAAAGTTGCCCAAACCAGCTCTAGGATCTATATATACTCCAGAATTTGGATCTATCTCAGTACCTGGAGGACAATCTGGTCCAAATGTTGTGCCATTTCTACACCGGTCTCCCCCCTTGTTGTGCACTCCAAACCCATTTGCAAAATAAGTGTTCGTATTGTCAACGCTCATGTTGTACACATCGGTTTTTTCATCGATCCTGGTGTTTGAGGTGACCTGTTTAGCTACCAGTCCCCCATTTCCCTCGACATATACCCTGTCTCCTACTTTTAGATTTTGTACCTGCTCAAATTTGCCACTCCCTATATAAAATGGGTGCTCTGCCGTGACCTTTACCTCATATTCCCCAGCCGCAAGGTCAAAATAAAAATCCCTCTGTGCTTTATAGATCTGGGATACGCTGGAGTTTAATATTTTGTCATTTGCAAAAGAACTCACCTCGTCCCCTACCTTTATATCTTCTATCTTTTTGTCACCACCAGGGCTACTGACGATCGTACCAGGGACAAAGCAGGTCGGTCCAGGTCCCGTCCCAATAGGAGTACATACATTATTTGAGACATAATACCCTGACCCACAGTTTACCGACGAGCACGCAGTTTGATCTCCACCATTGACGAGATAGTCTGTACACGTACAATCCGTTGAACAACCATTGTTGCCACATTGAGGAATGTCGCAAACCCATTTTGCACACGTCCCCACACAGCCGCCAGCATTCACCTCTTTTGTCGCAAAAATCAGCGATCCTATCAAAATAAATAAAATCAGTATTATTTTGCGCATGCTGTTTGCATATCCTTTTGCATAAATTGCCACCAGTTAGACCCAAATATCTCCTGCAAATTGCCGACCGCGAACCCACTATTTTCTTGTGCCACAAACACAGTCACATAATCTCCTGCTTTTGCCGTGGCTTTCCAGCTACTAAAATCTAGTGTTTGTTGTTGTATGCTAAACCCCTTCGAGGTATCGCTTGGGTACAATATCTCCTGAGTACACCCATCGCTATAGTGGAAGGCTGTATTTTCTTCTACCCCAAAACCTTTTAGTCCTGCCTCACCCCACACCCACACTTTATCGTTCCATGCTCCAGCAAGTATTCCATTATATAGATTGGGCTGTGTCCCATAAAAATTATCACTAATGGCTTGAATATCTTCCGCGGGCAGATTTTTGATATATGTTTTGGCGCGCAGGAAATATCGCAGTCCTCCGTACTCAAACAATAGTCCAGCAAAACCAATCAAAAGCAAAAACAATACACCTATTGCACCCACCGTCCATCGCACTGTTCCTTGTTCCATACCTCAATTTAAGCATACGCACGATCTATCTGCAAACAATTATTTAAATTGTTGTCCACCTACTCTAATATCATTTAGTAAAAGAATATCTGACTCGCTCAGTGTTGACATGTCTTTTCCAGATGCAAACCAATTAAATCTTGGCCCCATATCAAGATGATTTTGAAAAGTCGCACCTACCAGTGGATCAAGAATCTCTGTGTCTGGCATCACGTTACTTGTAACTATTGGGGTGAAATTCATTTCTTTCCAATTTTTTTTAGCCCAATCTTCAGCTGATTTAGCTGAAGATTTTCCTATCTTATATATTGGGTAAACTGTTTTTACCCAGTGGCTACAACCTCTTAGTGGGTCATAAAATTCAAGAGGTAGCAAAATATACTTATATTGCACACCATCTTTTTCATAATTCAAATCCATAGCGATACCTCTATGCTGTTGAGCAGTACTAGGGTCAGTAAAGTTTGGGAATGTTAAAAAATTATATTGAATACGATCCCACTCCTCATACCAATGTAGCTCTACGTTTTTCATTTTTGCAAGATCAAAAGGTTTTTTTTGTGTTTCGAGCCATCTATCTACATTGCCATTATATATATCTTCCAGCGTGATCGGGCACTCGCGGAAATTTTCTATCCCACAAACTGGGAACTGTACAATTTCAGGGGTTGGCGTTTCAGTGATTGTTGCCGTAGGTGAAGGTGTAGGAGTTTCTGTGGGTGTTGCGGTTGCGGTTGCGGTGAGAGTTTCAGTATTTGGCAATGGCATTGTTGGCGTACCACCTCCATCTGGCAAAGGGCTCTCTGTAGGTTTTGTAGCTTTAGAACTTCCACATGAAGTTAGCAAACCCCAAACAAGGAGCGCATCGGCAACTATACATGTGGCCTTTAACCAAAGAGGAGATTCTTTCAAAGGTTTCATTACTAGATTATAGGTCGAACAAATAACAATAGCAAATCCTATAGCATGTAGTAACAAATTACCATACACATCATGTGTGTATCCCATAGGATATGACTATCTATCCCGTACTATACCATGCGCTCCCCCATCCTCAAAATCCTGACATCAAAATCCTCTCCCCACCTTCAGGGGTGCTCCCGGAAGGTGGATTACCCACTCGAGCCAAGCCTCTACCTATTCTCTCGCTTGCCTTCCGGGAGACTCCCGGAAGGTACACCAGAAGGCTAATATCTGACAAGTAACGACCATGATATACTCAACTCATGCAAACCAAGCATTTCCCCTATACCAAGCTCAAATCAGAACTTCGAGCTTTAATCGCACAACACATAGATTTAAATAGTTACGATGCCTTTATCTTTGGCTCTAGAGCTACGGACCTGGGAGATGATCGCTCCGACATAGACATTGGCATAGAAGGCAATTCACCCATATCAATCTCCAAATTAGCAGGCATACGTCAGGATTTAAAAAACCTTCCCACCCTTTATTCATTTGATGTGGTAGATTTTGCTTCTGTTTCTGAAAATTTCAAAAAAACCGCCAAATTATCTATAGATCCCCTAAACTAATTATGTCTAAATACAATGAACAAATCATTCAGCTGACAGAGGCTACAAAAAGATTAGGCGAGGTTTTGGCGGTAGAAAAGACCAGCATCACCAGGGATTCTGCCATCCAACGCTTCGAATTTTGTATGGATCTAGCATGGAAAACTCTCAAAACTTATCTCGAAGATGTGCATGGTGTTATAGTCAAGTCCCCTAAAGAAACTCTCCGCTCGGCCTATAAACTAGGACTCATCGAATACGATGTTGCTTGGATCGAATATGTCGATCTACGCAACGAAACAGTACATACTTACAACGAGCTTCTAGCCGAAAAAACCTATCAAGCACTCCCAGCATTTTTAAAAATTCTCATCACCCTCAATTCAAAACTAAAATCTCTCTAATTTACCAAATCACCCCCAATTCACCCTTCTGGGAGACTCCCGGAAGGCTATCAGAATACAAATACTCTTCTTATCAAAACTATCTGGGACTTTTCCAGCAATCTTGGGTAAATACTACAGATATTCTTAATCATTTCAGTGGAAGCTCCAATAAATATCGAGAATTTGTGCAAAGTCAGGATGAAATCACTCCAATTTACAAGATCACACTAGATTACGATTAGCTGTTTTTAACCTACAAGCTCAGGTGTAAAATGATATAATAAACACATGCCTACGCTTCCAAAATATATCACCCGCTACTTCTGGGGAGACGATCTCAAAACGCTTTCTTTTCCCAAGCATTCGACGTACATTACACGGACTCTAATGGATAAAGGAGATTCCAGAGCAATCAAATGGTTATTTCATAGATCAGACAAAAAAACCATCAAAAAACAAATAAGTCCAAAAATGAACAAAAAAAGCATAAATTTCTGGAATATATATCTAGGATAAATATGCACGAAATTACTTTAGCCAAAGATACAAAAACTGTTTTAGATCTTATCTCTAAACAATCATTTCATACTCCATTTTATCTTTCGGGTGGTACTGCCCTAGCACTATATCTAGGTCATAGAGAGTCAGAAGACTTGAATTTTTTTACAGAATCAGATTTTGATCCCAATAAATTACTTATTGAAATAGAGAAGATCGTTAAAACATCTAGTACCGAAATATCCAAAAATACCCTCAATTGCTATATACAAGGTGTAAAGGTTCAATTTTTAGGTTATCCATACAAACTACTCAGTCAAACAACTAGCTGGAACAACATAAGCATATCTTCAGTCAAAGATATTGCTTGCACCAAATTACTCACTATTTCAGCCAGAGGATCAAAAAAAGATTTTATAGATATGTATTTTATCTTAAAAAAATACTCATTAGAAATGTTGTTTAAATTGCTCGAAAAGAAATATTCAAAAACAAGTTACAATCAGGTACACATACTCAAATCACTCGCATATTTTGAAGACGCAGACTTACAACCTATGCCTAGGATGCATACGCAAATAACTTGGGACACTGTAAAAGAAGATATTGTAAAACAATTAAAATTGTTCAAGTTTTCCTAAGAAACTAATGACACATGGATATACTTACTAGAACAATAGTCTACCTCACGATCACCATTTCCGGTGCTAGCGTCATGATCTTTGAACTCGTGGCCCCTCGGCTTTTTGCGCCATATTTCGGCACTTCCACCTATATCTGGACTATCGTGATTGGGGTAGTCATGACTAGTCTTAGTCTCGGGTATTTTTTGGGCGGCAAACTAGCCGACCGTAGGCCTCATACCTCCACCCTCGCCACTCTCTATCTCATCGGGGCAGTTATCAGTTTTATCATTTGTCTTTCAAAAGATTTTATCCTTCACAGTAGCTACTTGGATCAAAGAAACATCATCGCAGGCTCTTTTCAAGTAGCTCTACTTCTACTTGGACCCATCAATCTAGTTTTGGGTATGGTTACTCCCGTTGGCGTCAGACTCCTTACAAAAAGCAAAGATAGTTCTGGTAGTGTCTCAGGAAATGTCTACGCCGTCTCCACAATCGGTAGCATCATAGGCACCTTTGCAGCAGGGTTTTGGCTCATCCCCATGTTTGGGATCAGCGACATCTTGTTTGGGGTCACAGCCGCCCTCTTTATCTGCGCCTCTCTACTAATCCCTTCTCTATTTAAAAAAGCATCTCTAATAATTTTCTTGATCTTCGCAAGTATTTTTTACTCAAACAACAATCCCAACAAAATATTTGCAAGTTATTACGAAAAATATTTTGATGTTAAACTAGTCGCAGATTTTCAAACAGAGTATAGTCGCATCTGGATTTACGACAAAATCTATCCAAACGGTATCAAAAAACGTACCCTAACCGACTCAGAATCAGATCTTTATCTAGACAAACCCATTGCCTTTACCATGGAAAGGAATCTTAGTTATTATTCTTTTTTCAACCTAGGCAAAGTATATAACCCAAACATCCAAAACGCTCTCATGATTGGGGGCGGAGCATATACCTATGCCAGATATCTGCAAGAAACATATCCCAATCTCAATTTAGATGTAGTAGAAATAGATCCAAAACTCCTTGCAGTATCAACAAAATATTTTGGGTTTGTACCAAACGACAACTTTCACAATTATCCTATGGATGGCAGACAATATCTAAATGTAAATCAAAAAAAATACGATGTCATTTATCTAGATGCCTACAGAAATGGTTCCTCCACTCCTTTCCAGCTCCTCACCAAAGAAGCCATGTCGCTTTACAGCAATTCTTTGTCAGACAACGGACTTTTGTTTATCAATGTCATTTCTTCACTCAGTGGACCTAGTCACGATCTATTATTATCAGAGTATCAAACAGCGTTGTCCATATTCCCAGCAGTAAAAGTATTCCCTGTTTTTAATCTAGATCCAAAATCTACTCAAAACATGGTCATCCTCGCTCAAAAAAACAAAGATTTTCCAATTAATGTAGTGGGGTTAAACAATCTAAATCCTGCCGTGGCAAATATGGGTCAATACATACACAAGGATCTCATCTTGACAGACGATCACGCGCCCGTTGAATACTACGATTTAAAAAGCATCTTGTAAAATCTATTTCACTAACTTCCCTAGCTCTATCTGCACCTGGGGGATCAAGTCTCCCGCCGAGAAAAATGGCCCCATTTTCTTCTCTAGTTCTTCACCAGCCTTCTTGTTTACCTGGCTCGCCACCGCACAAGCTGCCATGGCCGGACTCTTGGCGTATAGCCCAGCTACTAAGCCAGCTAGGACATCGCCTGTTCCCCCTTTGGTCATGCCAGCACTGCCTCCGCTGATCTCTATACTATTTGTGCCGTCATAAATTTTATCCACCACTCCCTTCTCTAGTACTGTCACTCCCTGTTGGATCTTGCCCCGAAGTAGCTCCATCTCTTTAAAGTTTGGCGTCACAATCATGTTTGAATTTAGCAAACTGGGATCCACTTCTTGCAGAGCCCCACCATCCACCACCCATTTTTTCTCTTGATATTTAGCTAGTAGCTCATTTACTATTTTCTTTGTCTCTGCCCCACGCTCCATCCCAGGGCCGATCAAGATACAATCATCTTCCTCTATATAGTGATCTATGTCATTCCAGTCTACGACTATCCCGTCCCAAAACAGTTCTTTAGCTCGTGCTCTCATTAGATCATTGTTTTCGATTGTAGGCGATGAAAAGTGCACCATATCCACTATTTTTGCTGCCATGGTCGCCGACCAGCATGAGGCTGCATGAAACAATTTGCTTCCTCCTATCACCAGCACCCGCCCATTCTCCCCTTTTCGACTTTCCTTGGTTGGCAATACTATTTCCTTTACAAAATCTCTCTGCATAGTACAATTATACGAGATATATAGTAAAAAAGGAGTAAATATGCCAGGTCCAAAAGTAACCGAATCACCAACAGGTGGATATGCTGAAGATAAAGAGAATAAAGAAAATGTTTATCCTATTCCAGTACCTTCACCAAGAGGTGGATATGCTGAAGATAAAGAGAATAAAGAAAATGTTTATCCAGTTAATGTTCCCGCATCACCTCCTCCAGCAGAAGGTTAAATTCTCACCGCCTCAACTTGAGGTAATATCTCCACCACTTCCTCTTCTGCGCTTGTGATGATGGTCTGGCGATCTTTTGTCATCGCCACGACCTCTTTACGATGCTCCTCGTCTAGCTCTGAGAATATATCATCAAGCAGTAGCACCGGCTTGACCCGGAGCTTACCTTCTATATACTGCAAGTTTCCTAGTTTTAAAAATAGCACAGCTAGCCTCTGCTCTCCGCGACTGCCGTATTTCATCAGATCTCGCCCTTCGCTCTTTATCACAAAGTCATCCTTGTGCGGACCCACCAATGTATACCCCACAGCCACCTCCGCACTAGCATACTGTTCTAGCCTGCTGGCGGAGATAGTCGAAGCATCATATTCGAGTCTGTATTGCCCAAATGCTGTCTTTATCTGACTCAAATAATCCAGATATGATCTACGGAAATCGGTCAGGATATTGCCATTTTTTATGATCGATTGGTCCCAGTACATCAGTTGTTCATGTCGCGCCAGTCCGTCACGTATTGCGTCCAGCAGTCGATTTCGTCTTTTCAGCGACGCCTCATATACAGACAGCGCTCTACTATATTCTATATGTGCCATAGACAAAGTTTCGTCCAGATAATTACGTCTGCGACTAGGTGATCCCTCGATCAGCCTCATATCTTCTGGTCTAAATAGGACGGCAGCTAGCTTGCCCACAAATCCACTCCGCACCCTAGCCACTCCGTCGACCAGATATCTCCGCTTGGGCGTCCGCTTACCCATATATATCCCTTTTGTCAGCACCACAGATAGCTCAGTCCTATCTTCGTTGTGCTCTATGATTCCGGCCACCGAACCTATCTCACTATCAAAATTGATCATCTCATCTGTCACACTAGCTCGTTCTGAGAGCCCCGTAGATAAGAGGTAAATTGACTCCAAAATATTGGTTTTACCTGCTCCATTGGGTGCCACAATCACAGTCGTCTGCCCAAAATGAAATATCTTTTTCTTGTAACTACGAAAGTTCTCTAAAGTTAATCTCTCTATCCTCATGCTATAGATAATTATACCTCACTATTCAGTCTGGAATTCCCATTGGTAGTAAACAACGCGCCGTCAGAGGGTCTGACCTGCTAAGGAAATCCTGACCAACGGTCAAGATGTTTAGTCGACTTCAATATACAAACAGGAGACCAGGTCAGATCCTATCGGAAAAAAGAGAAATTCGCTCATTTCTGGCACATCTGGCAAATCCAACTCCCTCTCCCCCCTACCACTATCCTCTTCAGTTTTGTCGCACACCTATTGCATGGCTCCCCCGTCCTCCCATAACTCAAAAACTCATCCTGATAACTCCCTCTCTCCCCGTAAAAATCACGGTAAGTATTATCACTAGCCCCCCCGAGCGCTAGCCCTCTATTCAGCACCTCGCACAAACTCATCCTAAGTTTTGCAACTTCTGTAAGCCGTAAGCTGTTTGCTGTACGCCTTGGATCTATCCCCGCCAACCATAATCCATCATTGCCGTAGATGTTACCCACCCCAGCTAACATAGTTTGATCAAGTATAGCTTCTTTAATTGGTCTGGTAGTCTTTTTAAGTTTGCCTAAAAGATCTTTATCAGTTATATCCCACGGCTCCCTCCCCATTTTCTTTTGTAAATTGGAAATTGATAACTGCAAATTATTCTCGACTCTTACATACCCAAACTTGCGTATGTCCCAGTAGTACACTTTGCGCCCGTCTGCGAGTGTGATGATCACTCTTGTATGTTTAGCCGTGTCATAAAAATCATCCTGCAACACTAGTCTTCCCGTCATCTTTAGATGTATCACTAGCCCCTTGTCCGACTCAAAATGTACAAACAAATACTTGCCCACCCTCCCCACTTTTCCTATTTTTTCACCAATTATTAAAGCCTGATCTCCCACAAAATTTTTCGCTTCGTGTATTTCTACCACGGCGATAGTAGATCCTAGGATCTCTCGCTCTAGTTGCAGCCGTACTGTCTCTACCTCTGGAAGCTCAGGCATTTACTATCCCTCTGATCTCTTTTTCAAATCTCTCGCGTCCAAATTTACCTGCCCACTTCTTTATATATTCCCTGTCCCACTTTGTCTTTTCCATACGGGCAAGCCCCTCTTTAATACTTTTAACATCTGTGTCATCTATCAAAACTCCAGTCTTCCCCTCTACTACCGTCTCTTTATATCCTCCCCCATGATATGCAAGCACAGGTGTTCCATATGCCATAGACTCTACAACCGTCATCCCAAAGTCCTCGTCGCGTGACAGAGCCACAAATCCCTTGGCACCACTATACAAACTAGCCAGTTCCAGGTCATCTACTCGTCCTACGGTCTCTACTTGTTCACCCAGTTTAAGGTCCACCACTTCTCCTACTATTTTTAGCTCAATCGCCAGTCTTTTAAATGCCTGAGCTGCTTCTAGTATCCCCTTACCCCCAACGATTCTAGAAATCATTAAATAATAGTCTTTTTCACTTTGTACTTTGTACTTTGTACTTTGAAATTCAACGGGCGGATATACCACACTCGCATCTTTTCTATAAAACTTTTTAATTCGTCCTGCCACTTCTTTAGAATTGGCTATCCATACATCCACTCTTTGGGTAGACTGGTAATCAAAATACCGTACAAATGGCCCAAATACAAACATAAAAGCTCTACCCCACCACCTATTTTGTGCCCCAGTAGGTGTGTCATAGCCATAAAGCCAGCGTGGTGGCGTATGACAATATGCGATCACTTTAGCATCTGGTCGTACCTTAAAACCGCGAGCAATATATCCAGAACAACTTGTAATCACGAGGTCATACTCTGTAAGGTCTAGGCTCTTCCAAATTTGCGGCAACAAAAATCGCAAGTAACTATACATCCGCCCTATTTTTAAAACGCTTGCCCATTTACTCTCTACAATTTTCCTATCTGTAAACATTTCTTTTGCTGTCCCATTTTTGGCCAGTGCCACATATATCGGAGCTTTTGGATACATATCAGCAAGCACACGCAGCACCCTCTCCGCTCCCCCAGCCTCACTTAAATAATCATGTACTAGTGCAATTTTCATCTTAAAATAGTCCCATTTGTGGCTCTATTTTAACAGTTTCTTGCTGCGGGAAAAATCTTTTTATCAAACTTTTAAAACCAAACTCCTCAAACTTTGCCTTCAAGGCCTGGCCTTGAAGGCC
>CAJAUT010000025.1 GCA_903945195.1 uncultured bacterium
AGAACAGGCGTGTACCACCGATTTTATCGGTGCGACGGCGTGCACCACTTTCAAGGTGATGTTCATACAATTTTTGTGATTTTGCTGGTTTATGAGAATTTGGTGATAAAATGAGTCCGAGCAGAGTCATATATCTGCACCTACGTCAAGACTTCGGCGGGCTAGCCCACTTGATGTCATGGCCCTATCGTCCAGTGGTTAGGACACTTGGTTTTCATCCAAGTAACTAGAGTTCGATTCTCTATAGGGTCACAAATAATAAAAACCACCGCAAGGTGGTCTTTTTGTATCTATTAACTCGTTAGAGTCGTACCTGCCCGAGCAGCGCTCGAGCATCCGACGGAGAGTGCTATGCACCCGCCTAGTGCAATTTCACGAAGTGAATTGCTGAATTCTCTATAGGGTCACAAGTAACTATTTAGAAAATATATTCCGTCCAAATTTAGTCAAAGTCTGTGCTTTGGCTATGCCATTTGCTTCGGTTCGATGTACAACAAGAGTACCAAGTTCGCTACCATTAGGGGAAATTCTTAATAAGCCGATATTATGACCGGTACCAATAGTGTATTGAAGGTGATGATTAATCAGATCTAAAAAAACCTGACAGTTCAGATCAAAAACAGCTGTAAAAATAATATCTTTTCTCCAATTAAGTAGCGAATAGCATCCAAGATCACACTCCGGTTCCAATCATTCCATCCATACATCTCTACTATTCATGGGAAGATTTTATCTCAATCTCTTCTACATTCAATACAGATATAACAGCTTAATGATATATACGGTAGTAATTATTGAATTTCTACATAGCAAATGCGTAAAAATCGTTGACGGAAATAACTGTGTCTGTTAACATAAAGTTCCATATGGCACTAAATATATCAATCAGCGCAGAGCCGATTGCTCATTTATTTGGGTTAACGGTTACAAACTCACTTTTAACAGGATGGATTGTCACCGCTATACTCGCAATTTCAGTCTATCTATTTAGCCGCAAAATCAATTTCAAAAAAGCTCCAGGTAGATTACAGTCTTTTGTCGAGATGATTGTTGAAGCACTATTTAATCTAGTAGAATCCATCGCAGGCCGCGAAAAAGCCAAGGTTTTCTTCCCCCTAGTTGGCACATTGTTTGTATTTATCATCTTCTCCAACTGGTCTGGACTTCTTCCAGGATTAGCCTCTATTGGTATTCGCGAAGAACTCCACGGTGCATCTGTCCTGATCCCATTCTGGCGCGCACCTACAGCCGATATCAACACGACCCTAGCTCTAGGCTTAATTACCATGATCATGGTACAAGTTTATGGATACAAATATTTAGGTCTTAAATATTTCAAAAAATTCTTCGACTTTAGCAACCCCATCAAATTCTTTGTCGGCATCCTCGAACTTATTTCTGATTTCTCCAAAATCATCTCATTTACATTCCGTCTATTTGGCAATATCATTGCCGGCGAAATTCTCCTCCTAGTTATGGGCATGCTTGTGCCAGTGCTAGGTACCACTCCATTTATAGCCCTTGAAATCTTCGTAGGCTTTGTTCAAGCCCTCGTCTTTATGATGCTCGCGTCAGTCTTTATCAACATGGCCACACTTGGTCATGGAGACGAACATCACGAGTAATTAATTATTTAAAAAGGAGACATATATATGTCAGACGTAGCAGCAGTAGCAGAAGTTAGTAACTCAATCGTAGGTTGGACTATCGCCGTAGGCGGTATTGCTCCAGCTCTAGCCATTGGTCTCATGGGCTCAAAAGCCATGGAAGCAATTGGTCGCAATCCAGAAGCAGCAGCTAAAATCCAAAACAACTTGATCTTGGGTTTTGCTTTTGCCGAGGCTATCGCCATTTACGCTCTAGTCGTAGCTCTAATTCTTAAATTCGTATAAAGGAGCCATATGGAAATAGACATCAAGCAAGTTTTGCTTCAGCTATTAAATTTTGGCATCTTGGTTGCGCTCTTTAGTAAATTTGCGTTCAAACCACTGACAAAAATTCTAGACGATCGTTCTAAAAAGATCGCAGAAGGTCAAGCTGCGGCAGAAAAAAGTCTTAAAGAATTAGCAAACACTGAAAAGAAGCAAGCAGAAAAGCTCGCAGAAGCCAGTAAAAAAGCAGCCGCAATTATCGCCGAAGCTAAAGCCGAAAGCAAAAAGCTAGGAGTAGAGCTCATAGCCGAAGCCAAAAATGTAGCAGCCGTAGAACTAGCCAAGCAAAAGGAATCCTTCCAAAAAGAACTAGAAGGCGAAGAGCTCAAGCTCAAAGCCCGCATAGCCGATTTGGTTGTAGAAACCACAAAGACTGTCTTGTCAGCTAGTTTATCTGCCAGCGAACTAAAATCAATTACAGCCAAGGAGCTCTCAAAGCTAAAATAATATGACAAATGCATCTGATCTTATTGTCAAAACACTTCTAGCTCATCTAAAACAGTCTGGTCAAATGGATCAAATAGGAGCGGTTGTTGATGCTCTTAAAGCAACCACTGAGTACAAAAACTCTAAATCCAAAGCAGTAGTTACATCAGCTACCAAACTAGAAGCATCTGAGCTAAAGACTATCAAGTCGTATTTAACCAAATCTATTGGCGATGATTACGAGCTTGAGCAACAAGTTGATCCATCGCTTGTGGGTGGTTTTACCCTCCAGATCAACGATACCTTTATAGATGCATCTGTCTTAGGCAAGATTAATATGGTCCAAAATAAACTTACAGCAAAGGAATAGCTATGAAAACCAGTACAAAAATACTAGGTAAAGATCTAGAAAAAGAACTTCTCAAACAACTAGAAGGACTAGATACTAGTACTATAGTTAGCAATGTCGGATCCATCTTGAGTGTTGGAGATGGCGTGGCTACTATATCTGGTTTATCCGGAGTGATGATGAACGAAATCATCACTTTGCCTGGCGGCACAATGGGTCTTGCTCTCTCACTTCTTAAAGACACTGTCTCAGTGGTGCTACTTGGCGAATACACTCATCTCAAGCAAGGAGACAGAGCTACAGCTACAGGCAAAGTATTATCAGTTCCAGTAGGTCCAGCTTTCCAGGGTCGCGTAGTAAATGCACTCAACCAGCCAATCGATGGCAAACCAGCACCAAAAGCAGAGATGATGTTGCCTGTTGAACGCATCGCCCAAGGTGTCATCACACGTCAACACGTCTCCCAGCCTGTCCAGACAGGTATCATCGCCATAGACGCCATGATTCCAGTCGGTCGTGGACAGCGCGAGCTCATCATAGGTGATCGTGGAATAGGTAAATCATCTATCGCCATCACCACCATCATGAATCAAAAAGATCAAAATCTAAAATGTATCTACGTCACTATCGGCCAGAAACGTTCCTTTGTGGCCCAACTAGAAGCCACCCTCGAAAAATACGGAGCTATGGAGTACACGACGATCGTAGCTGCAACAGCTTCTGATCCAGCCGCTATGCAGTTCCTAGCTCCTTACTCTGCCACATGTCTAGGTGAATACTACGCCGAGCACGGCCAAGATGCCCTCATCATCTATGATGATCTATCTAAACACGCTTGGGCTTACCGCGAGATCTCACTTCTACTTCGTCGCCCCTCAGGCCGCGAAGCCTACCCAGGTGACGTCTTCTATCTACACTCACGTCTACTCGAGCGTTCATGCCGTCTCAATAAAGAATACGGTGGTGGCTCTTTGACAGCTTTACCTATCATCGAGACTCAAGCAGGTGATGTATCTGCCTATATCCCCACAAACGTCATCTCTATCACCGATGGTCAGATTTATCTAGAAACCGATCTCTTCAACTCTGGATTTAAACCAGCAATCAACTCAGGTCTTTCAGTCTCTCGTGTAGGAGGCGATGCTCAAATCAAAGCTATGAAAAAAGTCGCCGGACGTTTACGTCTAGATTTAGCTCAATATCGCGAGCTAGCAGCTTTTTCACAGTTTGCTTCGGATTTAGATGCCAAAACCAAAGCTCAACTCGACAAAGGCGCACGTGTCTCAGAGATCCTCAAGCAAGGTTGGGATGAGCCACTGGCCGTGGAAAAACAAGTAGTGCTCATCTGGGCAGTCACAGAAGGTCATGCCTCTACTATCGAACTCAAGCACATGAGTGCCTGGAAAAAGATTGTCCTTGAGTATCTGGATGGCAAAGCCGGTCAAAAACTCTGTGATCTACTCAAAAAAGAAGGCGCTTTGTCTGATGAAATCATCAAACAAATGAAAAAAACTGTCGAAGAATGCCTTTTACTATCACAGCACTTAACCATCAAAACAGATAACTAACTATGACTAGTCTCATTGGCATTAGGCGTCGCATCAGATCCACCAAAAACATCTCTCAGATCACCAAAGCCATGCAGATGGTCTCAGCCTCAAAGATGCGCAAAGCTCAAGATGCTGCTTTAGCCACGAGACCTTTTACCGATCAACTCAGAGGCATCTTGTCGCGGGTTGCCGGAGCCGGCAGTAGTGCCAAACATGCCCTTACCGAAGTTAGACCAGAGAAAAAAGTCTTGATCATTTTGGTAGCCACAAGCAAAGGCCTATGTGGTGGTTTAAACGTAAATCTGCACCGCGGTTTTATGAACTTTACTACCAATATGCCTGGATCTGAGATCTCAGTTGTGACTATAGGCAAAAAAGCTCGCTGGGTCATCCCCGGCAAAGAAACCAATCTTGTTGCTCGTTTTGACACTCTAGGTGAGACTGTGACATTTGAAGAAACCAGGGCCATCACCACCTTTGCAATGGACGCTTATCTAGCTGGCACATATGACTCGATCTATTTTGCCTATCCTAAATTTATCTCTACTTTAACCAACGAAATCACCATCGAAAAGCTATTACCTGTTACTACAAATAATGTTGACTTATCTGATTCTGATCCAAAAAACGTCGAATACACCATCGAGCCAGATCCATTTGCACTTATGGAAAAACTTATTCCTTACCAAGTAGAGATGTCTTTGTACCAAGCTATCCTAGAAGCTCGCGCCACCGAACACTCCGCTCGCATGGTAGCCATGAAGAACGCCTCCGACAACGCCCGCGACCTGATCAGTAGTCTCACGCTCGACTACAACTCTGCTCGCCAATCTCAAGTTACATCAGAATTATTAGATGTTACGACGGCCCGCATGGCAATCGAATAAATATATTTATGTAGGGGCGAGGCATGCCTCGCCCGTTATACAAAGGAACAACATGAAACAAGCAAGCACCGGCAAAATCACCCAAATAATCTCAGTCGTCGTCGACGTCAAATTTGAAGGGGATATCCCAAATATCTACAACGCTCTTAAAGTCAAAAAAAATGACGGCACTGAGCTAGTGCTAGAAGTCGAACAAATCCTAGGCGATGGTTTGGTTCGCACTATTGCTATGTCTACAACCGACGGTTTATCACGTGGTGCCGAAGTAGAGGACACTGGGTCACCTATCTCAGTCCCAGTAGGCAAAAACTCGCTAGGTCGCATCTTCAATGTACTAGGATCCCCAATCGACAACAAAGGCGAGGTCAAAGCCGATCATTACATGCCTATCCACCGCTCAGCCCCAACCCTGATGGAACAATCAAACCAAGCCACTATACTCGAAACTGGCATCAAAGTCATCGATCTAATTGCTCCTTTTGCTAAAGGTGGCAAGGTCGCAGCTTTTGGTGGAGCCGGTACTGGTAAGACCGTCATCATGCAAGAACTCATCCGTAACATCGCCCAGGAACACTCTGGTCACTCAGTCTTTGCAGGAGTAGGAGAGCGTACCCGCGAAGGCAACGATCTATATCACGAAATGACAGATTCAGGAGTACTTAAAAGTACCGTCATGGTCTTTGGCCAAATGAATGAACCACCAGGAGCTCGTTTGCGTGTGGCACTTACTGGTCTTACATTTGCCGAGTACTTCCGCGACGAGCAGGGCGAAGATGTGCTACTTTTTGTCGACAATATCTTCCGTTTCTCCCAAGCAGGAGGAGAAGTATCTGCTCTACTTGGTCGTATTCCAAGTGCCGTGGGTTACCAGCCAAACCTAGCTACCGAAATGGCCGCTTTGCAAGAACGTATTACAAGTACCAAAAAGGGTAGTATTACTTCCTTCCAGGCCGTTTACGTGCCAGCTGATGACTATACAGATCCAGCTCCAGCAACTACTTTCTCTCACCTTGACTCTACGATCTCACTGGACCGTGGCCTAGTGGAGCAAGCTCTTTATCCAGCTGTTGACCCATTATCTAGTTCATCCAAAATGTTGTCACCTGACGTAGTAGGCGACGAGCACTATACTATTGCCCGCAACGTCCAGAAAGTCTTACAACGCTACAAGGATCTCCAAGATATCATTGCAATTCTTGGTATCGATGAGTTGTCAGACGAAGACAAGCTCACTGTCTCTCGCGCCCGCAAAATCCAGCGTTTCCTGACTCAGCCATTCTTTGTGGCAGAGCAGTTTACGAGTATTCCAGGAAAATACGTCAAAGTCGAAGATACCATTAAAGGATTTAAACAAATTATCGATGGTACCCTTGACCATATCCCAGAGCAGGACTTTTATATGAAAGGCGGACTAGAAGAAGTCTTGGCCGATTACGAAAAAGGCAAATGAATAAACTAACGCTCGACATCGTCACACAGGAAAAGAGGCTTCTAACAGTCGAAACTGCTCGCGTGACCGTAGAGACTGAGATGGGAGAGATCACTATCCTCCCAGGTCATATCCCGCTTCTTGCCAAACTGAAGGAAGGTTTGCTTCGTTTCGACGATGGCAAGGGGAGTGAAGATATAGTAGCAATATTCGGTGGATTTCTCGAAGTTGACGAAACAGGCAAGGTCGCAATCCTGGCAGATTCTGCAGTTCGCGCCAAAGACATCGATCTAGCCAAAGTCCAAAAAGCGCAGAGCGAAGCCAAGATCACCTTGACAGACAAAAAGCGAGAGATAGAGTTTGCACAAGCCGAAGCCGCCCTCAAGCGCACTTGGCTCGAACTCAAGGCCGCCAATTCAAAACCAAGACATAGTACAACATAAGCATTTGCCTTTCGTTCGGGAAGTAGGTAGTATAGACTCATGACAAGAGTTTTAGGCATCGATCCAGGCACACATCGAATCGGTTGGGGAGTAGTAGATGGTACACCTTCAAGGTGTAACCTTGTAGCCTGTGGTTGTATCGAATTTCCTGCGGGCACGCAAAAATCTCAGTATCTGTTGAAGATTCAATCGGAAATAGAGGGTTTGATTCTCAAATATAGTCCTGAAAAAGTAGGTATTGAAGCATTATTCGTCCAGAAAAACCTAAAGACCGTGACCAGCGTGGCCGAAGCTCGCGGTGTCATCCTTTACACCTTTGCCAAGCACGATTTATCCTGGACCGAGCTTTCTCCAAACACTATCAAATCTGTAGTCGCTGGCGCAGGCAATGCCGTCAAGCAAGATGTGCAGCGTATGGTAGGATTACTTCTGCATATAGATACCAAGAAATTACTAGATGATACAACGGATGCACTAGCTATTGCCCTAGCCGTGCAAGCTACCAAACTATGATTAGCTACTTGTCGGGCCAGATACTTCACCATACAAAAGATGGGGCAGTCATAGTAGTCTCTGGAGTCGGCTACGAAGTTATCGGACTTTGGTTGGGACGACTTGCTTTAGGCACGCAGATAACGCTTTACACTTATAACTATATAGAAAACGAAAGCATCCCTCGCCTCATCGGTTGCCAGTCTAAAGAAGCTCGCGATCTTTTGATAGAGCTCATCTCGGTAAATGGCGTAGGTCCCAAGATGGCGGGTCGTATTCTAGACGCAGCCAGCCCTCAGTCCATCAAATCAGCCATCACTACAGGCGATCTAGATTTCTTGACTCATATCAAAGGTCTAGGCAAAAAAACCGCCCAAAAGATCATCCTCGATCTAGGCAAGACCTTGGTCGAAGCCGTCAGCTCTGCCAATAGTTATATCTACGACGCGCTCTCTGCTCTATCTTTTGATAAACGCGAAATAGACAAAGTCTTAGAGTCAACCGATCTCACCGGTCTTTCAGAGTCACAAGCGTTATCCGTAGTACTTAAAAAATTGGGTAAAAAATGACAGACACAATTTTAGAACCAAATGTCATCGCCGAAGAAGTGCAGATCGACGTCACTCTGCGTCCTAGGTCACTTTCAGATTTTGTCGGACAACCTCGCCTTAAGCAGTCACTTGAATTAGCTCTTTCTGCAGCCAAAAAAAGGGGAGAGCCCATCGACCATGTATTGCTATATGGCCCTCCAGGATTAGGCAAGACCACGCTTTCTCATATCATCGCCAGTGAACAAGGTGGCAGTATCCACGTGACTACAGGCCCAGCTTTAACAAGAGCTGGTGACCTAGCAGCACTGCTGACTAATTTAGAAGAAGGTGATGTCCTCTTTATCGACGAGATTCATAGACTCAGCAAAGTAGTAGAAGAGACGCTATATTCAGGCATGGAAGACGGTAGACTAGATCTAGTCTTGGGTAAAGGGCCAGCTGCCCGCACCGTGACAGTGGACTTGAAGCCATTTACTCTCGTTGGTGCCACTACCATGTACGGTTCATTGTCCGGTCCTTTGCGTTCTCGTTTTGGCATCATCAACAAACTAGAATATTACAGTGACGTAGATTTATCCGCAGTCCTAACCCGCTCCGCCAGTATCCTAAAGATCACGCTCGATAAAGATGCTGTAGTTGCCCTAGCCAAGAGATCGCGTGGCACACCTCGTATCGCCAATAGACTCCTCAGGCGCGCCCGCGATACGGCAGAGATCCACTATGCTAGCCATTTAAGTAAAAAAGCCGTCGAAGAAACAGTCAAACTCCTAGAGATAGACGAGCTTGGACTAGACGCTTCCGACCGCGAACTGCTAACTCGTATCATCAAGCACCATAAAGGTGGGCCAGTCGGTGTAGAGACACTAGCTAGCGCCCTCTCAGAAGACTCAGGCACCATAGAAGAGGTCTACGAGCCATATCTCATCCAGCTAGGACTCCTAGCTCGTACCAAAGCTGGTCGAATAGTCACAGACAAAGCCTACACTCACCTGGGACTAAAAAGAGTATGAGATTTGTATTTAAGTTACGATCCTTGCGCGATTGTAGGCGAGTGATCGTAACTTTTGTGCTTATGATGCTACTTTTCTCCACTCCCGCCCGTGCTCTCTACGATCCCCGCACGGTCCCTACAAACAAAGCTGGTGTACATATTTTAAGTACTAGCGAATTATCTGACGCAGCCAAACTCGTAAACAGTAATGGTGGCGACTGGGGCTATGTCATCATCCCTATCCAGCCAACCGATCGCGATAAAGCCAAATGGCAATCATTCATGGCTGAGGCCAAGGAAAAGCACGTGATCCCAATCATTAGGATCACTACCATTCCAAGAGGTGGCACTTGGGCGACCGGCCACGACACCGATCTAGTCGACTTTGCCAATTTCCTAGGAGAGCTCAACTGGCCGATCGAAAACAGATATATTGTGCTGTTCAACGAAGTAAATAGGTCGACCGAGTGGGGAGGTACAGTAGACCCCGAAAAATACGCAAGCATCGTCAAAAATGCCTACGCCATTTTCAAAGAAAGGTCTGAAGGTTTCTTTATGTTAGGCCCTTCGCTAGATCTGGCCTTACCTAACTCGAGTACTTCCTTATCAGCCCAAAATTATCTCTCCCGCATGCGCTCGTTTGATCCGCTAGTATTTACCTTTTTTGATGGTTGGTCTAGTCATAGCTACCCAAATCCAGCATTCTCAGCCCCAGTCAAAAAAACGGGTCTACAAAGTATTGTTGGGTACAAAAGTGAGCTAAGTTATCTAAAGCTCGCCCCCAAGCCCGTCTTTATCACCGAAACAGGTTGGGATCAAACTAAAATTAAAGACTCTGTATTAGCTGGGTACTGGAGCAGCGCTTGGGAGATCTGGCAAAGCGATATTAATGTAGTGGCAGTCACCCCATTTGTCCTACAAGGTGGAGAACAATTTAAGATCTTCTCACTAGTCAAAGATGACGGAAACTATAGCGCCTCAGGTCAATCGGTTTACAATCTCCCAAAGTCGAAAGGGTCACCAAAGATTGTCGAATCAGCTGCAAAAACAAGCGTAGGTACTTCCCCCAAACAACCCAAATGGACTATGCCATTTTTCAAAAACTCAAAAGCAGTCTATAAACTAGAAAATATTTTTAGGGTGTTACTTGGGCTACCAGTAAAACAATCAGCCACTCTCAAAGACATAAATATCTCGGTCGAGCTATCCCAAAATGCCAAGCAATGGGAAAAGGGATTATCTGGCAGAGTAGATCTAGGGGACACCGACGGTATGCTGTTTGTCTTTCCTCAATATCACATCCCAGTTTTTTGGATGAAAGACATGAACTTCCCAATCGACATGATCTGGATCGCAGGGGGAAAAGTAGTCGATATCACGAGTGATGCCAAAGTTGAGACCTCGGACAAACTCCCTACCTACTCACCAGTCGTTCCAGTCAACATGATCCTAGAGACACGTGCTGGCTGGGCACAAGAAAACAATATCGCTATCGGTGATGAGTTATATCTATGATTTACATCTTCCACGGTGACGGCTCAGGCACATCTCGCAAATTACTAGCTGATGCAGTCGCAAAGGACAAATCAAACGGTCATGAGATCAGGACGCTAGAAGGGGACAAGCTCGCTCCTCGCGATCTAGAGTCAGTACTCTCTACAGCTAGTCTCTTTTCTATCGAGTCTATCGTCATCGAAAACTTACTTTCAAGGTTGCGATCAAAAGACAAAGATGCCTGTATAGATCTAGTCTCGACGTACAAAGGTGACAAAAATATTTATCTCTGGGACAAAAAAGAAGTCACCCCAGCAAATCTTAAAAAGTTTACAACTGCCAAGATCTCAAACTCCAAAGCTCCCACCGAGATGTTCTCATTTTTAGAATCTATTGAACCAGGTAATGTCAAAAACTCTCTAACTCTTTTGCATAAACTAGTTTTAGAAACCGAAGACATCATAGTCTTTACCATGTTAGCCCGTCAGATTGCATATCTGATCATGATGAAAAGTGGTTCAAGCCCCAAATTTTCCCCCTGGCAGGTCGGAAAACTTCGCGCTCAGGCAGTACTTTGGACTGGCCCTCAACTTGAGATATTTATCAAAGAACTCACTCGGATTGATTTATCCATCAAAACAGGCATGTCCAAACTTAGTTACACCGACCACCTTGACTTATTGCTATCAGATTTACTAAGATAAAGCCCTTATAGGGATACAAGGAGATTTATGCAAATTGTAAAAACGATTAATCCTGAAATCTTCCGAGGTTATGATCTTAGAGGAGTAGTAGATGTAGATTTAAATGTAGATGTAATGTATACCCTAGGTCGCGCATACGCCACTTTTCTTAGCGAGAGACGAATCTCAGAATCAACTGTGGGTAGAGACAATCGCTTAACGGGCGAAGAGTATAGTAAGGCATTCATTCAAGGATTAAACGATGGTGGTATCAACACAATCGATATAGGACTATCTTTATCTCAGATTGTATATTTTTCTTCGTACTATTTCCAAATTAAAGGCTCTGTTATGGTTTCCGCTTCCCACAATCCCGCTAATTTTAATGGACTTAAATTAGGTGTAGGTTTTTCGGATACAATGATCACTGAAGAAATCCAATATCTCAGGCAGGTAGTCGAAAAAGGTAAATATTCTGAAGGAAAAGGTATAAACAGATCCGAAGATATTTTTGAAGCATACAAGAATGACATAATCAAAAGATTTAATTTAAAAAAGAAATGGAAAATTGTAATTGATGGTTGTAATACAGGATCTGGAGTATTTTATCCAGCCATATTTAAAGCTGCGGGTTGCGAAGTAATTGAACAAAATTGTGTACCAGATGGCAATTTTCCACTAGGCGTTCCAGATCCTACAGAAGTGGAAGTATTAGAAAGAGTATCAAAAACTGTCAAATCAGAAAAAGCGGACATTGGTTTCGCTTACGACACGGATGGAGATCGCATGTCAGTAGTCGATGATAAAGGGAATATTTTATGGATGGATTCTATAGTCGCTCTATTTGCGCAAGATGTCTTAGACTTCATGCCAGGGGCAAACATTGTCTACAACACCCTATGTTCACGTCAAGTGACAGAAGCCATAGAAAAAGCAGGTGGCAAACCAGTTATGTGGCTCACAGGTCATTCATTTATTAAAGCCAAAGTAAAAGAAGCTAGATCACCTTTTGGTGGTGAATTATCTGGGCATATTTTCTTTATGGACAATTTCTACGGTCATGATGATGGTGCTAATGCTTCGCTTAGATTACTACAATATTTAGAGCGAAAAAATGAAACTCTTAGTCAGGCATTCTCTAAACTAAATGTCTATGTAAGCTCTCCAGAAATCAAATTTGGCTTAGCAGATGCTATCAAATTCCAGCTGATAGATAATGAAATCAAAGCCGAATTTAAGCAAGCTTGGCCTTTCGCTAAGTTTACTGAAATTGAAGGAATTAGAATGGACAACGAAGAAGAGATGGCTATAGTCAGAGCATCCCAAAATGGTCCATATATCACCGTCAAGTTTGAAGGTAAGACTCAAGAGATCTACGACAATGTCAAAGTGCATGTCAGAGAGATCCTCAAAAAATATCCTCAAATCGACTGGAGCAAGGGCGTAAATACCCACGCTTTGGATTGATCTATGAATGAATACAAAGAGATCAGGGAAACAGCCGCAAGGCTTGCCAAAAAAGCTGGCGATTATGTTGTTGCTGTAAAAGGTGATATCCAAATTACTAAGCAAAAAGACCTTGTCGATATTTGTACCACCGCCGATCTAGGTTCTGAAAAAATACTCATAGATGGTATTAAAGAAAAATACCCAGAGCATAGTATCTACAGCGAAGAAGCAGGACAAGACAATTCAGCAAGCGAATATCGATGGATTATTGACCCAATTGATGGGACAAAAGAATATATTAGGGCAATACCATTATTCAACATTTCAATTGCCATAGAACACAAAGGTTCTCTAGTTGCTGCCGTAGTATATAGACCTACGGATAACTCACTTTATTCAGCTAGTTTTGGGGATGGGGCATATTTAAATGGTCAAAAGATCTCAGTTTCATCTGTTAATGATCTATCCAAAGCATTTGTATATACATATATGCCGTCGTTTTTTAGAAATCCAAAGATTTACAAAGAGAGTTGGGACAGACTAGGTAAACTAGGAGAATCAGTCTATAGACTTCGTAGCCTAGCAGATGAAAACACTATGCTTTGCTGGCTTGCTCAAGGTGGGCATGAAGCGTATATAAATATAAGTAATCCTCCCAAATGGTACGATGTTGCGCCTGGATTATTTATCGCAAAAGAAGCTGGTGCATACATTCCTGAGATGGACATGGAAAACATTAAAAAAGGTGCATGCAACTCGATAATAATTACAAATCAAGATACAATATATGATCAGATCAAATCAATTATTCATAGGAGCTAATATATGTCATCGATTCTAGACTCACGCCAAAAAATCAAAGCAATCGACCAGCACAACCTCTTAGGTAGTGTTGAAACCTTGCCAGATCAAATCCAAGATGCTTGGGAAGCTACCAAATCTCTAGTATTTCCAGATACTTTCCACAATGTCTCAAACATAATCGTTTCTGGTATGGGAGGCTCCTCACTTGGAGCACTAGTGATCAAGCGATTATTCAAAGACGAGCTCCAGGTCCCTCTAGAGATCTATCCTCACTACCACTTGCCAGGTTACACCAGTAAAGACAGTCTAGTTATCCTCTCTAGCTACTCAGGTAGCACCGAAGAGACTCTAGCTGCCGCAGAGCATGCTGAGAAAGTCGGTGCCAAAATCGCCGTGATTACAGGCGGAGGCAAACTAGCAGAGCTCGCAAAGTCAAAAGGTTGGCCGATGTACGTGATAGACCCAAAATTCAATCCTTGTGGTCAGCCACGTATGGCTATCGGCTACGCAGTCTTTGGCATGCTTTCCATGTTCGCCAAGATGGGTCTTATAAATATTGCAGAGTCCGACGTTCTTAAAATCGTAGACAATCTCAAAGAGCAAGTATCTCAATTATCCCCAGATGGCTCAAACGATCTAGCCAAACTTATGGCCTTTGCCTGTTACGACAAGCACGTAGTCTTTGTAGCAGCCGAGCATTTGATCGGCGCAGCTCATGTGATGAACAATCAGTTCAACGAAAACGCCAAATCCCTTACTAGCGAGTGGCATCTACCAGAATTCAACCACCACTATATGGAAGCACTTAGCTACCCCAAACTAGCCAAAGAGACCACAGTATTCTTCTTCTTCAACTCAGCCCTTTATCATGAGCGCGTGCAAAAGAGAGTCTTGCTAACCAAGAGCCTAATAGAACAAAAAGGCTACGAGACACAGATGATTCTTGCAACAACCGAAACCAAGCTTGAGCAAGTCTTTGAAGTTATCCAAATTGCCGAGTTTGTAGCCGCCTATCTGCCTGTCCTTTATGGCATCGACGCTTCAGCCATCCCAAATGTCGACTGGTTCAAATCCGAGATGGCAAAGTAACCTTCAAGGTGAGACCTCGTAGGCTACTCATCCAAATCGATCATCTCTTTATAAACTGTCGCGATATCACCAGATTCCTCGACGAACGACTGGTAGTTATTTTTTGGATTAGTTTTCGAAAAATATGACAAGATATCATCAGTCTTGACCCAGCTCTGCCTAAACAGTCCCAGATAATTCCCATAGCTTGAATATTTATACTCTCTTAGACCTTCAAGGTGTAACCTTGTAGGGTACGATGGCAAAGGATTTCTGTGAATATATTTAGTTATGTAAGTAAACTGCTCTTCACCAAGTATCTTCACGGTCTTGTATGTACTCTGGAATAACCCGCCAACTCTCTTATACTTCTTATTAAAATAAATGACATATTTTGTGAGCAGTGATTGCATCAGTCCAACCATTCCACGTTCTGTAAATTGCCGAATCAACAAATGAAAGTGGTTCGGCATCAAACAATATGCAAGTAGATTTACCTCTTCAGCATAATTATTTAGAGCTCTTGACGGTGAAATAGTATGATTATTATCGTCCTTCAAGGTTACACCCTGTAGGTCAGGTTTTACTAGATATGTTTTGAGTAATCCGAGAAATTTTACGTAGTCTTCATGATCGAGGAAAATATCACGCTTTTCCACGCCACGGTTATATATGTGATAAAACGCACCCGCCTCATATTCTTTAATCAAATTCTTTGCTGGCATATATAGTTTCAAGACCTTCAAACCTTCAAGGTGTAACCTTGTAGGGGTTTACTAGTTCCAATATACACCGTATATTAATTGTATGCCCACAAACAAATTTGTACTTTGGTTCCATGAGATAGATAAAGACGATGTGGCTACAGTTGGTGGCAAAGGTGCCAATCTAGGCGAGATGACTAAATCTGGTTTCCCAGTCCCCAATGGATTTGTGGTCACCTCAGCAGCTTATGTCCACATGATCGATGTAAATAATCTCCAAGACAAAATCAAAGCCGTTCTCAAAGGTCTCAATGTCGAAGACGCGGATGCACTAAATAGAGCTAGTAAACAAGTCCAAAAGCTCATCGTGAATTCTCCATTTCCAAAAGACATCGAGGAACAAGTCTATAAAGCCTACGACAAACTTGGCGACAATCCCTGGGTCGCTGTCCGCAGTAGCGCTACGGCCGAGGATCTTCCAGAAGCTAGTTTTGCCGGCCAACAAGAAACCTACCTAAATGTCCGAGGAGATGCATCCGTGATCGTACATGTCCGCAAAGCTTGGGCTAGTCTTTTTGAGCCACGTGCCATCTACTACCGCGTCCAGCAGGGTTTTGATCACTTCAAAGTAGCCCTTGCCGTCCCAGTGCAAAAGATGGTCCAGTCCGATGTCTCTGGGATTATGTTCTCAATCAACCCAGTCACCAACGACAAAACTAGGATCGTGATTGAAGCCGTCTGGGGACTAGGAGAAAATATCGTCCAAGGAGCCGTGACTCCAGACCATTATGAAGTAGACAAAACAGAGCTCAAACTTTTAGAACACAAGATGGTGCATCAAGATATCGAGATGGTGAGATCTGGCGAAGGCAATATCCAGCGCAAAGTACCTGTCTCACGCCAAGACAAACGCAAACTAACAGATGCTCAAGCCGAAGAAGTAGCAGAACTTGGTAAAAAACTCCAAAAACATTACTTCTTCCCCCAAGACTCAGAGTGGGCCATCGAAAACGGCAAACTCTACGTCGTCCAAACTAGACCTATCACCACAGTAAATGCCACAACTACTAAAAATAACGAAGTTAAAGCCCAAAAACCAATCAGCGGCAAACTGATCCTCACAGGTCAGCCCGCAAGTCCTGGTGTAGTTACCGGCATAGTCAACATCTTAAAGTCAGCTAAAGAGATTAATAAAATCAAACGTGGAGATATCTTGGTTACCGACATGACCACACCTGATTTTGTCCCAGCTATGAAACGCGCCGTCGCCATCGTCACCAACAAAGGTGGCCAAACTAGTCATGCCGCTATTGTCTCCCGTGAGCTCGGTGTCCCCTGCGTCGTAGGCACAAAAACAGCCACGACCATCCTCAAGCAAGGCCGTGTTATCACGGTCGATGGTGCCGCCGGCAAAGTTTACGAATCTCTTCTTAAAGCTTCCTCTATAAACTTCAACCCAGCCTCTCCAGCAGTTCACATCCAAGAAGGTCCAATTTTAAAGACCGCGACCAAAGTCTACGTAAATCTAGGTGAGCCAGAACTTGCAGAAGAAATCGCCAAAAGAAATGTCGACGGTGTTGGACTACTACGCGCCGAGTTTATGATGGCCGGCATTGGCATCCATCCCAAAAAACTTATTCACGAAAAAAAGAGCAAGATCTTTGTCGACAAACTAGCTGACGGAATCGGCAAAATCTGCGCGGCCTTTGGCGAGCGTCCTGTGGTCTATCGCGCCTCAGACTTTAAAACCAACGAGTACTCACATCTTAGAGGCGGCGAGCAGTACGAGCCATCAGAACCAAATCCTATGCTTGGCTATCGCGGTGCTTATCGCTATATCCACGACGCCGATGTCTTTGATCTAGAGCTAGAAGCCATCAAGCAAGTGCGAAATAAAATGGGCTACAAAAATCTACATCTTATGATTCCTTTTGTCCGCAACGTAAATGAGCTCAAAGAAGTCAAAAAAATCGTGATCGCCAGTGGTCTCTCTCGCACAGCTACTTTTAAACTCTGGATGATGGTCGAGATCCC
Organism: uncultured bacterium; assembly: GCA_903945195.1. Lineage (GTDB taxonomy): Bacteria > Patescibacteriota > Microgenomatia > UBA1400 > UBA12108 > CAJAUT01. The sequence goes on from CAJAUT010000025.1 coordinate 17,286, forward strand.
AGTCAACGTGATCCTACTAGATGACTTTATCGATGTAGGAATCGATGGCATCTCCGTAGGCACAAATGATCTGACCATGCTTATGCTAGGCACCGATCGCGACAACGAGACGGTAGCAGCCGACTACGACGAAAGAAATCCAGCAGTACTTTGGGCACTTGAACACATCATCAAAACGGCGCACAAAAGGGGGATCACTGTCTCAGTCTGCGGCCAAGCTCCTAGCTCACACCCAGACGTCGCCGAGTTCTTGTGCAAAAATGGCGTCACTAGCGTTTCTGTGACCCCAGATGTCATCGAAAAAACCCGCCAAGTTCTATATGATACCGAAAAAAAATTAGTCAATCGTCATAAATAAACATGACCAAAATTACACGTGTAATCGCCAGAGAAATCTTAGATTCTAGGGCTACACCCACTATCGAGGTATCGGTCCTTACCGATTCAGGATCTTTTGGTACTGCCTCCATTCCCTCAGGTGCAAGTACTGGCAAAAACGAAGATGTAGAACTACGCGATGGTGATCCTTCGCGCTACATGGGACTAGGCGTACTTAAAGCCGTAAACAATGTAAATACTATCATTGGGCCCAAGCTTGTCGGGATGGAAATAGGTGAGCAAGAAAAACTTGATCAATTTATGATCAATCTAGACGGCACTCCAAACGAAAGCAAACTCGGAGCCAATGCGATTCTCGGCATCTCCATCGCTTGTCTTAAAGCCAGCGCCAATAGCTACAAAATGCCACTATTTCAATATATCGGTTCTCGCTACCGTCCTAACGTACAACTTTCAATTCCTGGCCCCTTATTCAATCTAATCAATGGTGGCAAACATGGCGCAGGAAACTTAGATTTCCAGGAATTCCATGTGATCCCAAGTACCAGGATGCCATATAGCGATGCGCTCCGCGCTGGCACCGAGATCTGGCTCAGTCTCAAGCAAGAGCTCATTCACAGAAACGCTGTACACTCAGTCGGGGACGAAGGCGGCTTTGCCCCAAATTTATTTACCAATGCCGATGCTCTAGAGCTCATGGCTCTCGTCATCAAAAACTCTACTTATCGCCTAGGGGTAGATCTTTATCTAGGACTAGATGTAGCAGCTGACGAAATAGTCAAAAACGGTGTTTACAACATCAAGGATTCCCCAAAGCCGCTAGATCGCGATGGCATGATCGAGCTCTACAAATCCTTAGTTAAAGATTATGGTCTACTTGGTATCGAAGATGGCTTGGATCAAGACGATTGGACTGGCTGGACCAAGCTTATGCAGGCCATTCCAGACGGTGTCATGATCATAGGCGACGATCTAGTTACGACAAACGCCAAACGTCTTCAGGAAGCTATTGATAAAAAAAGTTGCAACGCCGTGATCGTCAAACCCAATCAGATCGGCACTGTCACAGAAACCATCGAGCTTATGAATTTAGCCGAAAAAAACAAAATTACCCAAATTGCTTCGCATCGCTCAGGCGAAACCAATGATAGTTTTATCGCTGACTTTGCCGTAGGCATGGGTGCCCATTATGCTAAATTTGGTGCTCCAGATAGGGGAGAAAGAGTCGCCAAATACAATCGACTTCTAGAAATTGAATCATATTTAAATGCGACAAAACCCAAGCTTTAGCGGTAAGATAGATTCATGCAAAAATCACGTGTAGTATTAGTAATTTTAGATGGCTGGGGCATCGGACCTGACTATGCTGGCAATGCAATTAAGCTAGCCAAGACTCCTACCATGACCATGCTGTCACACACCTATCCTCACACAGAGCTCATTGCCTCTGGTGAAAGTGTAGGTTTGCCAAAGGGTGAAGATGGTAACACTGAAACAGGACATTTAAATATTGGAGCAGGTAGGATCGTATACCAAGATCTTCCACGTATCAACATGTCTATTTCCTCAGGTTCATTTATTCAAAATAAAGCTTTTTTAAAAGCTGCTGAACATGTCAAAAAAAACAACTCCAATCTGCATTTGCTAGGGCTGATTGGTCAGGGCGGCGTACACTCTAGCAATGAGCACTTATATGCTTTACTTCGATTTTGCAAAGAACAAAAAATAGACAAAGTATTTTTACATCTGATCACTGATGGTCGCGATTCTGGTCCTGTTTCTTCTCCCATGTATCTAGCTCAAGTGGACTCCGAGCTCAGGGAGCAAGGTGTAGGTAAAATTGCCACCATTGTGGGTAGATACTATGCCATGGACCGTGATCACAGATGGGAACGAATCCAGGTAGCTTATGAAGCACTCATTTCAGGAACTGGGGAGGTTGTCAAAGATTATCAATCATGCATTTCTATCAGGCACGCTAAAAAAGAAAATGATGAATTTATCAAACCAATTATCATCGAAGGTACTCCACGTATTACTTCAAATGACGCAGTCATATTCTTCAATTATCGTATCGATAGACCCAGGGAACTTACCCGGGCAATTACTATGTCAGATGCTGATTTTGTTCATCATTCTGAGTCATTTGATCCATACAGCGTCAAATATCACAAATCTCATATCAAAGAAAATGTAGAGGAACCAAAGATATTTACACGTCCAAACAGACCAGAAAATCTTTGCTTTGTCTCCATGACAGAGTACGAGAAAAATCTCCCCGTGGATGTAGCCTTTCCACCAGAGTTTGTCGAGATGCCCTTGTCACGGGTGATAGCATTGGCTGGCCATCGTCAACTCAAACTAGCAGAAAGTGAAAAAGAGCGTTTTGTGACTTACTATTTCAATGGTCAAAGAGAACTAAAATTTCCCGGAGAGGACATAAACATCACCCCTTCTCCTAAAGTATCTACCTACGATCTCAAGCCAGAAATGTCCGGAAGCGAGCAAACCGACAAATTATGCCAAGCGATAAATAGTGAGCTATATGATCTGATTGTCATCAATTATCCAAATCCAGATATGGTCGCCCACACAGGCAATCTAGAAGCTTCTATTAAAGCCTGTGAATACACAGATGGATTTATCAAAAGAGTGTACGAACAAATTATGAAAAAAGAAGATGTGTCCATGCTCATTACCGCCGATCATGGCAATGTAGAAGAACTCATAAACCTAGAAAATGGAGGGGTCGACACCGAACATTCAGGCTTTCCCGTGCCACTTCTTATTGTCGGAAGACCATATTTAAATCAAGCTAAATCAATCAGTAGAGGTATCCTAGCAGACGTCGCGCCCACTATCCTCAAGATCTTGGGGATTAGCAAACCCAGCTCTATGTCCGGTCGCTCGCTCCTATAACTAGCACCAACTCTCCTCGTACCTTGTTCTTGGTATATTTTTCAATGAGCTCTGACGTAGTACCCTCTATTCTCTCCTCAAACTGTTTGGTCAGTTCACGCATGAGTACACAGTGGACCTCGCCCATCACAGTTTTGATATGCTCTAGGTCTTTAAGTAGTCTATGAGGCGATACATATAAAACAACTCGGGTAGATGAGACCTCATCCATCATGTGTTTCGCACCTGTCAGGATCCGGATAGCTTTGCCACTAGTTTTAGGCAAAAATCCAAGATATGTCATGACCTCTCCACCTATTCCAGACCACGGTAGAGCCGTAGTGAGTGCCGTTGGCCCTGGTATGACTTGTACAAAGAGACCTGCTTCTAAACAGCCATGGATGGCCCGGTAACCAGGGTCAGAGATAGCTGGCATCCCAGCATCACTAACTAGTCCCACCTGTTCTCCGTTTTGGACCATGGTAACTATCTGAGAAAAAATCCTGTCTTCATTGAACTCGTTGTACGGTACATATCTTGGCTTATTTTTGATTAACTCTTTAGCTAGTAAATGATTGATTAGCTTCGAGCTCACGCGGCTATCTTCACAAAACAAGACACTAATCTTGTCTAGCGTCTCTATCGCGCGCAAAGTGATGTCACCTAGATTGCCGATAGGGGTACCTATCACATATAGTATACCGTCGCTCATTTTTTGATCCATTTTTTAACTAGAGGTACAATCATAGGCACTATCGACACAAATACGATTCCTAGTACCACGAGTGAAAAGTTTTCTTTTACAAATGGGATATTGCCAAAGAAAAATCCAGCAAGCGTAGCAACCAGTACCCAGGCTAGTCCACCAATGACATTGTAAGAAAGAAACTGAGTGTAATGCATCTTCCCTATACCTGCCACAAATGGTGCAAATGTACGCACAATTGGTACAAATCTGGCTAGAATGATTGTCTTGCCACCATACTTTTCAAAAAATTTCTGAGTTTCTTCGATATGTTCTTTGTTGATAGGTACTTTGGGATTGTCCACTAGTTTCTGGCCAAAAAAATGTCCTATCCAGTAATTTACAGTGTCGCCTAGAATCGCCGCCACAATCATGAGGCCAATCGTAAGATATAGATTCAAAGATCCAAGCGCCGCAAAAGCACCAGCTGCAAACAGTAGGGAGTCGCCAGGTAAAAATGGTACAAACACAAACCCAGTTTCTATAAAGATGATGCCAAACAGAATGGCATAAGTCAAAGTACCATAGTCTAAGATAATTTGTCCTAGATGGACATCTATATGCAATATAAAATCAAAAACTAGTTTAATAAACTCCATAACTAGCTATTATTGCCCAAAACGTCTCACAAGTCCAACGACAGCTCCTTGGATTGTTACATTCGAGGCATAGATAGGCTTCATGCTAGAGTTTGCGGGTTCTAATCTGATCCTAGTAGCTTCTTTGAAGAATTTTTTTAATGTAGCTAGTCCATTGTCTAGTAGTGCAACTACTATCTCTCCGTCTCGAGCTTCTTTCTTTTCTTCTATTACCACAAAGTCGCCGTCCAGTATCCCTTCCTCTATCATCGAGTCACCTCGTACTTGTAGGACATAAGATCTCTTTTTTCCAGAGAGCATAGACGATGCAACGCGTAGTGATGCATTTGGGTCGGTCATTGGTTGTATAGGAGATCCAGCGGCGATATACCCAAGTATTGGTAGCTCAATACCTTCGATAACAGAGCCAATCTTGGAATCAATCAACTCGATACCACGTACTGCCCCCTCAAATCTACGGATCACTCCTTTTTTTGAAAGAGTTTGTAAATGTTCATGCACAGTGGCAAGTGATGATACTCCCAAAGAATCAGCGATTTCTTGGAGGGTAGGGGATGTCCCAAACTTTTGGATGTATTGGCCTATAAAATCCAGTATTTGTTTCTGACGCTTGTACAATGTGATTGGCATACAATCCTCCTACTTTATAAACTTTATAACTTGACGGACTAACAACTTAACAATACCCAAATATATACCGCATGTCAATAGGCGGGTATGATATTCTATCTATTATGAGGTTTGTACTACTAGCATTAATCTTGATGTTTCCCACAACTGTCTTTGCAGCCTCAGAATTTTCCACAAGTTTTGAATCAATCTATACCATTCAAGAATCAGGTGAAACCAGTGTCACTCACAATATCGACCTCAAAAATAATCTTGCTCACATCTATGCCACAGAATACACAATTCAGACAAATGGAGAGGATCTAAAAAATATCTCAGCCATAGATGAAACCGGAGATATTACGACAGAAACAATATCTCAAAATGGAATAACTTCAATCCACATGCTTATCACTAGGCCATCTATCGGTAAAGATCAGGTCAAAAACATTAAACTGAGCTATCAAACGAGTGATGTATTGGAGCAAATAGGGTCTACTAAAACTGTCAATATTCCTCGTCTAGAAAAGGCAAATGAATCAGAAAATTATAAGAGGATTGTGAAGATTAAAGGTGTGCAGGACGTTCCAGAATACATCTACCCCCCCGCCAATTCAAAAATTGCCGAAGATGGGTACTCAGTTTATTTTTTTGATGGTCACCAAGGAGATTCTCTTACGCTATTATTTGGTGAGTCTGTCACATATAAATTGAATCTGATATACGAACTAAAAAATAATGAAATAAGTTCATCCGATACAGAAATGGCATTGCCTAGCGATACAAGTTACCAACATATAATATTGGACTCAATTGATCCAAAACCAAAAAGTATTAAAGTAGATAGTGATGGAAATTGGTTGGCCAGATACAATTTAGAATCTCAAAGCAAAATCCTAGTCAAAGTTACTATGTTTGCGACCATCTATCCGATCCCAAAACTAATAGATCCAAGTAGCGCTCAGACTACATCCTCCCTCAAATCAAAATATTGGCAAACAAACACTATGGTTGCAGATTTAGGTGCAAAGTTAAAAACTCCAGAAAATATATACAAATATCTGGTAGATAATTTTGCCTACAACTATACAGACAACACGACTCGCAGAGATAGGTTAGGTGCAATTGCCGCCCTCACTTCGCCAAGTAATGTTCTTTGTACGGAGTTTACCGATTCATTTGTAGCTCTGACTAGGACTCAAAATATTGCTTCAAGAGAAATTAATGGTTTTGGTTACACAAAAAATGGCAAGTTACTACCACAAAATTCCAATACAGATATCCTGCATGCCTGGCCAGAATACTACGATGCAGATAAAAAGGTCTGGATTTCAGTAGATCCAACTTGGGGAAATACTACTGGAGGGGTAAACTACTTTAGTAAACTAGATTACAGTCACATAGCTTTCGTCAGGCATGGACTAGAAGATAGCTATCCACTAGCTGCAGGTGCATATAAATCAAACGTAGCAGACAAATCAATCATCGTCGAAGTAGCCTCAACTATTCCAGAAGAAATAAGCAATACAGAAAACATCAATAACGTCATTACAAATACGGGAAATGTAGCGATCTCAAATTCGGAAATAGGATATCTGCCTCCATATGGTTCAATTCAAATAAATAGCTCGAAACGATCTTCTCTTTATGATAAGATCATGCTCATATGCGCAAAATTATTATCAATATTCTAGCTACAGCTGCTAGTTTTTATGCAGCACAATATTTTCTTTCAGGCATTCATCTAGATTCTAACTGGTCAGCATATCTTATTGCCTCTCTAGTTTTTGTCATCTTCAATTTTATTTTAAGTCCCATTATCAAGCTATTATTATTGCCTATCAATTTACTTACGCTAGGCCTATTTAGATGGCTTTCCAATGTCTTGATTCTTTATCTCTTTGATCTTGTCTATGACGGGATAAATATAGTAGGGTTTAACTTTTCCGGTTACAACTCCTCCATTATTTCCATCCCCACAGGCTACCTAGGTTTATTCTGGGTATTAGTTATTGCCTCGTTTATTATGAGCATCACTTACTCACTTATCACGACTCTACTGGGCTCAGGAGAATAATATGCTTATCTTAATTGCTCAGATAGTTGTTTCAGTTATCTTGATTGTATTTATCATTCTTCAATCAAAAGGGACTGGTTTGTCAGGTGTATTTGGTGGTTCTACCAACTATCACGCCAAAAGAGGCGCCGAGAAAACTTTGTTTTATGCCACCATAGTGCTCAGCGTAATCTTTGTCATGTTGGCTATAGCCAACGCAATTTAATACATTATGTTCAAGACAATTCGCAGATATTATTGGGTTACCCAGGGTTTCCTTGCAAGACATAATAAAATTATTATACAAACTACAGGTATTGTTCTCTCGCTAATATTAATTTTTTTCTTGTTTGCCAGATATATCCCCACACCTAAAAATACAGTTCGTATAGGCAGAATAGGTAAATACAATTACGAAACATTCCCTCTAGATATCCAAGCAATGATGAGTAGGGGACTAGTAGCCATATCAGCAGATGGCAAGATCTCGGGAGATCTGGCAGATACCTGGGAAATCAAAGATGACGGTAAAACCTACGTTTTTACCATTAACAACAATATTTACTGGCACGATGGCTCCAAACTTACCCCGCAAGATATCTCATACAACTTTAAAGACGTAATTGTAGAACGAACAGACTCTACTATCACCTACAAATTAAAAGAGCCATTCTCTCCATTTCTCAGCGCAGTAAATAGGCCAATCATCAAGAAAAACAAATATGGGACTGGAGATTATCGCTTGGTTAAAACCGAGGTATACGCTGGAGTTTTACAGTCTATGACTCTAGAAACAGATTCAGAGCGTCGTATTTACAAATTCTACCCTACAGAAACAAGTAGTCTCACTGCCTACAATCTAGGAGAAATTGACTCTATCGAAAAACTTTCATTTATCAATGACACTCTATCAAAAGATAAAACTACGATTTTAGAAGACAACAACAAAGATTCCGATACCCAAAGCGTAGTCTTTTTCAACAACAACGATACTGTTTTAACCAGTAAATCTGCCAGACAAGCTTTGGCCTACGCTATCGAGGACAAATCATTTGGCAAAGAGCGCACAATTTCTTCAATCAAAAAATCTTCTTGGGCCTACAACAATCTAGTCAAAACGTATGATTACGACAAGGAAAAAGCAAGAGCTTTATTTTCTCAAGATGTAAAAGATCCAGGGAGTGTCAAGCTCGAGCTAAAAACAATGTTGCAATATCTAGACATAGCCGAAAACATTGCTGTGTCATGGAGAAACGTACTAGGAGTGCAGGTTGATGTAAAAGTAGTCTCAAACGTCACAAGTGATTATCAAATACTCATAACCGACTTTACGCCTCCTACAGACCCTGATCAGTACTCTATCTGGCACTCTACCCAGAATACCAACTTTACTCACTTTAGTAATCTAAAGATCGACAAACTCCTCGAAGATGGTCGCCGTACTTCCGACCAAAAGCTGCGTAAAGAGATCTACCAAGACTTCCAGCGCTTCCTACTCGAAGACTGCCCGGCCATATTCCTCTTCAAATCAGGTTCCTACACCATCTCCCGCAAAACATTGATTTAGCCTACTAAAAGTGGTTTACTAAAATTATGATGAAACAACAAGGAATGCTAACAGAAGCTGATTTAATCAAACTAGGAAATCTTATAGATGCGAGGTTAGAAGTAAAGTTAGATCAAAAGCTTGATCAAAAAATGGCAAACTATCCAACTAAAGCAGAGGCTATGGCTGATAAAACCGAAATCTTAAAAGCTATAAGTGATTTTAAAAATGAAGATATGGCACACAAACAGCTTCACAACGAACTGGGAGAAGACATTCCAAAAATCAAAAAACAAATACGTCACATCTTCAAAACCTTCGAAATACAAGATCCCACCGAAGTAGTCGCAACCATATAACATTCCAGCAACAAGTACCACTGAACTAAAAAACTGAGGAGCGGGTAACGGGAATCGGACCCGTATCTGCTACTTGGCAAGCAGCCGTTCTACCACTGAACTATACCCGCAATATTTACTTTTCAACTAACTATATCCTATCTCGGATACAAGTTTACCACTGGACTCCCAGATTACTTCGTATCTGGAGTCAATTCTCTGGCTTCGCCAGAAGTGCAACTATACCCGCTATGGTTTCGCAATCGCGAACTGTTCTATTTTAACATTAAACTCTGTCTTCGCCAAAGCGCTAGACAGAGGTTGTGTCGGGGTGCCCAGACTCGAACTGGGGACCTCCTCGTCCCAAACGAGGCGCTCTACCATCTAAGCCACACCCCGTGGCTCTACCAAATCACTGCGGAGCAGTATCCTTGGATGGAAAGTTTACCCTGTTGCCTCGATATTTCATATCGAGGATAAACTTACCATCTAAGCCACACCCCGGTAGATCAATGTATTATATCTTATTTTGTGCCCCAAAGACATTTATGTTACAAACTTTAGTTTAGGAATTACAAGAGTGTAATATCTATACTCTTACTGAAACTAGTTCAGAGATCTTCTCAAATCCTGCTTCTATCGGGAGCACCAGATCAAACATCTCAGTAAAATCTGATGATAGTGTATCTCCAAATCCTACATTAGTCACTGATTTAAAGTTAATACCTTCTGACATTTTTAGGTCGTCAATATTATCTCCAATCAAAATACACTCAGTATCGTCTTGATCGGGTGCTATAAAGTCATTCTTAATTAAAGTTTCTCCAATTTTATTCGCAGAGTGAATAATTGGTTGTTTTGTAGATGTATATTGCCCATTAGCTTCAAAATATAAAGTATTTGCACATATTCTGACATTAGTAAGGGAGATATCGTTCTTTTTTAAAATATATTCAATGGTGTTATATCCTATACCATTAGCGGAAAAAATAATTACTGAAATATCCGAATTTTTACACTGATCAAAAAATTCCTTAACTCCAGATCTCAGCTGTAACAGCGGAGAGTCACATGATTTCATGATCATTGTTTCAGTAACTTTATATTTCTTCAGAACTGAATAAACTTCTAACCACCATTTGAGCATAAATCCTTGCTTCTGGACTAAGGTTAAATTTGTACTCTGTTCATATGGGTGATATTTGTTGAATAACTCCTCGTATTCGACTAGGCAGTTTTTATCAATTCCAGGTTCGCTCATAAGCACAGACATAAGTCCTGGCACTTTTTGTCCATTAACAACTTTCTCTGTAAGAGTTCCATCAAAATCTGTTATTACCAGATGTTTATACATTCTTTAGAGTTTTACAAAATACTATATATTTTGTGCCCCAAGGAGGAATCGAACCTCCGACCTACTGCTTAGAAGGCAGTTGCTCTATCCAACTGAGCTATTGGAGCAATAAATTGCTCTATCCAACTGGCATCCCAGACTATTTCATGTCTGGATGCAATTCTCAAGTATTTCATACTTGAAGTGCAGCCATTGGAGCCCTAATTAAGACCTCGTTTATTATACCAGGGTGTGATGTATAATTTGTATTAGTGCCGAGGTGGCGAAATGGTATACGCAAGAGACTTAAAATCTCTCGGCCTTAAAACCATGCGGGTTCGAGCCCCGCCCTCGGCACCCCAGTTTTTTGGACTTTCCACATGAACATCATTAAAACCGCAAACAAAAACATCAAGCTTTTTGTGTTCATCCGCATCTTCGCCAAACGCGTCTTTTTGCCTCTCTCAGCCATCTTTTTTATCGAAAACGCAGGCTTTACCATCCGCGATGTTGGCTTACTTGCCGCCTTTTACTCCTTTACCCAGCTTCTAGTCGAGATCCCAACAGGCTACTTCGCCGACAAAGTAGGTAGAGTGGCTAGTATCCGCATGGGAGCTATATCTTGTGCCATCGCAACCATCCTCTATGTTGTATTTACCAATAAATTTGGGATATTTGCTGGTGCCATGTTCGAAGCTATCGGTTACTCATTCCTCGGCGGAGCAGGGGAAGCTCTAATCCACGATTCGCTCGTCGCCAAAAAACAAACTCACGATTACACGCGGATTATGAGCAAAACCATGTCTATCTCCTTAGTTGCCAATGCAATCCTAGTCTCTCTCGTCCCCATGACCTATTACTTGGATCCCCGCTATCCATTTATGCTAGGCACTCTAGCATATCTATCACTACTATTTGTGACCTTCTTTATGCATGATCTACCTCGCACCATTATTACAACCAAATTTGTCATCCCCCAGTTCAAGCAAATCGTAGGCAAACGCTACATCCTCATGTTTGGACTAACCTTTGGTATCATCTCTGGTCTATACGGTAGTGGCACAGATACCTTTAACGTAGCACTTAAACAATTTGGTGTCCGCCCAGACCTAATGGGTTGGATCTTTGGGATCTCCTCAGTCGTTGGAGCTGCCATGGGCCCACTCATCAAACATCTAAGTCACATCAAACTTTCATATTATTTGATGATAGATGTATTAGTCCTTTCACTCACATATCTTGCAGCATTCACTCGCTCTCCTTACATCCTTGGGTTCTTTATGATCACAGCCATTAGTTTCTTTAGATATCGCAAGATTATCTATCAAAACTACCTCCTTACCATCTATCCTTCAAACTACAAAGCCACACTCGTCTCCACCATGAACAATCTCGAGCAGCTCAACTCTGTCTGGCTTCCCATCTTTATCACTTATCTAGCTACGCGTACGTCACTTTCCCTGGGTCTAGGCATCACAGGTCTCCTTATACTATTCATCTTTCCTTTCTTTCACTACTCCACGCTTAGATTTTTTGCCAAAAAAGAGCAACTCGTAGTATAGTCACTATATGCAAAAATCACTAAACATAATCCTCATCATCATTATCGCAGTCCTCGTAGGTTGGACCCTAGTCAAACCTAGTGTGCAATCAGATATAGTTGCAAGCCCAAGCCCTAGCCCAGAAGTTATAAATAATAATCAACCACAGGAGAATAGTCCCATGCCAAAAAAACAATATCAAAAAGCCGAACAAGTGATAAAAACAGGCAAGTCATATACAGCGGTTCTAAAAACTACAGCCGGCGACATCACCGTAGAGCTAGCCAAAAACATGCCTATCACAGTCAACAACTTTGTCTTTTTAGCCAAAGACAAGTTTTATGATGGCGTCATCTTCCATCGCACTATCTCTGGTTTTATGATCCAAGGTGGCGACCCCACGGGTACAGGTATGGGTGGACCAGGGTACAAATTTGCCGACGAAAAATTCACAGGTGAGTACAAGCGTGGCACCATCGCCATGGCCAACTCAGGCCCAAACACAAATGGTAGCCAGTTCTTTATCATGCACGCCGACTATCCACTACCTCCTAGTTACACCATCTTTGGCATGACTACAGCAGGACTGGACGTAGTAGACAAGATAGCCACCGCCAAAACTGGACCAAGCGATCGCCCAGTTGAGCCTGTTGTCATAAATACTATCGAGATCCAAGAAAAATAAATGGTCACGATCACAGGTAGTCTACTAGACAAGCTTGCTCTCAAAAACAAAGCTCTCTATGACTGGTTTGTGACTCGCTCCATAGACTTAGACAATCTCTCTAAATATGTCTCTGGCATGGCCCTAGCCATCTCGCTAGCCACTTCTCAGCCACTTTTAGCAGTAGATACAACTACAAACACAGAGATCGTAGAATCAGTAGCTCCCCTCACAGTCAAAGAGCTACGTGGCAAAAACGATGTCGAGCGAGCCAATTTAGTCTGGTCACGTTATGGTAGCCTGATCCGCACCTCAGCCGAAAAATACGACCTAGATCCAGATTTAATTTTTGCTACTATCATGATCGAGTCAGGTGGCAATACCTACGCCGTACGCCAGGAGCCTCGCATCCACGATGCCAGTTACGGCCTAGGCCAGCTCTTGTATGGTACAGCCCGCGGGATAGGGTATAGAGGCACTCCAGAAGGATTATTTGACCCTAGTGTAAACATTGACCTGATCGCCAAATACCACAAAAGAAACTTTGATCATTACAAAGATCTAAATCCGTCAGAGCTCACGATCGCCTACAACACCGGCTCACCCTACAAACGCCCAACAGCAGGTCACCTAACCAAGTTTGATAAATGGTACAACTCATTATCCAACTTGGAGGTAGACATCTCATGAAAGATCAAAAAGATTCGCTAGCAAAGCCAGAAGCAAAGTCATTTTTTGAAAAACTAGAGACAGCTACTCCCACTGCAGTTTCCCAGTCCATCATCGCCAAAATCCTACAAGAGCTAAAAAAGTTAAAAAATAGTAAATTATGATTTCTACTACTAAACGGATTGGCACTCTATTGCCAATAAGTGCTTTGATCTCAAATAGCGCAACTCGCGGTAGCTTTCAGGCAGGTCTCAAATTTGTAGATTGGTTAGCAAGATCCAAACAATCAGTTTGGCAACTATTGCCACTATCTGAAACCCAGTTACAAAATGGATCAGCCACTATACACGTGCCTTCTCCTTACAAGGGGTATTGCATAGGTCTTGACCCAAAGTATTTAAGTCCTAGCGATATCACACCAACCAAGAGGCAACTAGCTAGTTTTATTAAAAATAATGATTATTGGTTAGGAAATTATGCATTGTTTTGTGCATTAAGAGATTATTTCAAGACCGACAAATGGAGTAAGTGGCCAAATGATATTAGACATCACAACGAGAAAGTAATGATTGAATGGAAAGCAAAACTAGCTACCGAAATTTCAAATAATATCTCAATGCAAGCAAAGTTATATTATAGTTACAAAAAAATTATAAACTCTGCCAAAAAACATAAGATATTATTGATAGGTGACATGCCATTTTATATTGGATTAAACAGCCCATTAGTATGGCAAAATCAGCAATTATTTGATCTAGATAACATGAGTATTCCTAGATATGTAAGTGGGGTACTAGATAGTACTAAAGCCCATTTTGGCAGACAAGTATGGGGACATCCTCTATATCAATGGCAAGATAAGAGATTAATTCCCGAACTTAAAATATTATTTGAAATACGGCTAAAATATCTAGCCAGTCTTTTTAATTATATTAGATTAGATCATGCTAAAGGCTTTTATACCTATGCAGCCATAGATATCTCAAACACAAAAGGTGACTGCAATCTAAATGGCCCAGGCGATATATTTTTAACAAATCTCATACATTATTCTCAGCATATTAGACTAAAAATGTATGCAGAAGATTCTGGAGCAAATTTAGCAGAACTACGTAAGTGTTTGCACTCACATCATTTACCTGGCATAAAAATATTTCGCTTTGCATACAACGAGAAAAGACACATATTTTCTGAACAGTATATACACATCGATAGTTATCCGACCAATTCTGTGGCGTATACCACAACACACGACACAGAAACTTTGATAGGTTATCTACAAAATTTATCAATTTCAGAAAGAAGCAATTTATGTGCAAAATTAAAGATAAACCCATCAAAAAATATATATGATCTAGCTAAAGAAATTAGAAATCAGATAATCAATTCACCTGCAAAAATAGTAATTCTTCCTTTACAAGATTGGCTTTTGACAACAGATCGAATAAATATTCCTGGCACAGAAAAAGAGATAGGGGACACCAATTGGCAATATCAAATGGATATACCCATAGAAGATCTACCTATAAAATTTCAAAACTAATTTATCAAGATATATCTTGATAGAATCAGGGAGTGTGTTCGAACCTTGCTTGTAGAGAAAGAAATGTTGGTATATTAATTTGGATTATGTATATTTGGCATATTCCTTCTGCTTTAGTAGTGTTAACAATACTTTGAACATGTTCCAATTTGGAACAGATTGGTTGTCATCTACCCTAGGGATTCATCAAGAGCTTGCTCAATTAGTTTTTCTAATTTCGAGTAGTCTCCTTCGTCTGCCGAGTACATGGCTTGCAGGTAGTTTTCTCTATCCTCCTTGGTATCTGCTTTGATTTCGATTGGAGGTAGACCTAACTGAAGAAGAATAGTTGTTGTGAGCATGCGTGCAAGTCGACCGTTGTAATCTTGAAATGGGTGGATCCAGACGAATTGATGTTGGAACCAAGCTAGTAACTCGATAATCTTTTCGACAGTATCCCTGTCTAAGTGTTTTAGTCTTTCTGGTAAATCAGCGCAAAGATTTGCAATAAGGGTAGGAACCAGGTGAGGAAGGGGAGCTTCTTTTCCCGAATACTCTACTCTGATAGTGCGATATTTGCCTGCCCAATCAGGAAATATCCAAGCGAAGGCTAACTCGTGTATTCTGAGTATCAGTTGTGGAGTTAGCTGGTCTAGATAATGAGTCGCTATAAACTCAAGGCCTTTCTTGGTGCCTTCTATCTCTAGTTGAAGAAGTTTCGTTCTGGGCATAATGCCGAATGCAGTTTGCTTGTAGCATGTAGCACCTTTAGGTTGGTAGACGATTTTTTCATTTAAATATTGCATTGACCATTCGTCGAGTAATGCTCTCGCCTTCTAATTTGGTAGTGCGAAAAATCATTTCAGGCATAAAACTTCGCAATAGGGAGCTTCCAGATTTTTTGTTAGATTTGGACTTACGATATTTGTCGTATTTAGCCTGAATTTTTGATTTCATGGATAAATTGTAGCATGTGTGAGTAGCTGTGACTAGAAACCAGTATATCTAACTATATCATGGGGTCAACTAGTGGACTCATTCGTGAACAGGAAAGTAGAGATAACCTTTACTGTCAGAGAATTAGAGAGTCTCTTTATTAAAGCTAGGTTAGCTTCTAGCATTGCTACTTGCTAATTGGCTTTTGGCCTTTACTTGTTCACCGATTTCAAAGCATTGATTATCATACCTATTCATTTGTATTGCGTGATTAGATGCACCAGATAAACCCAATATAGTTCCAACAAAGACTAATCCTCCGACTACGTAATCCCATCCATTAATTCCTGGTGGCGTGTGATTAAAATATATTGCAGCTTCGGCAAGAATAACTGATAATCCAGTTAGATCTGCAACCGTCATGATTCCTTCGAACATTGATAGTCTAACTGTTTCGTCGAGCTGTTTCTGTAATTCACTCATGGCGACAATTATACACTATAGGTCAATAGCGTCTTTATAAATATATCAAACTATATCATTGGGTCAACTAGTGGACTCATTCGTGAACAGAAGAGTTGAGATAAACATATCGGTCCCAGAGATCAAATTATTATTTGATGGTTTGAATATGCCCCACCCTGCAATGGCTGAATGGTAGAATATCTGGCTATGGCAGAGAAAATCACTGGGCAAATATTTTTGTTAAATGAGGACGGCGACGCTGATCGACAAATTTTAGTCATGGCAGGTGCATCTGAAATTATCGGTGGGACATTTGGGTCCCTCGTGATTGATATGACCGCAAATCCACCTAAGGTGCAAGGTAAAGGCAACGTATGGGTCGAGGTAGGAGGTGCACTGATTCGGACTACACGAATGAACGAGGGAGATAATCTGGCAGTATTCACATCTGCTGATGGGATAAGACGAAACCCAATCGGGTCAATTGTTTGTTGTTAAAACTATTCCTATAGTTACTTCGCTTCCCCTGTAAATTTACCCGCTTCGACAAACTTAGTTTTGTAGATGTCTTGCTCATCTTTCGTAAAAACGGTTAGTACCTCGACTTGTAGATGAGTCTTGCCTTCTTTTTGAGTGAGAGATAGAACTCGACAGTAGCCAAGGAAGTTCCAGTCTGTATGAAAATAGAGCAAAGCAATTCTCATGGGTAGGACCCGCTCTCGCTCCAGTACCAAATCAACTATTAGACCATGCTTGAGTTTTGATAGATCAAAATCTCCTGGGAACCTTACAATTGAGTTGATTTCTGTCATTGCGCCCATATGACTCCTTATTTATATTTTTCAAATACCAGGGGTTCGTGATAGAGGTCTATCGATTCAAAGTTCTTGCCTAGTCCAAGCGAGACTGGCAATGTGTCATGTTTGTATGATTTTGCTTTTTCGTATTGTGATGGCGTAAGGATGCGTGGGATATACGAGTCCTTGTGGTCCTGTAGCACGCCTGTACCGACCCAATACTTGCCATTGAGGTATAGGTGCTCCCGATGCCGATAAAAATAGGCGAGGCCTTAGTGAAGAGTAGGACCGTATCAGGAGATTTGACTAGATCCATGACTTTGGGTAAATTGCTGGTGGCGGCTTGTTCATAAAGTGCGGCGAGGTGGATTTTCTCTTGCTTATCTTCCTCTGATAGTTTGGTCCAGTCTTCTTTGCCATTCCATTTGATATTGAGAGTAGCCATTCGCTCAAAGTCTTTTACTTTAGCATCTGGCCAAGCCTCTATGTCTTGCTCGGCTTTGACCTTACCCTCTTCGAGAGCTTTGAAGTATTCGTCACGAGTGTATATGTCGGCATCTCGCAGGATACTCAGTTTTATGTTCTTAGGTAGATGTTCTTGAAATTTGGCTTGTAGATGAGCAAAGCTATCCATGTAGATTTTGATTTCCTCGGTTGTGAGATTGTCGTGAGTCTCCATGAGTAGTGTGTGGCAGTAGTAAGTTAGTTCGACGCCAGGCTTGTAGACGGTCGCTAAAGGGGCAATGTAGTTGAGAACATAGGCGAGATTGAAGAACTCTGCCCAATCCGATTCAGGTGAGGTAGGAAAGCGCCAAAGCTTGTATCCGCCTTGGAAAAATATCACTTTTATTGGCTCATTTTTCTCAATTTTGATGTCGATGGCTTTTTGAGTTCGTTCGATACAGCCAGGGTCCAGTTTCCATTTACGGAACTTCTTGGACATGAGTTTCGCCATGGCAAACTTTGAAACGTCTTGATTGAGGAGTTTTTGATCGTCAGAAGTGAGCTGGTAGTTGCCAGCGTTCTTGAGTTGGTTATCTAGATAGCCTTGTACGTCCATAGAGATGTGGGAAGGAATCAAGCACCCCGCGGCAGAGACCGCGGGGTATGGTGGGATGGGAGCATGACCCTAGGTGAGTAATCTGAGTTGGACCTCTTCTTTTGTTTTTCCCTGGTTGGCTATGTATTTCTCTACTACCTTCCAGTTTCCCCGCTCGCTGACCGTAGCCATGTAGAATCCGTCACTCCAGAATTCCCCACCCCAGAGTTCTTTCTTTAGTTGAGGAAATCGGATAAATAGTTGTTTAGTCGTAATGCTTTTGAAAATTCGCACAATGGCACTCCCACCATACTTGGGAAGGAATGAAACGAGCAGGTGAACATGGTTTAGGTCGTACCCGATGCGTTCGAAGTCAATATCGTATCGCTGTCCGATTTCCTCAGCTATGGCAGAGATGGCTCGCGGGATCTCCTCGGTCAAGAGAGCTTTTCTGTATTTAACGGGAAAAACAATATGGTAGTGAGCGTCATAGACATTGTGAAAAGTACGGTTGAGGGTCATGCTCCTATTTTATACCGCCTCTTCCTGATCTACTACCCGCCACAATAAGGAGCTCGCGGCAGAGCCGACGAGGTAATAGTTAATTGAACCTCCGTCTTCTGATCTTGCGGACCAGACGCCTTAACACTTGGCCACCACATCAAATTTAGAATAATTGTACTACACTGATATTTGTTTAGATTTCAGATATTTTGAGCTACTTTGATATACTTGGGGTGGGATCAGGGAGTGTGTTCGAACCTTGCTTGCCGAGTATAATCCTGCATTATGAATAATAGTGAACTTTGTAAATCTTGTGAAAACGTCGACGGATGTAGTCAATATTTGAGACCGACAAACATTGGTGGTGGGTGTCCTTTGACTACAATTTCCTGTCGACACTATACTTGTCCCTTAGGGATGCGAGAGGCTCGCAATGCTGTTAAATCACATTTGTCAAAGAACTGGAAAATGTTGCATCCTGTAGCTTTTGGTTCATCGCATAAGCCGATAGGGACTAGATTGGTAGATGTGGATGGCGATATTCTGTCAGAGCAAGATGGAAAAATGTATCCAACAGGTCAGTTCGTACCAGTTTCAATGATAATGTTGATGATCGAACAATAATTACCAATTAGAATTTATGATCTACTTTGATGTACTTGGGGTTAACTAGTGGACTCATTCGTGAACAGGAAGGTTGAGATAAGCATATCGATCATAATCATAAAACGGGTGCTAGATAATTTTGGAATCGTACTTGTAAAAGATAAGGAAGTTGTTTCGTTGTTTAAAGCGATCTGAGCAGGAAGTGTGTAATGATGTTCAAATAATCATCCAAAAATTTTCACAAATACTACGAATTATAGTACCTTAAACTGCTGAATACTGTATTTATTGTTCAAGATGGTGTAAGTAGTCATTATGAAAAGCATAGACAGTTTGATCAGTAGAAGGGTTATACCCTAAACATGCATATTCAAATTCTTCTGGGAAAGTAATCCAATTCAATGGGTATTTAGAAAGCATTAGTTTGTGTCTTTCGTAGAACTCAGTTCTCGGGTTAACGATTGCGATACCATTCGTTATACCTGTTCCTGTATTGAAACCATGTAATGGTGAATTACGAAGAGTACCATCCCTATCTAGTGCCTCAGAAGGTAAAAGATGGAAAAGTTTAACACCTTCGGTAGAGTCTTTAACTAAGCCTATCGAACAGTTATAGGCTTCATCGGTGTAGTGAGATGGCGATCGACTAGTCAACCAATCTGTGACATTCCCAGGTTTTCCCCTGAAGTCTACATATCTTGCTTCATTTTCTCTAACAAAAATATTAAAATCATTTCGAGATACTCTCTCTATTTTAATATTAGGCGTGAGTATTTCTGGCTTTAAACTAACGAATCTATCAAAAATCATATATTTATATTAAATTGTCTCTTCAAATTTCAAGTTAATTATAGAACAATAAATCTATAAAAAACAAAGATTGACAAATTCAGAAGCTAATTAGAATATCGTTTGCATGATAGTTTGATATATTAAGATATACTTGGGGTGGACGAGCGGACTCGAACCGCCGACATCCTCCTTCACAGGGAGGCACTCTAACCAACTGAGCTACGTCCACCAAGATGTACAAATGTATTATAACCTAAAGATGAAATATTGACGCGACCCAGCTAACGACATATTGACTTCGCCAATTGTTAGGGTATAGCATAGAGTTATGACTCCTCAATTAAGTTTGCTAAACCTAAATCAAAATTTAGATGAGATTAAGCACGTAGAACAAGATCTCGAGTACTGGTCTGCCAGAGAACTCATGCCACTTTTAGGATATACAACCTGGAGAATGTTTAACAATGCTTTAGAGCGTGCAAGAGAATCATGTAAAAAGAGCGATCAGTCAATCAATTATCATTTTGTCGACGCCGACAAAATGATCCGAACTGGTAAAGGTGCTACAAGGATTGTCAAAGATTACTTTCTTACTCGCTATGCCTGCTATCTTGTTGCGCAAAATGGAGATCCCCGCAAGATAGAGATAGCTCAGGCTCAAACCTACTTTGCTATCCAAACTCGCAAGCAGGAGCTCAGCCAACAGTACCTCGAAGAAAACAATAGACTAGAATCTCGCGAAAAGCTCAAAGAAACAGAACGAAAAATAGAGTCGACAGTATACAAAAGAGGCATCAAACTCCCGTCTGAATTTGGCATTTTCAAAGACAATCATATCAAAGCACTCTATGGCGGTATTTCTACTGCACAATTAAAAAAGAAACGAAACATTCCAAGTAGTCGCGCGCTTGCCGATTTTGACACTACAGTTGAACTCAAAGCCAAAGATTTTGCTCTAGCCATGACAGATCACAACATCAAAGAAAAGAATCTGCATGGTTCATTTAAACTAAATGAAGAAGTCATCAAAAACAGCAAAGCAACCAGGAAAACACTCTTGTCTAGAGGTATTCGCCCCGAATCCCTCAAACCACAGGAAGATTTAAAAAAAATCTCCTCACGTCACAAAGAGATAACATAAATTTGTACAAATCATCCATCCTTGATATCGTGGATACATGCAGCTAGATAATCTTTTTGATGCCAAATCATTTGCAGTCATAGGAGCTTCCACTGACGAGTCAAAAGTCGGCCATCAAATACTCAAAAATCTTACTTTAAATAAACATTTGACTTTATATCCAGTCAATCTCAAGGGTGGCACGATCTTAGGACACCAGGCATATTCACATCTCTCAAAGACGCCCACAGTCCCAGATGTCGTGATCATTTCTATCCCTGCACAGTTTGTAGAAAGTGTAGTGGATGAATGTATCAAGATCAAAACCAAAACGGTTGTCTTGATCAGCTCAGGCTTCGCCGAGATGGGAGAGGCGGGGGTTGCTCTACAATCCACAATCATCGCCAAACTAAAAGAGGCAAATATCTTGCTCCTTGGCCCCAACTCCATGGGTTACTTGAATCCTCACAAACAAATCTTTGCTAGCTTTGGCCAGAGCGAAGTAAATCCAGGCTCCATCTCTGTCATCTCTCAGTCAGGCGCTATGCTGTCTGCACTATTTGATGAATACAACTCTTCAGGTGTGGGAATCTCTACCGCTTTTTCGCTCGGCAACAGGGTAGGTATAGCCGAACATGATTGTCTAGAATATGCCCTAGCCGATGACCAGACCAAAGTCATCGCCATCTACCTAGAATCGGTTTCTGATCCAAAAAAACTCTTAAATATTTTAGTTTCTGCCAAACACAAAAAACCAATTTTTTTACTCAAAGGTGGCACCACACAAGAGGGTAGAGTAGCCGCCCTCAGCCATACCGCCGCCCTTGCCACTTCCGAAGTCCTACTTTCTAGCCTCTGCCACCAAACAGGCATAGTCCAAGTAGCCAATTTTGAACAGTTGGTCAGGGCTAGCATCGCCGCCTCTCTTTCTCACTACCTCCCAGAAAATGTCATGATCATCACCAATGCCGGAGGCCCTGCCGTAGTGCTAACTGACGAGATCGCAAGTGCTGGCATCCCTTTACATACCATCTCACCTGGCACTGGAGCAAGTCTTAAAGTAGCTCTCCCTGGGCTCAAGCTCGGCAATCCACTAGATTTACTTGGGGATGCCACGTCAGACAGTTTCAAACATGCTCTAAACACTTTATATGCAGACAATGAGATAGATGTCATAGCTGTCATCATCACCAAACAAGCAGTCACAGATTTAGATGCTATTACCGCCGTACTATCTCGCAAAAGAGGTAAACACATAGTATTTGCCTGTATCGCAGGAGGAGATGATCTAGAGATCTATCGCACTAAATTAAAATCAGCCGGCCTCATCGTCACTCGCTATCCAAACGAAATCGCAGAAACTTTAAACCTACTCTACCGGGCCAAAAAATTTCACTCACAATATATTTATGATTACACACTACCCAATTTAGATTTTAGTTTCCCCGTCTCATATCTAGATACTTTAAAACTAATCGAAAGTTGTGGTTTTAAAACTCCAGCATCCAAAATCATCACCTCAGAATCAGAGCTCAGCACTTTATCTACTCTTGGTTATCCTCTGATCGCCAAGACTACAAACCTCGAGATCAAACACAAAGCCAAAATCGGGGCAATTATGGTAGATCTAATCGGCCAATCAGAATGTCTTGCAGCCTACACCAAACTGAAACAATGGGGCAGCAGTGTAGTTTTTCAAGAAAAAATCAAATCAGGGCTCGAAGTACTTCTAGGTGCTCATCATGATCCCATTTGGGGGTGGTATATTGCCCTAGGACTAGGCGGCTCCCTATCTGATACCTACGACGATCGCGTCTATATATTTTTGCCAGCTGCAAAAGATATGTTCAAATCTGCCTTAGCTCGCACCAAATTGTACAGTTTATTAAAACCTACTCAAACAAACATGCTTATATCTGGCATACTCAAATTTCAAGATACCGTACTATCAGTACCCAAGCTCACCGAGATCGAGATCAACCCTCTCTTTATCACAGAAAATGCACTCATATCCGCCGATCTCAAACGCGCCTAACAAATTTTGTATAAATATGTCATTATATACATATGAACAATTGGAAAATTGCAGGGCTAGCTGGTGCAGGCATCGCTGTCACGGGGACACTCTATGGCAAGCTCGCCATGCATCATGGACTACACGTCTTTAGCTACGGCGAATACCCCTCACTCATCCGCGGTGGCCACAATACCATGCAGGTCACAACAGGAGAACATGACATCACCACTCAGCAAAAAATCCTCGATGTACTTATTGCCCTAAACGCCGATGGCATCACC
The DNA here is from genome assembly GCA_903945195.1 of uncultured bacterium. GTDB lineage: Bacteria > Patescibacteriota > Microgenomatia > UBA1400 > UBA12108 > CAJAUT01. The sequence goes on from CAJAUT010000025.1 coordinate 40,702, forward strand.
CTACACAAAGACGAGCTCGACGACAAATCAGTCATCCTAGTCGATAAATCGCAGGTCAAACTAGACTGGGATAAAGAAAAGTTGTCAGGCACTCTCATCGATCTACCTATGTACCCCATCTCGCTCGAAGTCACGGGCTCAGGATTATCAGCCAACATGGTTGCCCTAGGTGCTAGTTGCTATCTCATGGGCTTTGATATCACTATTTTGCATCACTTGATCAAAGAAACTTTTGGTAAAAAGGGTGAAGAAATTGTAACAAAAAACGAGCTAGCTGCAACCAAGGGTTATGAATATGTCAAAGCTAGGCATCTAACCGCCAAACAAAATGTAAAAGTACAGCAGGTTGACCAGATCTATCTCTCAGGCAACGAAGCCGTCGGACTGGGTGCCCTAGCCGGCGGTATCCAGTTTTATGCGGCCTATCCTATGACTCCAGCTTCATCACTCTTAGAATTTTTAGCAGATGCACAAAAAAAATATCCAATTTTAGTCAAACATAGCGAGGATGAAATAGGAGCCATCAACCAAGTTATCGGTGCTTCCTACGCTGGAGCTCGTGCCATGACAGGCACTTCAGGCGGAGGTTTTGCGCTCATGGTCGAAGGTTTATCTCTTGCAGCTATCACCGAGCTTCCACTCGTCATCATGGACGGTCAGCGCCCTGGCCCAGCCACCGGCCTTCCCACCTGGACTACCCAAGCAGATCTCCAGTTTGTTCTCCACGCAGGTCATGGTGAGTTTAAAAAAATTGTCCTAGCTCCAGGGGACATAGAGGAATGCTTTACCATGACCAAGTTAGCCTTTATCCTAGCCGAGCAGTGGCAGACCCAAGTTTATTTACTTACCGACAAATACCTGATCGAATCATCCATGTCAGTACCCACATTCAAAGACAAATACTCAAATATTCGCTACAACATAGGCGTTGATTTGCCAGAAGACGACACCTACAAACGTTATGTTTTGACCGATTCTGGTCACTCACTGCGTTCTGTACCAGGTACTCCCCATGGCTTATCTCTCACAAATAGCTACGAACACGATGAGTATGGTTACGCCACAGAAGAAGCCGCCATGTCTATGGCTCAAATAGATAAACGACTCAAAAAACTAGACAATATTTCCTCATATCTACCAAAATCTATCTTGTACGGCCCACAAACTGCAGATATCACTTTTGTTTGTTGGGGTTCTACCAAGTTGGTCATGCAACACGCCATAAATCTACTCAATCAAACCAAAAAAGACACCGCCAATTTTATCCAACTCGGTTGTCTTGCTCCCTTTGATAGCTCTGAATTTATGGAACTCGCCCAAAAAGCCAAGCGTCTTGTCATGATCGAAGGCAACGCTCTACATCAAGCAGAGAGCTTGATTCGCGAACATACTGGCTTGGAGTTTAAAGAACGATTAAATAGATACGATGGTCGTCCATTTTATGCCGAAGATATTGTGAGTTATATCACTGGAGGTACCAAATGAACTTACGCACACCAATATTTCCTACTTGGTGCCCAGGATGTGGCGACTTTGGTATCTGGGGAGCTTTAAAAATGGCCATTACCGAACTAAATATTCCCGAGGAAAAGCTCGTAGTCGTCTTTGATGTCGGCTGCAGTGGCAACATGGCCGATTTCATTCGGGTCTACGGTTTCCATGCACTACACGGCAGATCGATTCCCGTAGCCGAGGGTATCGCCATGGCCAATCATGATCTCACAGTCATCGTGGTGGGAGGGGATGGTGGACTCTACGGCGAAGGTATGGGCCACTTTATCGCCGCCGCCAAAACCAATGTAAACATCACTGTCCTAGTCCACAATAATCAAACCTACGGCCTGACCAAAGGGCAGGCTTCACCCACCACCATGGAAGGCGTCATAACTGGCTCAACTCCATTTGGAGTGATCGAGCATCCAGTCAATCCTCTAGGTATTGCTTTGACCGCAGGAGCTACTTGGGTAGGTCGCAGCTACGCAGCAAATATTCCCCTCACCAAAGATCTCATTGTCAAAGCCGTCAAACACGATGGTTTTTCGCATCTAGACATTTTCCAACCTTGTACCACCTTCAACAAACTCAACACTCAGGCTTGGTTTATCGAACATCTAGGACAGTTGCCAACAGATTATGTGCCAAATAGCAAATTAAAAGCTTGGGAACAGTCAGAACGTGAAGACAAATACCCAATCGGGATATTTTATGAAACAAATAAGGTCTTACCATTTCACAAAAGATTGCCAAATCTAGACAAAGGCACACTCATTTCGCAGTTTCCTACCTCCGTCGACCTCACCGCAGCCATGTCCGAGTTCAAATAGTATCCCCTAGAAACAATACCCGAAGTAGTGATATACTGATTAGTCATGCAATTTACACTAAAATCCAATTTTCAGCCTTCAGGCGACCAGCCTGAGGCCATCAAATCCTTAGAATCAGGCATTCAAAACGGAGCTCGTGACCAAGTGCTTCTTGGTGTCACGGGATCTGGTAAAACTTTCACCATGGCCAATGTGATCAAAGATCTAAACATGCCCACCCTCATCATCTCCCACAACAAAACCCTCGCCGGCCAGCTCTACCAGGAAATGCGCGATTTTTTCCCAGACAATGCCGTCTCCTATTTTGTCAGTTACTACGACTACTACCAGCCGGAAGCCTACATGCCCAGTAGCGATACCTATATCGAAAAAGAGGCAACAATCAATGAGCGCATCGACAAGCTCCGCCTCCAGAGCACGACCAACATCATGACCAGAAATGACGTGATTGTCGTAGCCTCAGTCTCATGTATTTACAACATCGGGGACCCCAAAGAATACGGCAAATACGAGCTTCCAATTTTTGTAGGTTTAAAGACTGGCTGGAAAGATCTAGCCACCAAACTCATCGACATGCAGTACGACCGCTCCGACTACGAATTTAGCCGTGGCTCTTTCCGCGTCCGCGGCTACACCATGGATATCTATCCTGCCTACCAAGACATTGCCTATCGCCTAGAGTTTGGCATCGACGATGTGACCTCTATCACTCCTTTTGACCCAGTTTCTGGCAAATCTGTCGACGAAAAAATTGGCAAAGAGGGGATCGTCATCTTCCCCACCAAACTTTACCTAGTCAATCAAGAAAGATATCAAAATAGTGAAGCCCAAATTCGCAGCGATTTAGAAAAAGAAGTAAACGCACTCAAGGCCAAAAACAAACTAGTCGAGGCTCAGCGTCTCATGCAACGCACAAATTACGATCTAGAAACATTAAAAGAACTAGGCAGCGTCAACGGCATCGAAAACTATTCACGCTACTTCGACGGCCGCAAAAGTGGCGAGCGTCCATTTTGTCTCCCAGATTTCTTTAGCCATGCCTACGGTAATGAGTGGCTATGTATTATTGATGAATCTCACATGACAGTGCCTCAAATCCGCGGCATGTTCAATGGCGACCAAGCCCGTAAACGCACCCTCATCGACTATGGTTTCCGTCTCGAAGCCGCCATCGACAACAGACCACTTAAATGGAACGAGTTTTATGATCTTATTCCTCGCACTGTCTATGTCTCTGCCACCCCAAATGAGTTTGAGCTAGACAAATCAGAAGGACACATAGTTGAGCAGTTAGTCCGTCCTACAGGTATCGTCGACCCAGAGATCGAAATCAGACCATCTAAAAATGAGATCGAAGATGTCATCAAAGAAATCAAAGTCCGTGCAGCCAAAGATGAAAGAGTACTCGTCACCACCCTCACCAAAAAGACCGCCGAAGATTTAGCAGGTTATCTGACCGAACAAGGTATCCGCGCCAAATATCTCCACTCCGACGTCAAGACTCTAGAGCGTACCGATATCCTAGATTCGCTACGCAAAAACGAGTTTGATTGTCTAATTGGTGTCAATTTACTTCGTGAAGGACTAGATCTACCAGAAGTGACCCTAGTGGCCATCCTAGATGCCGACCGCGAAGGGTTCCTGCGTTCCCGCGTCTCCCTGATCCAGACCATGGGCAGAGCTGCCCGCAATATCAAAGGTGAAGTAATCCTTTATGCAGAAACCATCACTGGCTCCATGAAAGCAGCCATCGAAGAAATCAGAAGGCGCAGGGATTATCAGTTAGAGTACAACAAGAAAAATAATATTGACCCCGCCACCATCATCAAACCCCTTCGCGAAAAAATTATCGAAAATGACGCCGAAGATCTAGCCTGGCAAGGATTAGGGGACAAATCCACCAGCACTTTGATGAAATTAAATGCCGAGTCACTTACTCCCACCGACCGTGAGAAATGGATCAAAAAACTCGAGCGTGATATGAAAAAATTGGCAGGTGATATGCAATTTGAGATGGCCATCCAAGTGCGTGATAAAATTCGTGAACTAAAAGAGGAGAATACTTAAAGGGTCCGACCCTTAAAGAATATTCTTGCTACTTTAAGGGTCGGACCCTCAAAGCAACCCAAACACTATGCAACAATACATTCAAATCAGAGGTGCGCGCCAGCACAACCTCAAAAACATCGATCTAGACATCCCCAAAAATCAATTTGTGGTCATGACCGGGGTATCTGGTAGTGGCAAATCATCTCTGGCATTCGACACCATCTACGCCGAAGGTCAACGTCGCTACGTCGAGTCACTCTCTAGTTATGCGCGCCAGTTCCTCGGCCTCATGGACAAGCCAGATGTAGATAGAATCGATGGTTTGTCCCCCAGCATCTCGATAGACCAAAAGACCGTCTCCCACAACCCTCGTTCAACAGTAGGTACAACCACCGAGATCTACGACTATCTACGTCTACTTTTTGCCCGTATCGGTCACCCCAAATGTCCAAATGACGGTACCGAAATCAAAAAACTCTCGCTCGACGAGATCACCAAAATTGTCCTTGACGAGATTTGCAAAGTTACGATCCTTGTAAAAAAAGTCCCGCATGTCTTTACGATTTTATCTCCCATAGTACGTGGCAAAAAAGGTGAGTTTCGAGATCTTTTTGACAATCTCCGCTCCAAAGGTTTTAGTGAGGTCATAGTCGACGGCAAAAGCTTCAACCTATCAGAAGACTTTGATTTGTTAAAAACCAATCCCCACACCATCTCTGCCATCATCGACAAAGTCAGCGTGACCTATGACAATTTTAAAGACCAGGTATTTGTTAGCAACCTAAAAACTAGATTAAACAATAGTATCGAACAAGCCACAAAGTTATCGGTCGGCTTAGTCATCCTCAAATCAAAAGACAGCGAAAATCTCTACTCCGAAAACTACGCCTGTCCAGTCTGCGGTCACTCTCTTCCAGAGATCGAGCCCCGCATGTTCAGTTTCAACTCACCTCTTGGTGCATGTGAAACCTGCAAAGGTCTAGGGTCAATTCAAAAGATCGATCCAGCCCGTATCATCAATCCTCGGCTTTCCTACAGCGAAGGTGGTATCTTGCCGCTCAATAGACTCCTTATGGTCGATACTTGGTATACCCGCCTGATCCAGACCGTAGCCGATGAGGAAGTTATCAGGCTTACTGTGCCACTAGGCGATTTATCGGCTAGGGAGATGCACGACCTCCTCTTTGGTACTGGCAAAAAATACGAGGTAGTAGGTACCAACAAACAGGGTAGACCCACTAAAATCGTCGAGACTTGGGACGGCATTATCCCTCGTCTTGAACAAAAATATTTTGAGACTGCTAGTGAGTGGTCACGTCTAGACCTCAATCAGTACATGAAAGAAGAGCTCTGTCCTACCTGTATGGGTGCCAAGTTAAAAAAAGAAGTGCTCTCCATCACAGTAGATGGTTTAAATATCAACGAGATGACTCATCAGTCAGTTTCAGAGCTTCAAAAATACTTTGCAAACGAGCTAAACAACAAGCTAAACCCCTACGAGCAACAAGTCGGCGAGGGTATTTTAAAAGAAGTCACCAGTCGTCTTACGTTCCTCCACAATGTAGGTTTAGGTTACCTAGATCTCGCCCGTCAAAGCAAGACTTTGTCCGGCGGCGAGCAGCAGCGTATCCGCTTAGCCAGTCAGATAGGCACAGGTCTCACAGGCGTGCTTTATGTGTTAGACGAGCCTAGTATTGGGCTGCATAGCCGCGACGTAGATGCTCTCATCGACTCCCTCAAACGATTGGTAGATCTAGGAAACACTCTCATTGTTGTCGAGCACGACGAAGAAACCATTCGCGCTGCCGATTATCTCATCGAGCTAGGCCCAGCTGCTGGTATCCATGGCGGCAAACTCACAGCCCAGGGCACAGTGGCAGAGATCTCAAAAGATAAAAATTCTGTCACTGGAGCCTATCTCTCAGGAGCCAAAGCGATTCCCGGCAACATCGAAAAACTTGTTACAACCGCAGGAACTCTTAAACTAGTAGGGGCGAGAGAGCACAATCTCAAAAATATCACCCTCGAGCTTCCACTTGGCAACCTGATCGGAGTCACAGGAGTCTCAGGTGGCGGCAAGTCCACACTCATCACAGAGACCCTCTATCCAGCCCTCAAGTACTACATTGACGGCACTTTTAGCGATGGTATGGGCACCTACGATCGCCTAGACGGCTTTCACTATCTAAAGTCCACCTATCTCGTGGACCAGTCTCCAATCGGACGCACCCCCAGGTCAAATCCAGCTACCTACGTGGGCTTCTTTGATGATATTCGCGATCTCTTTGCCGCTACACCAGATGCACGTCTCAAAGGTTTTGATAAAGGTAGATTTAGTTTCAATATCAAAGGTGGTAGATGTGAGAAATGTCAGGGAGGGGGAGTCATCAAGATCGAGATGCAGTTTTTACCAGATGTTTACGTCACTTGCGATGTCTGCCACGGCGAACGCTACAACGAAGAGACTTTGACAGTCAAATACAAGGGTATGTCCATCTTTAATATCTTAAACATGACCCTCACCGACGGGGTCGCATTCTTCAAAAATTATCCTCGCATCTACCGCAAACTCCAGCTCCTTGTAGACGTAGGCCTAGGCTATCTAAAGATTGGCCAGCCAGCCCCGACGCTATCTGGTGGTGAAGCCCAGCGTATCAAGCTAGCTCACGAGCTAGGCAAACGCGAAGGCAACAATGCACTCTACATCCTCGATGAACCTACCACTGGCCTACACTTTGATGATATCAACAAGCTAATGGTCACGCTCAAGAGATTAGTACAAAAAGGCAATACCGTGGTCGTAATCGAACACAACATGGACGTCATCAAAAACTGTCAGTATCTCGTAGACCTCGGACCAGAAGGTGGTATGGGCGGCGGCAATCTCGTCTTCCAGGGCCCAACCGAAGATATTTTAAATGTCAAAGAGTCCTACACCGCCAAGTATTTGAGAAAATATCTATAATTACAAAGAACGGTTCTTTGTAAAATATGAACACAATATTCTGGCAAACAATCACAGATTTCCACGACGCCCCTGGCACTTGCGGGGTGTATCAGTACTGGCAAAATGACGAGCTTTTGTACGTAGGCAAAGCCATAAACCTAAAAGCTAGATTATCTAGTCACGCCCAAAACGCCAAAATGGACATGAAAGAAGCCGCCATCGTGAGCGGGGATACTATCAGATACACCCTTTGCGACACCGAGTTTAAAGCTCTCATGCTCGAAGCCGAACTGATCAGAACCCTAAAGCCTCCCCACAACAGGGCCTGGAAAGACGACAAAACCTATCTCTACATCGTGATCGATCTCAAAGATCCTTTTCCTCGTCCTTACTATGGTCGTGCCCACGATCTCAAAGAAAATCCTAGATTTGTCGATAATGACCCAAAATTCAAAGTTTTTGGCCCATTCCCAAATTCATTTATCGCCGAAGAGGTTCTTCGCGCCATTCGCCGCCTTATCCCATTTTGTATGGCCAAAAAAGTAGGCAAGCACGCTTGCTTCTACTCTCGCATCGGCCTATGCAACCCATGTCCAGCCAATATTATCAAACTCCCGGAGTTTGATATTCAAACACGACAGTATCGCACACAAATCCGCCAAGTTGTCAAAATCCTAGAAGGGGAGATATCTCCAGTTATCAAAGATCTCACTATCAAAATGAAATCATATTCAGAAGCACAAGATTTTGAAAATGCTCTCCTCATTCGCAAAAATATCGAAAGATTTGAAAGGTTTACCAAGACGCACAATTTTTCCGATCGCCAGTTTTCCTACAATGACAGCTCCAAAAAACTAGAGAGCCTCCAACAATTGTTTATTGATTATTGTAATTTGAATATTACATTCCACAGAGTGGAATGTTATGACGCCTCAAACTCGGCTATGCACGACTCCGTAGTCTCCATGACTGTCATGACGGACGGCTTACTAGACAACGGTCAGTACCGCCGGTTCAAGATTAAAAATCCACGAGCCGTCTCCGACTTTGATCGACTCGACGAAGCCATCACCAGGAGACTCAAAAACACTACCTGGGACAAACCAGATCTCATCGTGATAGATGGGGGAATACCTCAACTGCGTAGGCTGCAGCGCATCTTTGACAAGCAATCAGAGCCACCCCTCTACATAGGCCTAGCCAAACACCCAGATCGCCTAATCCTTCCGGGAGACTCCCGGAAGGCATCAAAGTGGATCATAATTAAACTAGCCACTGATTACCCAGCCCTCTTACTTCTAGAGCAACTTCGCGACGAAGCACATAGATTTGCCAATGCTTATCGCAAGATACTCGAAAAGAAACGTACTGCGCTATAATTACACCACTCGCGCCTATCGTCCAAAGGATAGGACTCCGGTCTTCGGAACCGTTAATGGGGGTTCGATTCCCTCTAGGCGCACAAATGCATCATAATATGTCTAATAACATCAAAAACAAACACAGCAAAATAGTTATTACCGATTTTGATGGCACGCTTAGCGAAAAATTGGTAAACGGACAAAAAGTACCTGGATTAATCTCTGTACTCATGAGCGAACCCGGAATTGATAAAAACTGCCTAGTCGAGTACGAGGAGTTATTCAACAAATATCACCCATATGAGCAAGATATAAATTTAACCCTAGATCAGAAACAAGGGTTTATGCTCAAATGGTGGGTAGAGGTGTATTCAGTTCTGAAGAAGTATAAAGTCACAGAAAAAATGATCATGGCCTCATGTGACTCACCACTGGTACAACTAAGATCTGGTGTTAAACAATTTTTTGATTACTGTAATAATTTGTGCATTCCAATAATAATTTTCTCAGCGAATGGAATTGGATATAACACTATTGAATATATTTTAAAAAAGAACGATATCTCCCTTACCAATGTCAGAATATGTGCAAATATTTTACATTTTGATGCTAATGGACAATACGCATCTACAAAACTACCAATTATTCACTCTGCGAATAAAATTGGAGAAACTCTAATTAAGAATGACTTTGTAGCGCCAGATCAAGACCAGACTGATTGCGTCTTGATTGGAGATAATATTGACGACCTAAAAATGTCAGAAGGTATTAATTTTAATAATGTGATTAGAGTTGGATTTGGAGACCATGCGTCGGTAGAATTCACTCAAAACTTTGATTATGTCCTACCTATAGATGCAGGATTCGAGGAAATAACTGGTAAACTTAATAGTCAATAAATGCTACAAAGTCTTTTAGGACTTGAATAGACTCGGCAAAAGTCTCAAGCAAAAATACTTTGGGGCACAAAAAAGTGAGAATCTGCACATCAAGCGCGTAGCGCCTGAGAAATGTATCCAGGCACAAAGTAGCCTGGGATGCCCTCTAGGCGAAAACTATATCTAAATAAGTATTATTTTAAAGAGATATTCTCTAGTTGACAAATTGTAGGCAAAACAGTTGACAGTTTATAGAGTTATCCGCTAAACTAATAATAATGAAATACGTCACGCGCAATATAGAAAAACAACTGAAAGATGCTCTAGATTCTTCTGGTGCAGTTTTTTTACGAGGGATCAAAGCGTGTGGAAAAACCGAGACTGCTTTGCGTTTTGCAAAAAGTAGCATCAATCTTCAGGAGAACTCTAGGAACAAATTGCTAGCAGAAGTTTCCCCCAGCGATGCATTAGATGGTCCTACTCCTCGCTTGGTGGATGAATGGCAAGAGGTTCCAAATATCTGGAATAATATCAAAGTCGAGATTGACAAGCGCAAAATCTCCAAACAATTTATCTTGGCTGGTTCTAGTACTTTACAAGATGACATAAAAATTCATTCTGGAGCAGGTCGCATTATCACTCTTGATATGAGTACGCTCTCATGGCAAGAACTTGGGTATTCTAATGGATCTGTAAGTCTAGCTACATTGCTAGACAGCAATACTATCAAGTCAACACAAAACCAAACTACATTAAAATCAATTTTGCGACGGTTGGTGGTGGGTGGTTGGCCGTCACTCATTGGTAAATCTGAGTCAAGTGCGATCACCATAAATCGCTCGTACATTGACTTACTATTAAGCGACGATATTAGTAGAGTCTCTGGAGTAAAACGCAACCGTCAAAAAGCTGAAAAAATACTGCAATCACTAGCGCGTAACATTGCAACTACCGTAGATATCTCAACCATTGCCACAGACACAGTTGCAAATACCGACTCCAATGTTTCGCGTCAAGCCACTTATGATTATCTAGATGACTTCAACAGGTTATTGATCCTCGTCAATCAACCAGCATGGAATGTACATATCCGTTCATCAGCAAGTTTACGTGTGACCCCAAAACGTCACTTGGCCGATCCTTCTTTATCATGTGCTACATTAGGACTTTCCTCAGACTCTTTGTTTCACGATCTAAACTTTGCCGGATTTTTGTTTGAATCACAAGTATTCCACGATCTATCCGTTTATGCTTCTCAAAATGATTCGAGTTTATCCTACTATCGTGACTCATTCGGCAACGAAGTCGACATTATTGTAGAGAAAAGAGATGGATCATGGGCGGCCTTCGAAGTAAAATTAGGTGATGTAGAACTAGATTTGGCATCAAAAAAACTTCTAAATTTTGCAAATAACATAGACACCAAAAAATCTAAAGCTCCAAGTTCGCTCAACATTGTTACAGGGACTGGATTAGCATATACGCGCGCTGATGGTGTAAACGTACTAACACTAAGCGTTTTAGGAGCATAAAAAGGGGTTCTATCCGCAGTCCATCTGCATGTACAAACTATATCTAAAGAAATATTAGTTTAGACAAACTTTATCACTTCATTTGTATGTCGATTATACTTTTCGATACCTAGTTGTAGCGCCTTGACCAATCCGCTCAATCATTTTTAAAGCCATTAATTTATTAATCACTTGATTAATCGTTGGTCTAGGGACACCTGTAACATTTGAAATTTCTCTGGGTGTTGTTTCTGGCACCTTCACAAGGTATTGCCACACAAGCAACTGTTTAGGTGAGAGAACCGTTTCAATATTCGTTGCTGTGAGAAGCTGTACTGCCATTTGAGACTGTTTTAGTAAGATATCTAAAAAGAAATTAAGCCACGGCGATATGTCAGGCTTCTTTGTGCGTAATGTTTTTTGGCTTTTCCTAAGTGCCAAATAGTAGTCTGGTTTATTATCCTCAATAAGTTTCTCATGAGAAACGTAAGGCATATAGGCGTAGCTTTGTTGGAGAAGTAATAAATTGGATATAATTCTGGACAATCGGCCGTTACCATCTTCAAATGGATGGATATTTAAAAACTCTACAAGAAAGTTCGCGATTATTAAGAGTGGATGGTAGGTATTTTTTTGTAAAGCAGTCTTTGTCCAATCAATAAGCTCAAGCATTTCTTTGGGTGTTAACCAAGCTTTGGTTGTCTCAAAAAGAACGCCAACAGATTCTCCAACTTCATTAATCATCTCGACGGCATTTTCTTTTTTCTTGTAATCACCTCGGTGAAAAATATCCTTTTCAACATACTTGAGTAGTTCTTTATGAAAATGCTTGACCAAATTTTCGTTAAAGATGAGTGTCTCCCATGAATTAAAGACATTTTGCAAAAGTTCGTAGTATCCTTGAGCCTCCTGCGCGTCCCGATTACTAAATTTCTGGATCGAGATACCCCGAAGCATTTTTTCAATATCTTCATCAGACAACTTTGACCCCTCAATTCGAGTCGAGGCACCAGTAGATATAACCAGCACTGATTTTTTAAGTCGCCCTAATATTTGAGGACTTAGCTTCGTACTTCCCTCCCATTTACCCTTAATTGCATCGATCTGGGTGATCTTGATCCAGATGTCTTGAGATATGCTTTGTAAACGCAAATCGAATCTATTATTCATATATATAAGATTATATAAGGTTATATAAGATCTGTCAATAATCTCATAGTGCGTAATAATTATGAAAAGATTTTACCTCATCCAAGGGGTAGGGGTCATAGTTTTATCTTCTCCGTATCTAGATATATTACTTTACCATCCACTTCTATAAACCCAAGGAGTCTCAGGATATAATAGGTTTTGATAACACTCGAGGAAAGGGGTTCCATCCCCAGCCCACCTGGTGCACAAGCGATTTGTACCATTTAAACCTATTTCAATAAGAAAACGGATCTAGACTTGATAATATACAAACATGCCCTATAATATACATATGAGTGAAATTTTACACAAGTTTCGATCAGAAGTATTTAAACATGCTGCCATAGTTACAGTAATGGCACTTGCGGCATTTTGGCTCGCGAGTTGTAGTCCGTTTCCAGGTGAAAAACCCTCAGTTGGAGATGGAGGTGGTACGCCAACATTGCCATTGCCAAATACTGAAACTCCCACCGCAACCGCAACGTCTACCGAAACCCCTACTGCAACGATCACCCCTACTCCCACTGAGATTCCATTCTCTCCAGAAACATGGGCGGGGACGGACCAAGTGAGATTGGATTTTTTACAAAATTTGAAGGATTGGGGGGTGACTGATTTTACATGCGGAGATGATGGGATATGTAGAGACGCTGAGAGAAAAATATTATTTGATAATGGTAGATATGATATTTTCAACGTTTTATCGATTTTTGAAAAATCTACAATTTTGAAATCGGCAAACCTAAAACCAAAAACTGGTAACGTTCCCATTAATTCACTTTATGCTAGTAACGAAGTACTCCAACATTATTTGCCAATTTTTGCTTTAACCAGAGACGAATATACTAAGAAAAATGATGGGGTAGATGTTTTTACTGATCCTGGATTGGGATTCTTTTTGATCAACTTTGATACCTTGTCTTGGGTTATTGTGGCTGGGGAAGAAATGGAAAATCCAAAATCTCAAAAATATTTAGTTGGGGAAACTGTTGACAAGCCCTTCATACTTCCTCTAATGCCAGTTGAGTTTACTGATTTAGAATATTTGCGATACCTGAAATAATGATTATTGAGAATCTTGTTGTAGTTTTGAAGCTATTCTGATTAAATGGAGTAATGAAGAGTTGGATATTGGGGACTGTAATTGTAGTTGTTGTTTTTTGTATTGGCGGGATGTTATTCCTGTATAATTTTGCTGGATTGAGGCAATATATGCGAGCAAATAATTTAATGAATAATATGCCCCCCGATGAAAAGAATAAAGCACAGTCAGAATTTTTTGGAACTAATCAAAGAGGGGCGCAAAACGGGATTTTGGCAGGATCATGGATGGGTAGGATATGGATGTGGGGAGTGAGTGGTCTTCAATCGTTTACGATTGATGAATACTCAGTATTTTCCTTTTTTGACGGATGTAGTGATGATAAGATGGAGCGACTAAATAAGGGTGAGAGAGATGTAATAACTAGAGCGGTGTATTCTGACATCGACGAATGGAGAGGGAAGTCAAAGATTGGAGACTATGTAGTGGTCTATGTAACTAAAGTTGAGAATGGGGGGAAAGTAGGTAATCTTAGAGAAATATATGATTATAATTTTTGGTTATTCTTAAGTAATGGAATAGATAACGAATGCGCAAAATAATAGGACTAGGTATATTTTTTGTGATGATTGGGCTATTTTTGGGAGCTAGCGTTGAAAGTGTAAAAGCATGCGTTAATTGGTGTGTCCCAGTGTGTATGAGTGGTTTTGTAAATCCTGATGGATCATGTAGACGATATGAAACTGCATGTTGTGATTCTAACCCCATAATAGGATCTATTCAATGTAATGCTGGGTATTATGCCTGTAATTTAGAATACTTTAGTGGGCAGAAATGCTGCAAGCTCGGGACGACGACTCCTACTTGCTTTGTCCCAGGCACGATCGTCAGTAGCCCTGGTGGTGACAAAAAGATAGAAGATATAAAGGTAGGGGATGAGGTGAGTTCTTTTGCAAATGACAAAATAGTAAACTCCAGCGTATCCCAGATCTATAAAGCACAGAGGGATTTTTATTTTGACCTTAAAGCGGGTGATTACGAAGTCAAGGCCACGGCAGAGCACCCATTTTATATAGGGAGTGGCAAGTTTGAGCAGGTACAAAATCTAAAAGTAGGAGACAGGGTATATGTCGAGGAAAATGGGGGACTGGTAGCTAAACAGGTCACCTCAAACACCAGGATCGATGAAAAAACCGATGTGTACAACATGAGTGTCGACAATACGAACACTTATTTTGCAAATGGGTTTGGAGTGCACAACAAGGGGGGAGACCGGTGTAGAAATGGCACAACATTTGGACCAGATTGTCCTCCGGGTACTGAGATAGATCCAAATTCTGGAGTATATATAGATCCTAGAGCTGGTTTGGGCAACTTTGTTTGCTATGATCCTGGTACTTCACAAGCAGATACAAGTGTTTGCGCTGACTGGTATTACCCGCCATCTGTGTGTGGC
>CAJAUT010000026.1 GCA_903945195.1 uncultured bacterium
GACTGGCTACTCTTGATGGACAACGGATTAATTCCTCACCGACTACACGAAGAACTGACTCTAGATATTTTTGGCGGAATTGAAAGCGATGCGAAAGAGCAGATTATGATGTTGCCTTTCGACGAAATTGAAAATATGTTCAAGGTGTCTGATTTAGCTAAGATAGATTTAAAAATCAAAACAAATGGCAAACGATCTCCAATAGAAATTATTGGTAAGGGTAGGAAAATACTATTTTCACGAATGTTCTATCAAAAGGTTAAACTAAGTGAAATTACCAAATCTGACCTATCAGCAGCAACTATTGCAAACTTTGAATCTGCTTTCAAATGGATAGATGAAAAGTTTACGAAAACTGAGGTAATATGACACATCAATCTGAGTCACAATTAGAAAAAACGACACTAGACCAGCTTCAGCAGTATGGGTTTGAGTTAGTGGTTCTTGAGGATGACAAAGCTCTCGAAGCTAATCTAAAGATTCAGCTTGAGAAGTTTAACGAAACAGCTTTTACGTCAGATGAGTTTATACGGATACTTAACCATCTAAACAAAGGTGATCGCTTCCACAAGGCCAAGACTCTCAGGGATAGGCTAGCTCTCACTCGCGATGACGCTTCTATTTTTTACGTCCGCTTCTTCAATATGGACAAGTGGTGCAAGAATGAGTATCAGGTAGCCCAGCAAATTACGCAGGTGGGGCGCTACGAGAACCGCTACGACGTGACATTGCTAGTAAACGGCCTACCACTAGTCCAGCTAGAGCTTAAGCGTCGTGGGATGGAGCTAAAGGAGGCATTCAATCAAATCCAGCGGTACCACAAGCACTCCTTTACTGGGACTCTCTTTGAATACGTCCAAATATTTGTCATTAGTAACGGAGTCAATACAAAATATTTCTCAAATAACCCCAATCAGTCGTTTGAGCAAACCTTCTACTGGACAGATGAAGAAAACAGAAAGATCACTATTCTTAACCAGTTCGTAGATGCCTTCCTCAAGAAGTGCACAGTCTCAGAGATGATTGCCGAGTATATCGTACTCGCAGAGGCCACAAGCATTCCCATGGTATTACGTCCCTATCAGTATTACGCGGTAAAAGCTATCGAGGAGAGAGTTAGGGACTCAGATAAAAATGGCTACATTTGGCATACAACTGGGTCAGGTAAAACTTTGACCTCATACAAGGCTAGTCAAATTCTTTCAAAGATCCCAGACATCAAAAAAGTACTTTTTGTGGTTGATCGTAAAGATCTCGACATCCAGACAACAAAAGAATTCAACTCTTTTTCAGAAGGCTCAGTTGACGGCACAGACAATACAAGCTCTCTTGTTAAACAACTCAAAGACCTAAATAGGAAATTAATCGTCACAACCATTCAAAAGCTCGACATTGCCATAGGTCGGGAATCATACTTCAATCAGTTTAGATCTCTCGAGAACGAGAAAGTCATTGTTATCTTCGATGAGTGTCATCGCAGTCAATTTGGTCAAACCCACGCGAGAATAGAGTCATTCTTTAAGCGAGCTCAACTCTTTGGATTTACAGGTACCCCTATTTTTGCAGAAAATAATGTAGGTGGGGTTACCACAGCCGATGTGTTTGGAACTTGCCTACACAAATATATTATTACCAATGCTATTTCAGACAATAATGTCCTAGGCTTTGCCGTTGAGTATGTAGGTAAGTACAAACGTAGCTTCCCAGAGACACGTAGTACTGACAATTTTGACGAAGTATTGGTCGAGGGTATAGATACAAAGGAAGTCTTTGAAAGTGATGACAGGTTAAACAAAATTACCGACTATATCCTCTCAGATTGGAAGCGTAAGACTAAGCAGGGTAAATTTAATGCTATATTTGCTGTTTCCAGTGTCGAAGTGCTCAAAAAATATTACAAATTACTTCGCGCCAAAAAATCAGATCTATTCAAAATTGCTACCATTTTCACTTACCAAGCCAATGAAGATGAAAGTTCAGACCTCCTAGATACTGACCTGTTCGGAGCAGAAGGAGCACCAATCAATCAACACTCTAGAGATTTCCTAGAAGAGTGCATCAAAGAATATAACGCTACCTACGCTACCAACTACTCAACAGATCGCTTCTACGATTACTACAGAGACCTCCAGAAAAGGATAAAAAGCAAAGAGATTGATCTAGTACTCGTAGTAAATATGTTTCTCACAGGATTTGATAGTCCCAGGTTAAACACTCTCTATGTAGACAAGAATCTTCGCTACCACGGACTAATCCAAGCCTACTCACGCACCAATAGACTACTCAACTCAGACAAGCCACACGGTAATATCGTTTCATTCCGCAATTTAAAAGAAGCTACAGACAAGGCACTCACTCTATTTGGCGACGAAAATGCCAAGGAAATTGTCTTTAAAAAACCATTTGAAGAGCAGAAGCAGGATTTTGAGAATAAGCTGGCTCAGCTAAAAGAAAAAGTTCCAACACTTGAATCAATTGATAATTTGAAAGGTGAAGATGAGAAGGCAGAGTTTGTAAAAACATTTAGAGATTTACTCAGAATCAAGTCATCTCTCGAAACTTTCGCCGAGTTTTCTTTTGCGGACACAGGCATTACAGAGCAAGAATTTTACGATTATCAGAGTAAGTACCTAGATATTTACGAAGATCGAAAAGACCACAATCGCGGACCAGAATCTATCCTTGATCAGATTGATTTTGAAATAGAGCTCACAATCAGAGACATCATTGATTTTGACTACATTATCATGCTGATCGCTGGACTAAAAAATATTACCTCAGATATTTTGAGACAGAAAAAGACAGACGACATCTTAAAATTATTTGACCGTGACGTACAACTTCGCAAAAAGAAGGATTTGATCAAGAAGTTTATTGAGGAGAACTTACCATCCATTGGCAAATCAGATGATGTGGAAAAGGCATTTAAAGATTTCTGGTCTAGTGAGAGATCAAGCACTATCAAGGATATTGCCAAGTCAGAGAATATCTCAGTTGAAAAGATAGAAGGACTCATTGGAGAATATCTCTACTCTCAGAAGTTGCCGCAGGGTCAAGATATCATTGATTTACTACCCGAACCTCCAAGGTTACTACAACGTCAGGGAATCATTGATCGCATCAAGACTGCAATTGAGAGCCTAGTTGACATCTTCGACTGGTAGTTTCGCTAGTCGACTATTTTAGACTTTAAATAATATATAATGAATTAAATATGGCACTATTCAGTATTTCAAATAGTAAAGCAAATAAGTTAGAACGACAAGAATTCGCCAACGAGAAAGAATTGCAGCATTTTGTGGAAATTAATCTGGACGAGCTTTTTGGCATACACTTTCTCGCTACAGAGTTCACTATAAGTAACGGAGGGAGGATCGATACTCTAGGAATAGATGAAAATAACGCTCCAGTCATCATCGAATACAAGTGGGGAGAAAATAATACCATCATTAATCAAGGATTGTTTTATCTTGACTGGTTATTTGAGCACTTCGCAGATTTTCAGATATTAGCACAGCAAAAACTGGGAAAAGACATAGAGATAGATCGAGGTTCACCGCGCCTCATCCTTATTGCCGCTTCTTACTCAAAATTTGATGGATATGCTATTAATCGCATGGCAGAGAATATTGAGATGTGGACATACAATAAGTATCGAGACATCCTAGAGCTACGCTTAGTAGCTAGCTCGCAGTCTAAGGAAAGTGGAATACATGAGGAACGTAAGAGAGCCACAAAGATAAGCTATGAAGAATATGCAACCTCAGGGCATCTGGAAGGTAAATCTGAAACTGTTAAAGAATTATTTAAGGAGATCCAAGATAGAATTATGGCATTTGACAATCCAGGAGCTATAGAAGAAGTGTCTCGTAAAATGTACGTGGCTTATCGAACAAATCGCAATTTTGTATATATCAATTTCCGCAACAATAAATTGTTCTTGGATGTATGTTTAACTCCAGATAAAATAAACTCAGTCGATAAGTCACATATACGAGACGTCACTAAAGTAGGTCATCATGGTGCTGGGTACTCCAGATTCGAGCTAAATGAGTTTGATCAATTGGAAGAAGCCACCAAACTACTCAAGGAAAGTTACGAGAGTACCAAATAGCCCAATGACCCATCTTCTCACCAAGTCCGAATACATTTTGTATCTGAAACATCCAGCCTGGCTATGGCTTAAGATCAATGATAAGACAAAACTTCCCCCAGTTAGCGACTCAACTCAAGCCATGTTTGATGCAGGTCACAATTTTGAGCAATATGCTGAGTCGTTTTTTACAGATAATGCCAGATTAGGATTTTCAGACTATAAATCCTATTTAACTCTACCCACTCGCACATCAGAAGCAATTGAGCATGGAGCTAAAAATATATTTCAGGGTAGATTTGAAAGTGGGGTCTGTACATTTATTTGCGATGTTCTCACTATTAATGGCAAGATGTCAGTTGATCTCTGTGAGATCAAATCAGGAACACACGTCAAAGAAGATCATATATATGATCTTGCCTTCCAGATGGTCGTCCTAGAGCGTTGTGGTTACACTGTAGGAAAAGTAGAGGTTGCTCACGTAAACAATGAGTATGTCAGGCATGGTGAAATTAATCCAAAAGAGATAGTAGCCTTTGAGGACGTTACGGAACAAGTTAATGGGATGCGTAATACAACCCTTGCAAATATTGAAGGAGCACTAGAGGTAGTTAATTCAAAAGCTCACCCAGATTTTTCACCTTCACTTTGTGGCCTAGGTTCACTCAAAGAGTGGCTCAGTATTTATAAAACAATTGAAGATCTAGAGGAGGGATGCGTCTACGATCTTTGTAGACTAACTCCCGAACAAACAGGAATTTTTGAAGCTAGAGGCATTAAACGTATTCATGATATCCCTAGTGACATCGAACTAAACAAATTTCAACAGCGTCAGGTGGATGCGGTCAAATCGAATGAAGTACACATCGAACCAGACAAGATCAGCAGCATCTTAAACAATTATCAATATCCTCTCTACTTCTTCGACTACGAGACATTTAGTACCTGTGTACCAGAATTTGATGGTATGCATCCATACGACCAAATCCCATTCCAATACTCGCTCCATATTATCGATGAGCCAGGATCAGAATTACGCCACATAGAATTCCTCCACGATAGCTCTTCCAACCCCGTCAGAGCCATCTGTGAGAGCCTAAAAACTAATATAGGTAGTGGCGGTTCAGTGATAGCATGGTACGCAGTATTTGAAAAAGCCAGAAACACTCAACTAGGTGAGTTAGTACCAGAGTACAAAGAGTTCTTTGAGGATCTTAACTCCCGCATCGTTGATCTCATGGATCCATTCAAAGCAGGTTACTACGTCCACAAAGATTTTAAAGGCAGTAGTTCAATTAAAAATGTCTTACCCGTCCTTATTCCAGAACTTTCATACAAAGAACTCGAGATCCACGAAGGATCCTCCGCATCACGTCTCTGGATGGACGCTGTCCTTTATGAGAAAGCAGGTTTCAACAAAGCCAAAATCCTAAAAGATTTAAAAGAGTACTGTAAGCTAGATACACTTGCAATGGTCAGGATATATGAGTTCTTAAAAAATTCTAACTAATTAATTGTGCTATAACTAACTATAAGATGACACAGACTTACCTAGAAAAAC
>CAJAUT010000027.1 GCA_903945195.1 uncultured bacterium
GTCAATCTCCACTTCTGAAACAGCCATTCCATAGGCGTAATAGAAGAAAGGGTTTCCCTGGCCCGTTTCCCGGTCAAAGAAGATTCTTGTCCTTCAGATACAAGTATAATTTTTTTGCAATTTTTTGAATTATATATTTGTTCTACGTTTTTATATTTATTAACCGCATTAACTGGCTCATATTCAAAGACTGGAGATAAGGGGTGATCAACTGGCTCAATAATATATGGTTTGTAATCTGTAATTTGAGGGCCTGTGACCCAATGGTAGATTCTTGCCATTGACCTATTACAATATTTTATTGGTGAAAACTGATACATTGATTCAAAAAACGGATGGATATAGAGAGACTCAAATCTATACGGGTAAAAAATTCTGTGTTCATCGTTGTATAATAATCTATATATTTTCTCTATATACAACAGAATTATATTTAACTTTAGAAATTTGTTAAATTTCATGATTATTTCGGAATTTCTCAATATATTGATTGACATAAAGCCTACTTTCCTAGATCTGATTGATTAAATATTTCTTGCATCATGTTAACTAAAGTAGCTATTATACTTTCAAAGAAATTTGTATTTTTTTTCTGAACCCTCAGTCTCTCCACTTTATTTAATGTTTTGTTTATTGTTGCTGATGATTGAGAGTGTTGATGAACTCGATAATTTGATATTAAAACTGGTAAATACCCCCATAAAGTGACTTTGCATATTTTTAACCAAAAGTCATAATCCATGCAAGTCTTGAGTGAAGTGTCGAAATTTCCGAACTTTTC
Source organism: uncultured bacterium (assembly GCA_903945195.1). Lineage (GTDB taxonomy): Bacteria > Patescibacteriota > Microgenomatia > UBA1400 > UBA12108 > CAJAUT01. The sequence goes on from CAJAUT010000027.1 coordinate 782, forward strand.
AAAAACTGCTTTCTTCACAAAAGTTGCCTGGTGTGGAATGAAGTTAAAGAATTTGAGGAGTGTAGGACTGGCCATCTGAAATATTTTGTACTTTGGGAATATGCCAATTTTTTTATCATCTGCGTCTACAACCTGAATCTGACCATATCCCCAGTCAAGTTCTTTGTGAGTCTTTAGGTAATCTGCGACACGTGAGAGAACCTGCGGGTCGTGGAATGCATCGTCGCTATGGAGGAAGTATAGATACTGCCCACTCGCATGCTTAATACCTTCGTTCATGGCATCTGAGATCCCATTTGGATTGACTTGAAATACTTGTGAGCTACTTGGGACAAGTGCCAATGTTTTGTCGGCAGAGAGACCATCTATTACGATGTGTTCAAAATCTTGAAAGTCTTGGGACTTGATAGATGCTAGGCAAGTAGGTAGGTATTTCTCACTATTTCTAGTGCAAGTGATTACTGAGATAAATGGCGATTTCATCTGGACCTCTTCATGCTAGCAAATGAATATAAGATGAGTGGCGTGAATATCATAGATACGCGCTGAAGAGAGCCAGGGATCTCCTGCCAATATGGCTGAGTCATGGCAAAGATAAGTGTGCCAGCACTTAAAAGAGCTAAGTTTGTAATAACGATAAACTCAGCGACCCAAAACTTATCTCTTTGTAAATACTTAAGCAAAATCATGAAGCCAAATAATGCAAAAGCAGGTGCGTACGGTCTAGCTACCGTGGTTGCAAGATACTGGATCACATCCATAATTACTGACATGTTGGACAGCTTGGTAACAGTCGCGAGTCCGCCAGATACTTCGGAGAGTGATCCACTAGCTGATGCACCAGCAAGGCCGGCGACGAAAACCTTCCAGATTCTTTCAAAGGGGAAGAAAATGATGGAGTATGGCAAGATGAGCCAGGGTTTACGCTTATAGATACTCACTGCTACGACAATAAGTAAGTTGGTCATCCAGAAAGGTTCGGGGTGGCGGATCCACACAGAGATGCCTGTCAGAAGAGCTCCAAGGGCGAGATTGGAAAATTTATTAGTTCGCACCCATTCCACTATGAGGATAGTTCCCATAACTAGTGACACTGTGTAAGGAAGGTTCGTATAGGCGATCTGAGAGTGCCAGAATATATGAGGAGCTAGTACCAGCATAAGTGATGATAGTAGAGAGATAGTGCGAGAAGAAACCCGACGAGCACTAAAGTAAAAAGCAGTGACAAAACTGATCAGGAGGCCTCCATAATAAGTCATCGGACTATGGAATCCGAGCAGGTAATACCACATGTGGACTAGTGAAGTGTGTGGAGGATAGCTATTGAAATATGACCCTTGGGCTCTTATTGCCTCTTGCATGCCTCCATACTGCGCAAAGAGTCTGGCCCGGAAGTCGTAGAGTGTGAGAGAATCCCAGTCAACTACTATCGCATAGAGGCTGTTTATGAAAATCGTTATAAGAAGAAGTGCGATAGTTATAAAGATGACAGTTTCTAGTCTAGTAAGGGCATAAAAATTTATTTTATGTTGATTTGGATTGAGAGGCACTCTGAAAATAAATCTCAAGATAATCACTATAAATAGTAAGCTACTAAGCACTAGTGATGACTCAATTGTGGCAAATCGAAGACCTAGCAAATTGGCGATAAATAAAGCCAGTGTAAAAAGCGGCCAGCCTATGAGGTACCCGTAGGCTAAATTTTCGAGTAGTGATTTCTTTTGCCAGATAGCACTTGTGATGAGATAGCCAAACAATGGAACTATGAAAATACCCAAGATGTTCATAGTTTGATTAACCCCCATTTATTTTGCTCTAATGCAGGGTTACTAGGCGGCCAGTCTGACAGTTGCATAATATATTCTGGCATCACATTAGCGCTGCCAGTAGCGTCTAGATTTGTCACTCTTGTGGGGTATACAAAGGACTGGACTAGCATGCCATTGCCATATAGTAACCACGGATTCTGCTGTGGTGGAATACCAAGAGTCGTACCTTCCATAGGTAAATTGGCTTTGAGATAAACCATGTAATCATAAAATCCTCCCCATTGAGAACGCATCTTGTCGTCGTAGGTAGCAGATGGCGCGAGTACCATAGCTTTGACTAATGCGCTCGATTGAACTAAAACAATTGGCAGTTGTCGCAATAGATAAAAACATACTGAAATACTTAGAAAATAGGTGGCAAGTCGGATAGGCAAGATATCTTTAATAGCTAAGCTTAGAGCGATCGCTATGACTACGGAAGCAAAAACTGGATAAAACATGGATTCTGGTCGTAGGTGAAATAGAGTGTACACATAACCTTGAGAGGCAAGCCCTTCTATAGTGATTGCTAGTAAATATAGGATACTAGTCCCTATGGCAAAAATTTCTATATACCCACTCTTAGATTTATCTTTGGATGGTGATATATAGAGAATTGTGGATAAAAGGATAGACGCAAGAAGTAGGACCTTACCTGGTACAGCGATGAGGGTCTGGGTAAATCCAGTGTAAGCAAATACATCTATCCATAAGAACGTAAGTAAGATGAATCCTAAGATTAGACTAATTGTGCGCTGCATACCACTCGATAGTCTTTTTGAGACCAATATCAAAATCGGTAGAGGCGGAATAGCCAAACTCTTGCTTGGCTCTAGTGGTATCTAGCATGCGGCGAGGCTGACCATTTGGTTTGGTGGTATCCCAGACTATCTCCCCTTCGTAACCTACGAGCGAGCGGATTTTTTCTACTAGATCTTTGATCGATATTTCGAAGCCTGCCCCGATATTTACTGGTTCAGATTTGTCGTATTTTTCTGTGGCTAGTACTATGCCCTCGGCGGCGTCGTCTACGTAACAGAATTCCCTAGTGGCTGTACCATCTCCCCAGACCGTGACATTTGGCTTATTATCTGTTTTTGCTTCCACAAATTTCTTGATCAGTGCAGGGATGACGTGGCTAGATTTCTCGCTGAAATTGTCTCCTGGACCGTAGAGGTTCACTGGGAGCAAGAAGATAGCGTTAAAGCCGTACTGGGAGCGATAGGCCGTACTTTGCACGAGCATCATCTTCTTGGCTAGGCCATAAGGAGCATTGGTTTCTTCTGGATAGCCGTTCCATAGATCATCTTCTTTGAAAGGGACGGGAGCAAATTTGGGGTAGGCACAGATGGTACCGATGCCTACAAATTTTTCGACTCCTGCTTTCCTACTTTCTTCTATCATGTGCACCCCCATGAGGAGATTGTCATAAAAAAGAGTGCCAGGGAAATCCCTGTTGTAGCCGATGCCTCCGACGTTGGCTGCGAGGTGGATGACTATGTGCGCACCTTGCACGGCTTTGGCACAGGCTTCTTTTTCGCGGAGATCAAATTCTTCAAATCTAGGAACAAATATGTCTGTAGCCCCATGTTCTTTTAGTTTAGATACTAAATGAGTGCCTAGAAATCCGGCTCCTCCAGTGACTACGACCTTTTTGCCTGACCAGAATGAGTTAGATGAGTTCGTCAAGTTCATAAAGTTTATCAAGTCCATCAAGTTAGATAACTTGTTTAGTATAACCTATTTATTGAGGGAATTGCAGGGAATGTCGGTAAATGTCGGTAAATGTCGGTAAATGTCGGTAAATTACAATTATTGAGGAAAAACATATCGCCTATTTCGATCGGCGCCTACTTTTTGCAAGATACCCAGAGTCACCATTCTGACTAGCTCTGCTTTAGTTTTTAGGCGATATCACGATATTTTGTCCAATTTTGCGTATATTTTTTCTCTGATCCATTCTTTTAATTCAACACAGTGATTATCTTTTGTGCAGGCGGTAATGGCAGCGTGATATCTCTGCCTCTGTATTTTATTGTTTCGTGGATACCCGCCCATCGCCATGGGCAAGTTGTGCGATAGCGCAATCTGATCGATAAGAAGCCTCCCTATCCTTCCATTACCATCCTGGAATGGATGGATGGCTATAAAACGATAATGAATGATGGCCATCTCTTCAATTTGCTGATCAATGGTAAGTTCTTTCCTGTTAAGGAAATATCTTACATCGTCGGCTAGCTGCGCGACTTTTTCTCTGACTTGATTGTGTTTTGGAATCTGATATAGATCTTGATCTTCCCAATTGCCAAACCACACATCTATCTCACGATATTTTCCTTTCTTTTTTAGTACATACTTGAAAAGTGTCTTGTGCCAAGTAATCCACTCGTTGATCCACTCAGATGCAGTTCTTTCTTGTAGCGACTTGCTATAAAGTCTATGACAATTGGCTAGTTCGTTCTCAATAGTTCTAAAAACTTCACGTAAACCCATTTCCTCCCTAGTAATGATAATAGGATTTTCTTTGGAAATTGCTTTCGTATTCTTATTTACTCTGTAATCTGCCGTTTTTGAATATTCATCCCAGAGATTTTTGACTACATCTTCTTTGATTAGAAAACCACTATCCATATTTAGTTTGAATAATGCTCTGGATGCTCCAAAGCTGAGCTATCCATTACTATTTCATCAATCATGCCACTAACTAACTTTGATTGAATAAGTTGATTATCTATTGCCTCGTCCAGTAAAACACTACCATTGCTCATAGGCAAGGATAGAGCCAAATCTTCAGGTCCTATGTAGTACTTTTGGCCGTTAGAGTTGTTTATCCATGACGGCTCCATATGACTTATTGCAACCAATTTGCTCGTTGAGATGTTCTCTAATTGAGATAAAATCCTTTGGACCTGGTGACCAGTTTGTGTGTTAATGGAAGCTGTGCTCTTTAATGAGTATTTCTCTCTGTTATATAACAAGCCAATATTATCTGTGGTTATTTCGATGTCTTTGTCTGTGGATAGATCCATAAACCCATCCGCGACCGGTCCCAAAGGCATCCGAATGAATGCAATTTGCTGATTGTCTACAAATTTGGTCAAGATTAACGATTTGTAAACAAAGTAGATAATTTTGGCAAAACGAACTTTTGTGACTGGTGTCACGCTGCACGCTAATATTTCTTTTGCTAGTATATTTAAGTAATTTTGCTTCATATATTGATCCTATTTGACACTATTCTACACTTACTTCAATGTCTTAGCTAAAGTATAGACTATTTCTTGAGGAGATTATAGATTGTACGAACTATATCAGAGTGTATCTTGTGGAGTGAAATCTCCCATGGTTTTGCCCCGTTTTCTTTTAAGGTGATCAAACCTTCTGCCATAAGCTTGTCGCGACTAGTCTCGCTTTTACTGTCTGGCTGGGCGCGGAAACCTGAGAGGACTACCTTTAGATCGTGAGGTTTGTAGTATTTGGCTAGTCGCAGCCAGTAGTCGTAGTCCATCACATAGCGATACTTTACGTTGAATTCCCCTACTTTCTCCCAAGCATTGCGTGACCAAAAAGTAGAAGGTTGAGGCAGCATAGAGTCTGCAATGCGGAGTGTCGTGGGTGAGTACAGCGCCATGAGGAAGCGCTTGTAGCCTCTTACCAGCCAACCACCATGATGTGGCCTGCCCTGCTCGTCTATCACTATGCAGTCACCAGTGATCCAGTCGGCGGAAGTAGTAGCATAGTACTCTCCTACAGCTTTTAGAGTACCAGGCATATAGACATCGTCGGAGTTGAGATAGGCAAGTACTTCGCCCTTAGCTTTTCTTAAACCTTTGTTGATGGCATCTGTTTGACCAGCGTCTTTTTTGCTTTCCCATTTGATTTTGTCGCCGTAGCTTTTGAGGATCTCTACCGTACCGTCAGTCGAGCCACCATCCATGACAAAGTATTCGAAGTTTGGATAATCCTGGGATAGTACTGAGTCTATCGTGGCGCGGATAAACTGCGCTTGGTTGTAACTGGGGGTGACGATACTAATTAGTGGCAAGTTCTTCAAGTTCATAAAGTCCGTCAAGTTTTTTGATCCATGGCGCGATCACGCACTATACGGTCCAATTTCGCGCGCAGTTTGTTGATCTGGATACGATTTTCGATCATTACTACGCCTACAAACATGAGTGAGACTATGACAATGATGTCTGTGAGGCGATCTACTTTAAACAACCCTCTGACCAGATCTGCCGTGGATCTGAATGTTACGACAATTCCAAGTGCGATAAGAACTATAGACCAAACAATAGCCTCTACTTTTGGAAGTTCGTTCTTTTTGTAGTGAATGCGCACGACATAAAGCATGACCAAGATAAAAGTGACCGATAAAATTTGAATTCCAATCATGTTAGTCCTTCAAGTCCATAAAGTTTATAAAGTTCATAAAGTACGGAGGCTAGTAATAAAGCCAGAAAGCAACTTACTAATCTCTATAGTCATATTGTAATACAGTTCATACTCTTTTTGATTAAAATACCCAAGTTTGTTACCTAATACAAGCATAGATCTGGTTTCTCCGCACGACCCTTTGGCAATATATAGAAAATTCATAAAATCTTTGTTTGAATGACGCTCAAATCCCTCAGCAATATTATTCATTATCGAGACAGATGCCCGTTGGATTTGATCTTTAAAACTATAGTCCTTACTTGACTTTAAAACCTTGTATATTCCAACCGTTAACTCACTTGCCTTCTTCCAAGATAGTATGTCTTCAAATCTTTCTATTTTCATAGATTCACTTGATGAACTTGACGAACTTTATTAACTTTTAACTAACTAGTTCCATAACCAATATGGCAATTTTAGCAGAATTTTGGCGGCATCGAGCAGATTAAAACCGTATTCTTTGTCATGATAGACGGTAGAGATAGGAACCTCGGTATAAGATAGCTTGCCCTTGGCTATGCGGACCGCTATCTCTGTCTCTACTTCGTAGCCTGTACTATGCCATTTGAGAGTTCTATAGGCGGACTTGGTAAAAGCTTTAAAGCCTGAGGGAATATCGGCAATATAGCTACCAAAAAGAATATTGATCAGGATGGACATACCTTTGTTACCTAGCATGCGCATGAGAGGCATCTTGGCGTCCATTTGACGTACTCCCAGTACCACACCTGCGCCTTTTTTTAGCGCTTTTTCAAAAAGAGAAATATCTTCGACTATGTGCTGGTCGTCCCCGTCCATGATGATGACAGCATCTGCCCCAAGCTTGGCAAAGGCATATTCACAACCAGTTTTTAATGCAGATCCTTTACCTAGATTTACAAGGTGAGAGAGACAAATGACTCCCTTGGATTTGACCACGTCGCAGGTCTTGTCTAGCGAGCCATCGTCTACCACCACGACATCTTTTGTATATGTCAAAAGCTTGTCCAAAAATTTAGCTATGTAGCGGGATTCGTTGTATGCAGGGACTACCACAATAAGTTTCATGTTCATAAAGTTATCAAGTCCTTCAAGTTATTTTTGATTGGCTTTCATGTGGACAGTGGGGAAACCAAAGGTACGGAAGATAACCCGCCCATCGTCCCTAGCCAAGATATCTTGCTCACCATACTCAAAGAGAGGCTGGACGATAATGAGGGTATTTTGAGGTAGATCCATTTTCTCTATGGGGCCATTTGGTCTGATATCTCCAAAATAGTATTTACCTATTTTGATCATTGGGACATCGTCAATTATGAGCTTGTTTTCTTTGGCTTGTTTATACACTCTTGGATCAATCTGGTTGTAGTAGGCATAGTACATAGACGTTTCACCATATGACTGAGTGATGATGATTTGATCGTATTGATCTTCGTATTTTTTGGCAAACTGCAGAGCCTCGAACATGGTCGAGTCGTACCAGTAGCGGCCATAGCTCTGGTACTGATAGATATAGCGTAGAGTCCAGTTGGAAACAGAAATTGCATACAGCGTACAGCCAACGGCAAACAGTAAAAGGCGAGTTTTAGATATTTTGGACCACTTATAAAACTCTACGAGAGCGTAGGCTGCAAAAATCTGGGGGATAGGTAGCATGGCGAGACTACGCAATCCATATGCACGGCCAACGAGCGAAGTAGGTAAGGGGGCTAGAAGTAGCCAGGCGATAAGTAATAGCCATACCTTCTTGTTCTTTTTGAACATGAGGAGGATACCTATGATGATTAGTGGAGCATCCACTAGGTAAAGCATGCCGTGATTTGCCATGCCGTAGCGTACGTTACTATCTCCACCTACAAACAAGAACTGACCAGAAAAATTGTCGAAATAGTAGGTCATAAAGTCTTGGAGGTTGTAGGTAAACTTGTTTTCTAGGACTTTGGACAGCATACTTTTGGGGTTGTCGAAGAAGTTGCGACCTCGCTCTACCCTAGGCACTATTGTCTTGTCTACAAAGATGTTGATGTTTTGGAATCTTACTTGGCCACCTGCAAAAAAAGCGAGATAAAGGGCTGGGATAGCCATGGCAAGTGTAAGTAGCCAATACTTGAAAAATGGTTTATACCACGACTTGATACTTTGCCCCTGCTCTTTCCAGACCCAAACTAGTAGGATGAGTGCTGGAGCAAAAAGCTTCGTGGTGTAGTAGGTGTAACAGGCTAGGGCTAGAAATAAGACTGAGCGAAAGTGTTTATCTTTAAGTAAATAATAAACACTAGCTAGGCCTAAAGTAAGCGCTAGATTGGCTTCGTAACCACCGCGAGAAATATGGATGTGCCAGGGAGTAAGGGCTAGTAGAAGTCCAGAAACGAGGGCTACCCCTTCTCCAAGCTTGAAAAGCAATACAAGACGATAGAGTAAATAGACTGCCAAGATGCCAGCAATGGCTGATGGTATACGGACGGAAGCTGAGGTGGCGCCAGTAAAGAGCTGAACCAAGGTGACAGAGTAGATATAGACAGGATTCTTTTGATCACCCCAAGATGCAAATTGAAGTGGCATAAATTTGCCAAATTCGTCACGTCCTGTTTTGACTATCGAATAGGCGTTGTATCCTATTGCGATCTCATCACCATATAGTGAGGGCATGTGGGTATTGAGAAAAGGCAAACGAAAAAGCGACGCGATGATCAAGATAGCTATCAGATACCAATTTAATTTTTTCATAGTGCCTTTGGCTTGCAGCGAATAGCAAAGTTAGCGTTTCCAGATATTTCATGTTTGATTATATCGTCTAGATCATAAATCTCATGTAGCAACAGAGCTTGGCTCCAGGACATGGCAGCATACTTCCTAGTAGATGCTAAATCTGACACAGGAGTGGTGATCACGAGAGTACGTCTTTTGTCATTGTTGCTTAATTTTTCGCAGGCAAGATCTTTGACTGCGGTATGCTTGAGCTCGTATTTGCCGGCTTTGATCAGATATGTAAATCCGATCGCATCGGGGGTGCTGTACTCGCCTTTTTGCACATCCTCTGTCGAGATGTCTCCGTAAAAATATGGGGCAAGTGGTCCATGAAGCTCTGTGTCTACTATCCGGTCATAATCTTTAGAAATACTTTTGATGTATTCAAAAATTTGAGGGGCATCGCTAGTCCACTGTAAATCATTGCTATGTGTAAATACTAAGAAATAGTGAGAAATAGACTGGATGATATAAAAAGACAAAACCCCGCTGTAAACAATTAATATCGCAATGAACAGATATTTTTTTACGTGAGTACTTAGATAGCGATAAGTAGCCTCGCATCCAATCCCTATGGTGATGGCCACTATGTATAGCGCCACCATACTCATGCGCATGTTGATATTGCCTGCCACGGCGGCTGGAGCAAGCGAGATAAGCGCTACTGCGGCAAGTGCTGCATATACCCTATCTCTAGCACTAGATTTCGTTGATTTCTTTAGAACTGAGCTAAGATATGAAACTGTGCTACTAAGTAAGATAAATAATCCAACTATATAAAGAGGTAATAGAGGGAATAAATAGGCGCCATACTCTGAATCAAACCCAAATTCGCTCTCGGCTTTGACAAATAAATAATCTGAACCAAGGTAAGTGAGATATGTCTTGGCTGCCGTAGTTACTTTTTGAACTGGCTTGTTCCAGATCAGGTAGCATAGCTTGGAAAGCTTGTCGTTTCTATCTGTAGAGAGGTAACAGTATTGTCTTTTCTCATCAATTTCTAGACTGGCCCCGTAAGCTGCTTTTTCCTGATAGTAATATAACCTATTGAGTCCCCTATCTGAGACTAGATCTCCTACCCAACCAAACCCCACTACAAACAGAGTGACCATAGCTATGAAGATTGTCTTGAGCTTGAGCTTGAGCCCCCACTGTTGTACAGCTACAAACAACACAACGGACAAGATGACTACGTACCTAATAGAGGCATACCAGTAGCCAGCAAGTGCAGCAAAAGCTACGGCGACTAACAATGTTTTTAGATTGTATTTTTCATCTATTGTTTGCTTGGCCATAAAATATAAGAAGATTGAAAATATAGCCAAGGCACTAAAGGCCTCGTAAAAAATTCGAGACATATCAAAATGCCATGGACTAAATGCTAGGACAAAGACGGTAAAGAGGATCGAAGGGAGCGCTGACTTGCCCAGTAGTAGACGTAGGGTCATGCCCAGTATTACTAGTATCACCAAACCTGCAATGGCTGAGGGCAAGCGTGCCACCACAGAATCCATTTTGCCAAGCATAAGAGACCAAAAGGCCATGGAATAGGTTAGTCCAGGAGCTTTCCATTCACCAAAAGCTTTAAAGACTAATGGCCAGGGTTTGTTCCAGGTGTCTCTGCCAGTCTCTGCGATGGCTTTGGCGTCTGCTGCAAAACTGACTTCGTCAATATGAAGTCCTGGAGGCTGTGACCCTAAATGGTAAAAACGTGGGTAGATGACTACAAATAAGCCAATCACTGCTAGTATGATCAAAAATATTTTTTTCATAGTCACTGCTCAACTATCCACTTTTTACAAAATTGTACTCTATCTAGGCTAGAAATAGCGAAATCTGACAGATGTTTGGGATTGATATAACTACCAAGCTCTTGATCTGCGCATACTGAGTCCCCTATGATCAGTTTCTCCATACCACTGTCGTAGGGAGAAACAATTGCCCTATCTCTAAGCTTTGAGCTTTTATGAATGGAGGTAACGGCAGGACAGTCTAGATTACCTTCTACCAAGACTCTAGTGATGATCACGGTGTCATATAATTTGACTAGATCCTTGGGACATGATCGAAAGATGTCTATATTGCCGAGATTATAGGAGTCCAAGTCAGATGGACTATAGCTACCATTAAAATTATTTAGATCTGTTTTTGTCACTACTGATTTTGATAAGATTAAGTTGCTTAAAATATACCTAGGCTGAGAGTCGATGACTAGGATTTTTTTATCTTGATTGTGATTTAGATACTGACCCAAGACTCTGTCTGAAAAGAAATAAGCAGTCGCACTTTCTGTAGGATGGATAGCAAAGTAGATATATACAAATCTAGATAGCCCTAGCAAAAAGAGAACTGCTACTAAATACATTAGTGACTTTGATTTTGCCTGCTCATATGCAGCAAATAGTCCGTAGGCAATGATGACATTTAACATTACAAAATAGATCCCAGATCTAAAAGCCAAAGTATTGTTGATATGGATCACAGAAGCTATGGGAGATATCAAAAACAAACATAATAATAAAATGTGGAATGGTTTGCGGTGATAGAGTAAATACGCTATCCCCATGATGACAAAAGGCAAACTGATCAAGTAGATATAACCAATCCTACCTACAGAGAAGACTCCGTTTTTTTCTCCAGCTGTATACAAAATTTCTGGTGAGATGGTCATGAGATATTTAGATTTGAGCGTATCAAAAAGTGCAATATATTTATTTGAATATATTGAATCAACTATTGACGGGGAAAGTGAAATGCGACGATCGCTATCTACACCTTTTGCAAACTTGTCTACCTGAGTGAGAATGATCTCGCTGCTGCGACTAGAATAATGATCCTGGTAGAGATATGTTCTAAGTAGTAGACCCAACACAACAAACATTGGAATAAGTAAATATTTTATGACTGTAGATTTTCGATTTTCATAAAACAGGTAACCCATGATAATTAAAGTCAGGATAGGTAAAGCAAACTTGTAGCCGTGATAAGTAAAAAACCCAAGCGAATAACTGAAAGAAAACAATAAAGAATTGATGAGTACTATATATTTCTTTTTGGTAAGTGCAAATATTTTTACAAGGAAGAACCATGACAAAGTGTAAAAAAACAAAGAAGTAGGCTGTTCTAAAGAGGTGCGAGAAAAAATAATATGCCAGGGAGATATAGCTATGAGCCAACCGGAAAGCCAAGAAACTGAGGGTGGTGCACCGAGCGAGAGCAGTAGTAAAACTAGCACTACTGGAAAGATCGAAGATAGAATGGCTGTAGTTACATGAGCGCTAAAGATACTATTTGGGAGGATAGAGAGTGCAGGCAAGTTAATAACTGGAGCCAGTTCGGCCATGACTCCATCGTTTGGCAAAAAACTAGTTGGATACCAAGATTTATTTATGTCTTGGCCAGTCAACTTTAGTGAGTATGACTGAATGATATTGTCTATCTCGTCATGCGCCAAAGAAACTGGTACTACTCCTAAATATATGAGTCTAAAGAAAAATGAAACTACTAATAAGATGAATATCTTCATAGTTTATCCTAGTACTTTTTCGTAGACTGCGTGTGTTTCTTTTACTACTTTTTCCCAACTAAATGACCTAGCCCAGTCTCTACCGCTTTCTATATACTGCTGCCTTTTGGCTTTGTTACGCAGCAAATCTTTAAGCTTAGCCACAAAATCCTTTTGATCTGATGGATCAAAATAATGGGCGTGAGAGCCAGCTACTTCCATGAGACTCCCAGTAATGGCCGAGAGGACTGGAGTCTTTTGCTCCATGGCTTCTAGTACTGGGAAACCAAAACCTTCGTACCAGGATGGCTGGATATAGAGCGTAGCACCACGATAGATAGATGGTAAGTGATGCGAAGGGACAAATCCAAGCATATGAATAAACTCACTTTTGCCAGACTCTTTGATGGCTTCTTCAATAGTCTTGTACTCGACTGTCTCTTTGCTGCTTTCGAATGCTTTGCCTACTAAAACTAGATGGGTTTGCTTGGAGTCTAGGGCTGCAAATGCTCTGATTAAACCTGGCACATTTTTGTTCCAGTTGATATCGCCGACGTAGAGTAGATACCGCTCTGGGAGGTTGTATTCTTTGGTGACTACTTTGACTATTTTGCTACTAACTAGTGTATGGCCAGCCGCAAGAGGTACTACAAAAATCCTATCTTCCTTGATACCGGTAAAGTGAGCGATGTCTTTTTTGCTACAGAGAGAATCGGTGATGATAGCTGCTGACTTTTGTAGCGTCGACTTTTGTAGTAGCCACTTGGCCTTACCCTTTAGACCCACGGGGAAATGTTCTGGAAACTTGAGTGGTATAAGATCATGGACCGTCACGACGTATCGTGCCTTGGAGGTTAGACCCCACAGCGTGAGGAAGAATGGATCAAAAAAAGTATAGTGGATCAGATCAGATTTTTTATCTACTGGTTTGTCTTTGGCCAATAAGATTTTGTCGGTACTGGAGATGCGAGAGAGCTCATCAAAGAGATGTCGAGCGTATACATCTACCCCGCGCGGGCCAGAGCCAGCATAAAGTGACTTGGAGACTATCTCCACCCTAAACCCTGATTTTAATTTTTTTTGTTTTTTTGCCATAAATAGATGAGTCCAAAAATAGCACCTAAACTAAGTAGATTGGCTATCCTTTCAAGGGATGTATTTTTGATTGAAATTTGATAAGTATGTACACCTATCTCAGGATAAAGATAGATCATCCCCTCTTTGGTGGGCTCAAGTTTGATAATTGTTTTGCCGTCCATCTTGGCTACCCATCCAGGGAAATAATTACGCAAAATAGTAACCTTGCCCTCGCTTTCATCAGGCTTGTTGTTGATTGTGATATCTATCTTTAGTGGCTTTACCACTTGCAACTCTATGATCATGTTCCCTGAGTTGACTAGGATATCTTCTGATTTGTAACGCTCATTTTCTACTCCCCATTTGGGAAGGATCTCACTCCTAAAAGTGGTGGAGGTTTTATTTAAATAAAGACGATAGAGATCTGTATATTCTGTAAGATCCAAAATCTTCATGGGTCTTCTATAGTTTCGGATATTCGCAAAATTGAGCAGTAATAAAATTACTAATAAAAACTTGAACCATTTTTTGTCTTTGAGCACTTGAAGGAGTGGATAAATGAGGAGTGGGGTCAGAATAGCTGGCATAAAAAGGAAGCGCCAAGGGAACTGAATGGATTGCAAAATATTGATATATTTCCAGATGTAAAAAGATTTGGACAACATGAGAAATACTGATCCAAAGTAGGCGACGATTAAAAATATTTGTGATGGCGTACGCTTGGAGTTGAAGATGATATATGTTGTGCCAACGAGTGCTAGAAACAACTGAATTATCCCTAACTGGAAAGACATACCATCATCTGGTCCTGGCACAGAGTACCAATAATCCCATTTGCTATATAGCAGCTGCTTGAAATAGACGAAATGCTGATCAAATCTAAAATTGAGATCTGGATGAGACGCAGAGTACAGCAAGTTTTTTTCACCTATCATAGGCACTAGGAAAAAAGCTGCAAGTCCAAGTGAAAGTAGCAGCGAAAATATCAATGGTTTGACTGAGCTCTTTTGACAAAGCGTATACCCAAGTAAAAAGACTCCAAACAAGATACCCAAAAAATTGTGTGAGATTAGTAGTAAAAACAATGGTATAGGGTGATACCAAGACAACTTTTTAGTTGAGAGGAGATGGTTAAAACTAACGAGTACCCATGGCATGATACCAAGGGCCAGGATCTCACCCAAAGCGCCTCGCACAAAGATGTTTAAAAACTGATAAGGAGTCATGAGATAGATGAGCGCAAGAAAGACAGAGATAGTAGGACCTGATTTTTTGAATAAGGTATAAATACCTAGTCCACCTGATAAATATGCAATTACTGTAAGAATTTTGACTGCGATAATGGATGAGACAAAATAGCTAAAGACAGAAGTAATATAGTAAGGTAAGGGATAAATGAAAGTGAACAAGGGTATGCCAAATCCTTGGTCAAAATTGCCTGCCCATCTCAGTGGGAATTGTCCAGCTTTGAGCATGCTTAGAGCTTCTTCGGTGCGATAGATATGGAATATCCCATCATGTGCGGTATACCACCCTGGGTAAAAAATAGAACTAACAAGAAGTAGTCCTATGACTGTGATAAATAGTGAAAAAAGATATTTCTTCATGAAACCTTTGAGGTCATTTTTTCCCAGTATTTCACGTACGAGCTAGCTATGTGCAAGCCTGAGTACCACGCAAAAATAAACCCAGGAAAGCCGTCCATAAACCCTTTGTGACGCAAATAAATACTGAGAAATCTAACTAATGGCTTCCAGATCATGTACTGTAGGATGCTGAGAGTACTTGTGCCTATAGACTTATCTTTGAGCCAGTCTGCCGCTTGAAGTGTTGTATATCGATTTGAACGAAGCAAGTAGCGAGTAAAGCTGGGGTCGGCGATATGGAGTAGATCATTGTCTAGCCAGAGAGTAGTACCATCTACGGTCATGAGTTCATGGACACTGGCAGCTGGGAGGTGCGCTTTGCCTTTTTGGAAAAGTCTGATCACTGGATCTGGATACATACCACCCTTGTTCATCCATCGACCTAGGAAATAGTTGCGTCTTTTGAGGTAGTAGGCACTGGCAGGACTCGAACCGGTAATAGTTTTTTGGATTTCTGAGGCAAGCATGGTGCTCACTCTTTCGTCGGCGTCGAGCTGCAAGATCCAGTTGTTTGTGCAAGCGTCAATTGCGTGCTGCTTGTTGATATGGAAATTGGACCTATTTTCTTCTACCATCACTTTGGCGCCAAATTTGGCGGCTATATCTCTAGTATCGTCGCTTGAGCCTCCATCAACTATGACGATCTCACTAGCGATATCTTTGATAGATTCTAGGCAGGCAGCTAAATTGTCTGTTTCGTTGTAGACGGCAAGAGCTATAGATAATTTTGGTTTTGTTTCTTCCATATGATTAGTATATCTCAGTTGATCTCAAAGCGATAATAATCGAGTTCTTTTTGAGTTTCATTTGTCAGGCCCTGAGCTACATCTTTGCGTAAGTATATGTTTGTAGGCTTGCCATCCCTGTAAAATCTATCGTAAGAATCTAGATATTTACCTATACCTAGCGTTGTTTCTAAATACACTATGGTAGGTAGCTGCTGTGCAAGCTGAGTCTCTAAGCTTTTCTTCATGGGCAGTGTTTGGTCCATCCATCCATAATAATTGACCATGTAAGAATATGAGCTTACTCCTGTTTGCCAGTGAGGCCAGTACATGACAGGCTCCACCCAGATCGTTTGACTCCCTGTTTTGCCTAAAATCTTGACTGCCTCACGGATATCTACCGATGGCGAATAGTGCACGTAAAAATCGGTCGCTGGATCGCGGAGATCAAATAGCTGTGTACGAGCAATATTTAGGGAAGCCAGAAAGATGAGAATGTATATAGAGATATTTGTCAATTTGGATTTGTAGTAGATTGGTAGACTCAGGGAAACTAGGACTGCCAGCCAAGGTAGCATATGGAAAGCGCCATACAAGGTATTGCTTGGATCTATGTAGCGTAGTGATGCTAATCCTGGCAACATGATGAAGAGTATCAGAGTCTTGTACCTTTTGTGAGTAATAAAAAATATGATATTGATCAAGTAGCTAAGCGCGAGTACTTTGACAAGAAGCAGCAAACTACTTGATCCGGAATTAAAAAGAGCCAAGACTGGTGCAAAAAATGCTTTAAAAAGTGAATCCCAAAATCCTACTGGCGTAGTTAGTGGAATGTAATATTTGTAATTTATATATAAAGCATTTAAAAAATAATCATATAAATCGACTCTAAAAAATAGAATAAATGTGGCAAGCATGCCAACTGAGATCCACGCGGTCACAAGTCTCTTTTTGTCTTCTGAGTTTATATACAACAAAAATGCAATCAATCCTAGTAATGGCCACAAAGGAGTGAGTGAATAAACAAGAAACCAAAAGATTATTCCTAAAGTCCAAATTTCAAATTTATACCTAATTTTGTAACTGGATAAGATAAATAATATGACATATAAGAGCGGATAGATGACGATTGATTCTGCAAGAAACATATTCCCTAGCAATACAATCTTGGATAGCTCCATACCCGAACTTACAAATAAACCTTTAAATCCAAATCTAGCTACTAAGACTATTACCCAAATTGCACTCCATAGCATCATAAATTCTCTATGGCGTTTGACCACCATCAAAATATTGTCTGTTTTTAAAATATTTTGAATAGCTGATGATGCCAAGAACATGCTAGGTTGGTGCTGAGAAAATACGTCAGTATAGAGTTTTTTACCTTCTCTTACGTAGTTACCTATGACAATATTGTCATCCTCATCCACAAAATTAAGTGCAAAAATATGTGATCTATATGATGGAATGGTAAATACTAAGAGCAGCAATGAAAGCGAAAACAATATCCAACTGGATATCTTCATACGTTACTGTCCGTCTGTGATTGTAAAAGCATTGTTATGATCTGCGAAATCGATTTTTTGTAGGACGTGTGTATCTGCCCAGAAATCGTCAGCTTTGCCTACGTATAGAGTATCGCCACCACGCGAACCACCCATATATCTAATATCTCCAAAGGTGTAGTTGCCCAGTTTGTAAGTCTTTAACTGGTCGAGCCAGGGTAAACCAAGTGATTCATACTCGAGCCAAGATTTGCTGGCTTCTTGATAGATCTTAGGGTCGAGTTTGCTATAAAAAGCTACAAAAATTTGTGGTTCACCATAAGTCTTTGTAAAAAATATTTCTTTGTACGGTTTGTCTGAAGTTTCTATATACTCTACAGCTTGTTTGTAACCATATTGCCAATCTTTGGCAAATGCTTTGGGATACCAGGCAAAATACTGAAATAATAATATCAGTATTTCGCAAGTTAAAAGTAACAAAGTAAAAGTGAAAAGTTTGTGGAATTTTTTATTATTTTGGAGTTCAACAATGCCTATGGCTGCAAGTAGTTGCCACCAAGGGAGAGTTAAAATACTACGTAAGACGTGGTAGATATCTTTGGTTAGTGCTGGCGGGACAAACCCGATAGCGATCATGAGGAGAGGTAGATATCTAGCTACACCTGAATATTTTTTAAACAATAGCGTGAGACCAAAAATTATGAGAGCAAATTCGGTGAAATATAGTACTCCCCTGAAAGGAATAGAGTGTTGAGCGCGGATAGACTCTGAGCCCAGCAAGAAATGTGGTGAAAGATAGGAAGTCCAATTGGAAAATCCTTTGCTCAAAATAAAGGTGTATTTATTGAATACTAGCTTGCCAGCTAGATCTCCAAGAGGAAAGGTGCCACGATATTTAAAGAATCTTTCGACCAGCTCGGCATCTGTAGTGATACCTACTTGCGCAAAACGTTTTTGTGATCTACCAGTCAGCAAGTCTGTGGCGATAGGTAAAGCAAAGATGCCTAAAATTAGTGCTGAAATAGCTAGCTTTTTAAAGCCAATTTTTTTGAAATTTGAGATAGCTAAATACACAATTATAATTGGCACAACTAGCTTGGCACTGTGATAGGTGTGAATCGCGATCCCTAGAGGGAGTGTGGCAAAGATTGGTTTTTCTTTGAGAAATAGATAGATACCAGCTAATACTAATGTAAGGGCAACTCCCGCTTCAAATCCTGGCCTACTAAGCATCAGGTGCCACTGTGATACCGACAGTAGTAAGGCAGCCCAGAGACCAACATTCTCACTATATAATTTTTTGCCAATTAGATAAGTCAAATATACGGCAAGAATGCCAGCAATCGCGGCTGGGAGGCGGACTGCCCAAGCATTTAAGCCAAATACTTTGATAAAGGGAATGAGTAGATAGATATATACTGGAGACTTCCACTCGCCGTATGATCTAAAAAGTAGAGGCCATGATACCCCCCACTCGTCTTTGCCGGTTTCAAGGAGAGAATAAGCAGAGTAACCCATGGAGACTTCGTCCCAGTTTAGCCCGGGTGGATTGCTTGCCAGATTGAACAATCGAAGCGTAGTGGCCAGCAAAAGAATTAGAATGAGGATGTGTGATTTGCCCCAGGTAATAAGCCGATTTATCGTGTCCATAGCTTTAGGATATCACGATCTTCGCGTACCCAGTTCTTTTTGGCTGCAGCTCTCTTTTTGATCACGCTAGGAATATAGGTAAAAGCTTTAAGTACTGGCATAGGGTATTTGATCAGATAATAAGGCAACTTTAGGAAGTGAGAGAGAAGGAACTGCGAGTCTGTCACGTTTTTCCAGATGAACAAAAATTGATTGCGCTGGGCTGTAGCCATGACAAATTCTTTGGTGAAGTTGTTGGCGATCACACTCTTTTGGTGATCGTGTACACATTTACAGTCAGGTGCCCATAGTACTTTCCAGCCACGTTTCCAGGCATTAAAGCCCATATCCGTGTCTTCCCAGTAGAATGGCTTGAAGAGTAGATCCATACCGCCTAGTGTAAGCCATTTGCGCCTATCAAAGGCAGCTTGGCCACCTGAGGCCCAGAGACTAGGGTTGACTTTGTTTTTGTTTTTTTCATTGGGCTCTACCTTGAAATGATGGAAAAGGCCACCTTTCCATTCACCGCCCATCCAAGCTTCTTTGGAGTTGAAACCAACGGCATAAACAGTCTCATCTTCAAAATATTTGAGGGCTTTTTCGAAACAATCGGGGCTAGGACGTACATCTGTATTTAGGAGCATGATCAAGTCCCCTGTAGCCATTTGGACTCCCCTATTTACTGTCTCTGAAAAGCCGCCGTTTGTGAAATTTTGGGCAAATTTAATTTTTTTGCCTAGAGTCTTTAGATAGTCGGCTGACTTGTCATACTGGGAGTTGTCGTCTACTATCACGATCTCTGCCTTGACCTTTTCTGCGGCCGCAAAGACATAAGGTAGATTTTGCTTCATTTGAGATTCTGAGTTCCAGCTGGGTATGACGACACTGACTGTTTTTTGTTTCATATTTTTTTATTGTACTACACGGTAGCCTACACGTAAGCCACCAAAGCGACCGATATCTTTTGCGATCTCGCCGTCGATAAAGATACTATCTGCCGTACTTTCGGTCACAACTACCTGAGTCTTGGCGTCTTTTGTGACTTTTACCCCTGATCTTTTTAGCATCATGGGGATGCCTGATTCGCGTCCAAATGGGAGATCGTAGCGCATATCTATGTCTGATGATAACGCTCTAGCTGAGCTTACAACTGCTAGTTTTTGAGTGAGTGAGAAACTAGTACTTTCCACCGAATATTTAGTGAGATTTAAATAACTAAAGAGGATGACAAAAAGAATAGTGGCTGGCACCATGAGCTTTTTAAAGGAAAAGAGTGGGTAGAGCAAGATGATGAGAATGGGTAGGTAAGATGAAGCAAGATAATATTCTGGAAACCCTGGCTCACCTAGATAGAGGGTCAATACAATGTTTGATAGCACTATAATCCCTGAGACTTTAAGGGGCATAGAGCGCGCAAATAATGCAATAAAGGAAAATATAGACATGATGATGCCCCACCACAAATGCAGATCACTAGTGCCAGTAAGGATAGCTACTGTATTTTTGCCAAAGCGCGAAAATACTGAGACAAAAACTTTGGCAAATGGATAAGTGACTGCATCAGTCGAGACAAAGAATTGGTAAATCAAGTGACGTTCTAAACCAGAATGTCGTAGGTCAAAGATAATAAGTGGTAACAAAGCGATGGTGTAGCCAAGTGTGATAAGAAGTATTTTTTTGAGATTTAAACCCAAGTGTCTGACAAAAAAGATACTAGCAAGGAGAGATAGTGGGATGAGAGAAGCGTGGATATGCCACGTAAGACCTAAGGTCAGCCCAAAAATAAGCGCTTTAATGGAAGAAAGTTTGGTTTGTAATAGATATATAAATAGGACAATCCATATCTGCAGTAGTGAGACATTCCAGGAGACCCTCGAGGCCTCTATAGCAAACCAAGAAATGGCCCAAATAAAAGATAGAGTGAGAGTGAGTGGATCTTTAAGCGTCTTACGTAGCAGAATGATAACTAGGACTATCGAGGCGACGTCAAGGATACTACTTGTGATAGGTAGTGAGACTGGACTACCACCCATAATGAGATACGTAGGGGTAACTAAATAATAATATAGTGGGCCAAGGAAAAATCCCCCCTCCCCTTTGGCTACTGGACCTATGAGGACTGGTTTGCCACCTGCAATATCTGAGATAGCTGCATAATCCCTATTTTGATCCCAGTCAAAAGGAGCCCGGTTTTCTATTTTATATAAACGCAAAAAAAGTGCTAAAGAAATAATAACTGCCGCTAAGATATAAAATAATTTGCTGGTCATAACAAGAGTTTGGATAGAGTAGTAGTAAAGCTAGTCACGTCGTAGCTACCGATATTTGGATCAAGTAGATATTGCTCTTTAGCTGGATTTTGGATAATAGAGAGAGTTTTAGCGGACAATTCTTCTATGCTCTGCCAGTGCAGTGTCTCTGACAGGATGATTTCGCGCTGGCCACCGTGTGGCACAACTAGTGGGATACAACCAGCTGAGATAGCTTCTACAGTAGAGATCCCAAAGTGCTCGGTAAGCTCGGGATTTTTTACTTCGTCCACACCGTAACCAGCAGCATGCCAATAGATGGTGGATTTTTGGTATAGGGAGATTAGATCATCGTGTGAGACATTGGTAGCAAACTCTATGGGAAAACCTGCGCTTGCTAGCTTTAGCTTTGCCATAAAATCATCGCTTGATGAGGCGCCAGCTAGGATTAGTTTCCACCCTGGGATTTGAGGAGATAAGAGCATGAATGCTTCTATTAAAATATCTTGATGCTTGGTATTTAACGATGGCTCAAAACGCCCGACTGAGAGGATAATTTGTTCTTTTGGTAGTTTTTGTGTGATGGGTGAAACAGGGGGATATAGGACTATAGAGTTGATCCCAAATTCTTTGTCTATCACTTTTTTTGTAAACTCTGAGTTTACGACCACTTTGTGGATGAAAAGTTTCTTGAGAGAATTTTTGAGTGACTTGCCGCCAACTCCGTGAAATGGCACTTGCATGTGAACTATATTTTTCTTGCCACCTAGTAACGGGATTGAACCATCAGATAAATAAAATACTACATCGTAGGTCCTGGTGGAGAGATACATATCAGCGGGGTTATTACTAAAATAGAGTTTTTTGATGTTTGCATCTAGGTGTGGATTTTGGAGCGAGATACCAAGCATGCTAGAAAGTTTTGCGATCTCTTCTATATTGTCCCAGGAGAAATAAATCTCGTATCCGAGTGATTCTAGGGCAGCTGCTGCAGAAAGCATGTAGCGCTCACCACCACCTAAATGATCTAGGTAAGGACTAACTATCAAGGCTTTTTTGTTCATATTTATATCCTATCACTTTATGGTTACTACCATTATTTGAATCATGATAGTATCAACTAATTCGCTTATACAATGAGTCGATACACTCCTGGTGCATGTACTGATTTATGATTGGTGGATTAATTTTATTTTCTACTAGTGATTCTATTGTGACCCTAATCCTCTTATTTTCTGGATCAATATCTCCCATTGTCGCACCGTATACAATCCGACCTACTTTTGCATAGATTAGTGCTCCTGCACACATAGTGCAAGGTTCGCATGTCGTATAGACAGTACAACTGTAAATATTTTTATCATCCATTTTTTGTTCGGCTAAAAGGAGAGCTTTAATTTCTGCATGAGATGTTATTTTTTTATCTTGATGCTGTGAATTGTATGATTCTGAAATAATTTGATTATCTTTTACAATAACTACCCCTACTGGAATTTCTTCACTAGATTTTTTGGCTATATCAATAGCCCTTAACATATATTTTTCGTCATTTATCATAATATTTATTACTTTAGTTACTACTATGATTCGAATCAGGGTAGTAACTATTTGATAGTTATGTTTTGTTTTTTATTGAGGTTCTTTTTGGATTGCAGTTCGTAGAGTTTGGCGTAGGAGATAAAGACCGAAAAACCCTGATACATAGATTGGATGAGACCGATTTTTGGATCAAGCAATCCTTTTTTAAATACTCCCCTACGCAAGGTCTCCATCCACCATTTGCGCATGAGGGTGAGGCCAGTTACTGGAGCCATGCTGCCGTCATAAAATTGCTGAGCTTCTATGTCAGAGTAACGATTGGTTTTGGCAACCATCTGCGTAAGACTCTCGTCTTTGTGATGCTGCATGGCAAAAGTGGTCTTGATAGTACTACCTTTGACTACTGGCATACTGTGAATATTTTCACCCCATGACACGAAATCTTTGGTACGAATGAGTCTGACCACATAGTCTCTCTCCCAGCCGCCATGATACATAGGATATCCGAGACTGTAGTTGTCGCGGCCGATGGCGTAGGCACTGCAAGAAGCTAGATTTTCGGTGATAGCTAAGATCTCACCTGATAAGTCAGGTGTGATGATCTCGTCATAGTCCATGATAAGTACCCAGTCCCCACTGGCTTCTTGCACCTCTAACTGTCTGATAGTTTCGACAATTTTGGGGGTTTTGACATTTACGACCTTAGCTTTGTATTTGGCAAAAAGGTCTAGCGCTGCCTTATCTTTGCGCTCCATGTTGAAGATGATGAGTTCGTCTGCAAATGAGACACTTTTGAGCATCGCTTCAAAGATAGAAAGTGAGTCTTCACGGGCAATTTGCGTACTAACGCTGAGCATAGGTAGTCTCCCTCATGAATCCAACGTAGTTACCCGAAGTTGTGATTTGTTTGAAATCAGGACTGACCTTATCTAGATCCCCCACCGTCACAATTAGAAACTCTATATTTTTTAAATCATTTATGTCTGCCATAAATTTGTCGTAGTTGTAGTAGTAGTGCACGCGCTTGTGACTATACCAAACTATGCTTGGGGCCCCTCCATAACGGAAACTAGAACTGATAGTTTGACTCTCTGGCAGGATGGCCTGTGCCACTCTTTCGCTTGATGACACTAACATAGCTATATCACCGCTACCACGTGATGAGAGATCTTTAGCCACAGCCAAGGTGTCTGAAAGTGGCGAAGCGGGACGACCAAAGTCGATGTAACTATAGGAGTGATAAAGCATCTGGGCGAGCATACCGACCACCAAAATAGAGACCAAGACCTTTGACCTTTTGTCTTTTGCAAAAGATGAGAGAATGTAGCCGATAGACAGAGCAATCCCTGGATAAACTGGCAAGATATACCAAGACAATCTAGTCTTGGCTAAGGTAAAGATAAAGAGAGGTAAGCCTACCCACCACATAATCAGGAAATTTTTGTCTAGGGATTTTTTGATGAACCAATTTTTAGACATGAGTGCAAATGATAAAAGTGAAGTGATGATGACTCCGTAGCCTAGATCTTTGCTTAAGAAATTGAGATAAAAATAACGACTCTCTAAGTGAAACTCGATAGGTACAGTAGCACGTCGCAGGACCTGCTCTAGCAAATATGGCGTGACAAATGCCATACCGTGAGCAAAATATGCATATAGATGCCAAGGGAGAATTGTTAAAAGTAGAAAGTAGAAAGTAGAAAGTAAATACTTTTTGGATTTGTGAATTAGGAGAGGCAAGGCTATCAGGATGGCTAGGAGACCGGCTGGACCTTTGACCATCACTGCCAGTCCCATGACTACTCCAACTAGCCAGGGTGGACCACTAGAAGACAAAAGCCAGAGTGTCCAAGTGATGGCGGCAAGAAGCATGCCATCTGTATTGACTGTGCGTGCGCGGGACAAAAAAAGATTGAAATAGCCTAGGATTGCCATACTAGCAGCGCCCATGAGCGGACCTCCTAAAGAGGTTCCTAGTTTAAAGATGGCAAGCAGTGTGAGGCCAGCAAAAAGAGGCATAAATAATCTAGCCCCCAGCTCATTTGTGCCTGCTAGTTTGATGCCTAGAGCAGTCACCCAAGCGACCATGGGAGGCTTTTCCAACCAAAGCTCGCCATTCCAGGTGGGAGTGAGATAGGAATTGTTCTCTACCATTTCACTACCTAACTGAGCGTAGATACCCTCGTCCCAGTCAAAGAGATAGTTTTTGCCCAAGCCTGTCCACATGAGTACCATAAAGATAGCCAGTGAGACTAGTGCTAGTTTTTTCATTTACCCATCTTTTTTGCAATGCTAAATATGAGATCATTTCTGTTTCCCATACGACCAAAAAGATAATCTAGGAAAGCTGCGCGACGGATAGGATTGCCCCAGTTGCGCAAGATAGCTTCGCGAAGGAGTGCAAACTGTAATCGCCAGGAACCATAGCGTTTGCCGATAAAGAAGCGATTTCGGGTCATGTAGTAATCAACTAGTGGACTAGCTGCTCCAGTACTGCCACCGTTGCAGTGGTGGAGAACTAGACTTGGGTTGTACATGACTTCTATCCCCTTTGATTTGGCGTGGAGCGAGAAATCACTATCTTCTAGATATAGGAAAAATGGCTCGTCTAGCATACCAATCTTTTTAAATACGGCGCGTGGGACGGCGATGAAACAACCAGTGATAAAGTCGACTGGCTTGATCTTGTCGTACTGGCCCATATCTACTTCGTCTATGCCGTAGTGGCGAGAGACAGCCATACTCCAGTCAAAAAATCCGCCAGCATACCAGATGATATTGCCCTGATTTTTTTGGGACTCATGATACTCATAGCCTTTCGCGTAGTAGATCTTGGCGCCTGCGATACGATTTTTGCCGGCGACGTATCTATATGCTCTAAAGAACAAGTTTGGATCTACTAGGGTGTCATTGTTGATGATGTAGACTACCTCGGCTCCCATTTTTAAAGCTTTTTTGATACCTACATTGTTGCCTGCGGAGAAGCCGATATTGGCTCCGGTCACGATGAGGTCTAGGCCAGGACAGAGCTCGCGAAGTTCTGCGATACACTCAACTGAAGAGCCATTGTCTACCACTATGATGTGTGGCGCGTCTTTACTGGCCTCTATCGACTTGACGCAGATAGCGGTCATTTTGGCATCTTTAAAATTGATAAGGACTGCTGCATGTTTGATTTTGGTAATCTTTTTCATCCGATCATTCTCCTGACAAATTTTTCTTTAATAATTTTCATTGCTCCTTTGGCTTTGTCCCAGTGCATCACTTCACTCAGCCCGTGACTAAACCAAGTACGAGGAAATGACTGGATACTGGACTCTGATTCTAGATCTATGTATTTTTTGGCTTCCCAGAAATATGCGTAAACCATAAAGTAATAAAATGATTGGAGAATAGCTAGAACTAGTCCGTGCATGCCATCTTTGTATCCAGTGCCAGCAAAGAATCTACTGATAAGCTCTGAAACTGAAAGTTTGGTGGCTGTAAGCAAAGTCAGATCTTCTTTGGCATCGATCCGATTTTGTGCGTCAGCTTTGGCGTAGCGCATGTTTTTTTCGATAAATTCATCAAGTGAGCGATAATTTTCGTGATGAATGGCAAATTTTTCTTCCGCGGGGAAAGTATAGCCTGTACCTGTAACTTGCGAATTTGCGTGTAGCTTGGTACCCCAGACCGCTTTGTTGTATCTAAACACTCTAGTTTGGAGATCTGGCCACCACCGACTATGTTTGACCCATTTACCAAAGACATAATTGCACCTGGCGGTTACAAAATAGTCATATTCGCCTTCTGTGATCTTGGCTTCTAGATCTGCGGCTAAATCTGGAGGAATAGTTTCGTCGGGGTCTAGAAAGAGAATGTACTCGTGATCTGCCAAACCAATGACCTCTTGCCTAATCTCTTCTACGATACTTACCTTTTTATGTAATACATACTTGGCTTTGAAAGTACTGGCGATCGTTTTGATATCCTCTGTACTTTCTAGATCTACGAGGATGATTTGATCTACCCAGGTAGAGATAGAGTTGAGAGCTTTTTCTAAAAGTTCACTTTGGTTATACACTACGACAATAGCCGATATACCACTTTTCATAGCTTTATTTTAGCAGAGAGTGTAGCAAACCACCTAGCTCGGCCTTTAGATATTTGCCATCTAGAACATAGAGGATCCCAGAGTAGGCTACGAGTCCAAAAAGAATAGCCGCTAGTAGAGAGAGAAGGCCATGGACAAAGCTTTGCTCAACGACAAATACGAGCACTCCCATGAGCATGCTAGCTACAAGAGGACGGATTACCATCCCAAAAGTATCTACAACTACCACTTTCTTGAGTGCATACAGCACTAGAGGGAAAGTAGTATAGGTGATCAGACAGACGGTCATGGCGATACCTACATACCCAAAATATCTGATCATAGGTAGCCCTATCCCCCAGGTCATGGCAGTATATAAAGCCATGAGTGACAAGACGATCTTGGGATGACCTGTGGCATAAATAGCATTGGTGTAGGTAGTTGTGATCACGACTGGCACAGCAGCTATAAGGAACCACAACAGAGTGGGCAAAGCTGGGAGCCATTTGTCACTTTTGTTGGCATAGAGAAACTCTAGGATAGGTTTGGCTGTGACGATGAGACCTATGATCGCTGGGAAATAGACTACGCTCATGAGGTGAATTGATTTTTCGATCCATCTTTTTAGTCTGACCTTGTCACCTTGGATACGAGAATAGGTTGGGAAAGTGATACGAGAGACAATGGTCGAGATCTCCATGGGGCGCGAAGAGATGTTTTGCGCTACGTTTACAAACCCTACGGCAGCTGGACCATACCAGACAGCGATGATGGTCGGAGTAATATTGTCTTTGATCAGAGCTAGAACTGAGTTGAGCTGGAACGGCACCCCAAAATGGAGGAGCTCAGAGGCTGACTTTTTGTTTAGTTGCCAGCCGATTTTCCATGGTGCGATTACGTTTAAGGCTATGGCTCCAAGGACAGTACGAGTGATGACGGCGATGACTAGACTCCAGACACCATAACCATGCATCGCCATATATACGGCGATGGCATTGTAGGCGACAGTCTCGATGATCTCTGGGATGATCAGTAGCTCGAACCGGAGACGACGCTCCAGCATGATAGAGGGAATGGTTTTGAAGGAGGTAATAAAGAGAGAGAGCGAAAGGATGCGTACTAGCCAAGCACCACTATCGCCTAGATTGTAAAATCGACCGACCATTGGGGCTACGACCCAGGCCACAATCAGAATTGCCGTAACTAATCCCTGCTGGATAGTAAAGGTAGTCCGCAAGTCATCATCTGAGACATCTTCTTTTTGGATGAGGGCAGCACCAAAACCGACGTCTGAGAAAAACGAAAGAAAGGTAAAGACAACAAAACTAATGATGCCAAAAACTCCAAATGATTCTTGGGAAAGTAACCTAGCTAAAGTGATGATGCCTACGGTATCAATGACTTTTAAAATGAGACGACGAAAAGTGAGGGTAAATACCCCGCGGATCGCTTTGGCTTTTAAAGAATCTAGGACTTCGCTCATATAAATAGTAATCCTATCATGACTAAGAGTGAGAGGGCAGAAACCCAGATGCCGATATTTTCTACTGCAGTCCTGTGCCAAGTCAGATCTACTTTTAGACTACCTGCTGGGATATCTGTGGTTGTGGTGATGAGTCCGTCCTGACTAGCTTGAATGGGAACGATAGAATCATTTATTTTTAGCTGCCACTGAGGCATATAGGCAGTACTAATAGTAAGTGGGGCTGGCTCTGACGTAACAAGCGATCCGTAGACGCTAGTGGATGTGCGCGACAAAGAGTCGGACAACGAAGTACTTGGGAATGCCGGCATACTGGCAGGTAAATACTCAGGGATCTTGTCTCTAGCGACAGTAGCTAACTTTTCCTGTGATAAGAAACTAGAATCGTCATAGGAAATCTCTCTTTGAGGAACAAAAAACTTGAGATTAAAAAATAGGATGCCACAGGTGATAAGTAACACCGCTAAAGGCTTTGTGAACTTTGGGAGATACTCTACAAAATATCCAGCAAGTGCTGAAACTGCAAAGCTAGCAAACGTAATGAGTCGCCATGGGAACTGCAGGATTTGAAGAGGACTCACTAGATCCCAAACAAATGATGAGGCCATAGTAGTCATAAAGGCATAAAAGATAAATGTGGCAAGTAAAAAGATGACAACTTTGTCGAGACGTTTTTTGAGCCTTAGATAAACTAGAGAAATGGCTGCCAGCACTAGCTGAAATTTGCCTAGCATAAAAGACATCCCATCTATTTGGCCAAGCGAGGAAGACCCTCCATAGCCCCAAGCAGAATGCCATAGTTGCATGGGACTTAAGAAATGATCACTATATTTTGTAAGTAGTGCTACCTTATCTATTTGGACTAGTCCCCTTTCAAATATCACAGGTAGTAAAAACCAGCTAGATGCACCAATAGAGAGAACAAGAGCTAGGAGTGAGTTACCTAGAGTCTTGGGCTTGAAGATAAAAATCCAGATGAGTAGAAATGGAATGAAAGCAAATGGTAACGAGTTGTGACTGAGGAAAAACAATGAGGTGATGAGAGAGGTAGAGACTACCCATTTGTATCCCCTATCCTTTTGGCTCCAGAGGTAAAGTAGCCATGGCAAAAGAGTCCAGGTGACCCCTTCGGCATAGGATCCACGGACATACAAGGTCGAGGCATGATATGGCAAAAGAGTATAAGAAACTGAAGCGATAAGCGCGCCGTAACTACCTAGAAATTGTCGCATGAGCTTGTATATGCCAAGTGCTGCCACACCTACTAGGATAAAGAGAGAAAGCTTGAGCGATAAAAGATAAATAGGTACAAAAAGTTTGATAAATGCACCTAGATAGCTAAATACTGGAGCATAGTAAAGAAACAATGGATAACCAAAGCCTTCGTTTAACTGATTGGTCCAAGCTGCTGGGAACTGACCAGCCTTCAAAGTGTCGGAAAGTGTCGCAATGCGAACAATGGATGTGGGATCGTGGACATCAAATAACCCAGGTTTAATTAGTGGCAGTAAAGTCAGACATACTACAAATAGTAGGATGAACTTTTTCATGGACTCACTTGGTACAAGCGGATATAGCTGTCATTGGCTTTTTTAAATGACATAATCTCAGTAGAATTTGGTGGCAGTGATTTGACCTGAGTATTGTTGATGATGAAATAAGTTTCTTTAGATTCTTCTGATTTTTTTACTACCTCAAATGGTGGAATTTCTTTTACTGGATAAATCCCAGTAATTTGAATTTGATTTGAGCGCTGAGAGGCATATAGTTCGAGCCCGTGTGGCAAGAGGCCAAAGGTGCCTTCGGTATAAACATAAGTATCACTTCTTGTTTCTTTGACTCTGTTTACTAGCCAGTCAGAGATCTCTTTGACACCATTTCCTGCTGCCCAGCCAGAGACATAGTCCCAGTCGGCTTTAACTAGTGGCATGGTGAGAGGTGTCGTGTAACCCATGTACATAAATCTAATTGGCCAGATAGCAAGTACTGCTAATACAGCAACTCTATGCGTTGTTTTGGCTGGAAATGCATATGCTGCGTAGAGCAAAAGATAAGGAACAATAAATACTAGGTAGCGCGGGCGATATAGTAGGGCTGTGGTAATGAGTGCAAATAGTGGGACCCAGAACCAAGCTGAAACGAGTAAAAATTTGTCTAGAGTTTTAGACATTTTGTAGGCACCCCAGATTGCAAAAAGATAGATCGGAGCAGTCAAATACGCTACTAGCCAGCGCTGACTATCCATGAAATTTTGCCAGATACGATAGGGATGATCTTTGAGCATGGCAAATGGCGAGATCACGAAATCACCATTTTTGCGGGTGATCATGTACATCCAGGGGGACAAACGCTGAATATTGTTGATCACTTCGGCTAGGACATATACAACTATCAAAAGTCCTGCATATTTTAAAAGTTGTTTTTTGCCAAAACGAGTCTTGTCTTCAAAAAGAAATATATAAGCAGCGGGGATAAGTATGATAAAAGCTTGAGCGGGAGATTTGACTAGATACGCAAGTCCTGCGGAAAGTCCTAGGATGAGCGCGACGTCTAGTCGCTTGGATTTGGCTAAGAGATAAGAGATATTGAAGAGCCAGATACCACTAGCTGTCAGCATACTTTCCATGACAGCAAAACGATCGTAGAAAAACAAAAATGGAGTGATAAGACCTAGGGCAGCAGCAAGGTAACCGGTGCGTTTATCTTTGAGTAAAAAACCAGCGTACCACAGACCTAGGATAGTGAAATAACCACAGACTACGGAGGCTAGACGAGTGGCAAAAAGAGGATCTTTGATAAAGTTTAAGAATGGCATGGCAAACCACACGAATAGTGGTTGCTTGCCGTCTGTAAGACTGATAAATCTCCACGAAGCATCATATAGTCCTATCTGAGACCAGCGACTATAGATAGCCTCGTCAACAAATATAGGTAGTGAGGTGAGGTGATAAATGCGGGTCGCAAAGTAGATGAGAGTAATACCCAGGAGGATTAGAATATCTCGTGTTTTTAGTTTGGGAAACCACTGCATAAAATCCATTATAGCCTAATCAATCTTTTTCTGTCCTTCTGGAGTATCAATAAAATTGGATGGACTAATGATGGTGTGACCAAGCTCTTCTTCTGTGTGCTTGCGAGCTGCCCCTGCCACACTACCTCCCCTGATAGCGACTTTTTTATTTTTTTCAAAAGTTGAGGGTTTTTCAGTCTGTGAGATCTCGGTGGTGACTCTTTCTCCGAGCATACTAAAGATCAATTCTAAGTCAGTCATGTGATCGCGGAGATTTTCTCTTTTTAGCCTTTTCAATTTCTTATACTGAGTAGGAGTCATGCCAAATGTGGCTTTACTGATCTCTGCTGTGAGAATAGCGAAGTCGGATTCTTTTTGGACTCCCCTCTCCTTCCATTCATCAGTCAAGTCTTGCCTAATTGCTATGCCGCGCAATCTTTTATCTATCCAGTTTTGTGAGTATCCCTTTTGTTCATATAGCTTTTTCATCCGCTCTTGAGCCAGCTCAGGATTTTCGATTTCTTGGATCCGCTCATAACCCACTTTGGCTAGCCACCTTTTGAGTGGCTCTGCTTTTGGGGATGGTATGGACTGGATAATGCGTAAAGCAGTTTCTGTATTTGCACAATCTGTATCACGAAGTTTTCCATCTATAGCAATTAGTTTCAACTGTCCGATTTTTTCGGACACTTCAATATACCCCTCGCTTATCAGTTTGGTTTTTAGGTCTGACCAATATTTCCTAGGACGATCTGTGCCAGACAACACTTCGATTATATCTATAACTGAAAACCACCATTCATTTTGGAATATAGTCTTCCGAATCTGCTTACCTTCAAATATTGCTATTTTGTTTTCATCCATAACTTTTTTATAAACCAAATACTACCCGAAGTCAATAGTGGCAAATAGATGATGCTATAGACAAATGGAGTCGAGTTGAGCCAGAAACCGGTGGAGATGTAGGGAATGTAATAGATGAGTCCAGCTAGACTAGCTAGGATGATCCAGAGTCTAGACCAAGACGCGCCTATGAGCGAGGCAGGTAGAATTGCCCACACCAAATACCACGGCTGGAAGCGGCCAGGTAAAAATACAACGGGGGCTAGCATGGCTAAGGTTACAAAAATCATTTTAAATCTAGGAGATTTAATGAAATACATAGGGAGTGTCAGGATGGTCACGTACTTGGTGCCTACAGATGCAATTAGTGATATCAGACTAGGTCCAAGTTTGGAATTGAGTGCATATAGTAGAGACAACAAGAACAAAGCGATCATGACGGCGTCATTGTGACCATTTACGACTACTTCTAGGAGGATAAAGGGATTGAAGGCAATAGAAAGCTGTGCAAGCACTGACTCATCTTTGGTAAAACCAAGCTTGTACGTAATCTGCCCAATGAGATAGATGACCCAAACAAAAAAAGCGGACATCGTCAGTTTCATCAGAAGTAGGACTGGCACAAACTTGCCTAGACCCAGCAGGTAAGCTGGTGACTCTATGGCCGTAAAGACCGGACCATAGGCGGACGGCGTGTGAACCCAGCGCATAAAGCGGAGCCAGAGATCACCGGTAAATTCTAGTGGGGCATGGATATGAGGATTCATGTGATAGAACCACAATATCTTGCCATGGAACATGTAGTTGTATAGATCGTAAGACAGCATGGGATAGGCAAAAGTTAAAATACCAATAGTTATGAGAAAGAATTTCCAGGGAAATTTAGCCACCTTAGAGCGGAGCAAAAAATAAATATATCCTAAAAATAATAATACTAGCAACAGAATATAAACTCGGACTGAATCAAATCTTTCAAAATATACAAGGCGTTGGAGTGGTGCCACAAACTTTAGAAAAATAGGATTTTGGGTGAGGGTGAGATTGAAGTCTAGATAGCCGTAGGAGTAGATTGCTAACAGCGTACAGCATACAGCATACAGGAAAAAACTAATCATATTTTCCCAAAATGTCATTGACTCTGACACGCATGATTTCAAACAACATCTCTAGTGATTCTTTGACAAAATTGCGCGATTTACCAAGACTCGTATCTTCGTTTCTCCAGATTACTGGAACCTCTTTGATTTTGGCTTTCATTTTTTTGGCTAGGTGAAGGAGCTCTACGTCGTAGGCCGTCACTTTCCAGCCGACTGCATTGTTGGCTCTGCCAAATAAGCGCATATGACCAAATATCTCCCCTGCTAGATTTGTTTCTATGAGCTTGAAGCCGCACTGTGTATCTTTGATTTCTGGCAGTAGTATCATGCGGCGTACTAGCAAAAAGATGACAGAGGCTAGCTGACGGATAACTGTGGAATCTGGTCGTTTAGCCCCACGAGAACCTATGACCACATCAAATCCTTTGGTGGTCCATGGCAAAAGTTTGGAGATCTCACTGATTGGAGTAGATTGATCCATGTCTGTAAGCAAGATATATTTACCCTTGGCTTCTTTGATACCAGAGCGTAGAGCATAAGGCTTGCCTGCATGTTGGTTGTAGACGATGCGGATATCCTTGTGGTTATCTATGAATTCTTTGATGACCAAGAGACTACTATCTGTAGACCCGTCGTCCGAGATGATAATCTCCCAGGTAAAATCTTGTTTTTTTAGGTAGGACACGATGTCACCGAGCACCCCACGCTTGACGTTTTCTATCTCGTTATAATTGGGTATGAGGACTGTAAGTAATGGTTTCATGGCTTTATTTTATCAGGGTTTGAGCTCTATTGTAGATACATATATATCATAGGTCACCCATTCATTTGTAAGCATTGTGCGAGGACCATTAAACTCGTTGATCTGAGGATGTCCTAGGTAGGCTGCAATAGCTGGATGTGCAGGGCCTGTCAAAAACAACAGCACGGTGGACTCATCATCTTGAGGACATGGTCCGTTTTCGCAAATGTCATAAACCAGGGTTTGTAAATCATTACTAGGAGGGTTACTGGAAATCGCCAAATAATAAGAAATTGTTGTAGTGTATGAGCCCTGAGTATTTACTACATTATATGGTCTGCCAGCTGCTTTCTTGACTATATAATCTGAAACATTTTTGGCTCTGACTGTTTGGATAGAGGTTTTTTCGTACAAGTTGTAAACGAGAGCTTTGTAGGTAGGAAGAATCATAGTAACTAAGAAAATAATAGTAAAAATGGAAAGCCATTTTCCCTTGGTGGCCGCAAAACCAATGACTAAACTGACAATGGGGAAAAGAAATGCCAAATAATGAACATAGATGGATTCTTTAAGAAGAGAAACTATCAATATAGATCCGATCATCACATATCCTAGCTTCTGCAAATTTGTAAGGCAATAAATGAGCAGTATGGCTCCTACCAAAAATATTGCCCAGTTAGTCATAATGGTTGATGAAACTGACTGGCTAGCAATCATGCCAGAAATAACAGTCTTGGTATTATTTGTGACTCTAGATAAATAGCTAGGATAATTGGTCTGAGTTGAGATGCTTTTTTGTGCAAGATAAGTCCCAAAGGCCTTTACATTGACAAAACTATGACGAGCTTCAAATAGCCAAAAAGGTGCTGAAGATACGATAAACCCAAAAAAAACTATGAGTAAATAGCGAGGTAATTTTCTAATTGTTTTGGCTTTATAATGCTGCCAGATTTCTTGCAAAAACAACAATCCTGGCAAAATAAGTGCTACGTAATGTAGTTGGAAAATAATCCCGGTGATAATACCAAAAAATATTGGCTTCCATTTGGAGATGCTTTTGGCATTTATAAGAAGTAATACGATAAAAAATGGAATAACATTGGGATTCCAGGAACTACGAGAGTAGTGAAGCATGACCGGAGATAGTGCATAAAACATGCCTCCCACAATCCCAGCCGAGATATTTCCATACTTGCGACCCAGATAAATGATACCCAAGGTAGTAAAAATCCCGAACAACGCAACCATGATGGCAGGGCCCACGGGATTTAATCCAGACAAAATGAGTGATGGAACCATCAAATAATAATAAAATGGTCCCAGATACATATTGCCTACAGAAGTCTCTGGCCCAAGTAGCACTGGCACATGAGTATCTATCATCCTGTACGCTATGAGGGCGTCTCGACCTTCGTCGTTGTGAAATACAAATGTTTTATCTATGCGATAAAGATGAGTAAAGGTTGTAATAGCAAGAACCAAAAATATCAAAAAATATTTTAGTTTAGACATGATTGATTTTCTCCCTCAAGACAAAACTCTCTCTAGCAGCACGCGCAATGACGCGCCAGTTACCTCCGGTTTGATGACCAAATTTGCGAGAATAATGAGTTACTGGAAGCTCTACAATTTTAAAGCCTTTTGACTTGGCTTTGACGATAAATTCGGTCACTGTGATAGCGCTTTCGGTCTCTAGTTTAATACTATCCCTGACTTCTTTGGTAAACAATTTGTAGGCACAGTCTACATCTCTTACAGTGAGACCAAAAAGGAAAAAGTTCCAAACTTTTAGCAATACCTGAGCTACGAACACTCTATGGAATGGGTCCATGCGCTTCTTGCGATACCCTATGATCAAATCGGCCTTACGTGATGCTGTAACAAACTTGTGCAACTCATCATAATGGAACTGGCCATCTGAATCGGTGAAAAAGATCCAGTCCATTTTGCAGGCTTTAAGTCCGGTCTTGACGGAAGCACCATATCCACGATTTGTTTTGTGTGACACCAGGTGAATATTTGAATCAAATTTTTGCAGCTCTTTGACTACTTCAGCTGTGCGATCTGTAGAGCCATCGTCTACTACTACTATTTCGTAGGTATCTGCTACTTCTACGGCCGCATTTCTAGCATCTATCAGCGTGGTGGCGATATTTCCTTCTTCGTTGTATGCAGGGAAAAATATGGACAAGCTAGAAAGTTTATCTTTATTCATGTTCTAATTGTAACATCTGACTGACGCAGATATTTACTCATATTTATATACTACAAACCTACTGTCGTCTGTGCGATATATTATCCCCCTACTAGAGAGATTGGTAGATGTGATCTCCCACGGGATGTCTTTACTCATATCCCTGTCTGATGCAGCTAAAACGTATAGATGTTTGGTACTAGGATACTGATCGATCTCCATGGGTTTTACTCCAAAAACATAGATGAGGATATATCGCAATGAATACGCTCTATGCTCTGCTTGAGACATATAGACTACGTTAAAGTTGGTAGAATTATCATCGGCTATTGCCTTTGCAACTTGCATCATTTTTGGAGTATTCATAAACTTGGCAGTACCTACTGCCTGAGTAAAAGAAAACTCTCCAGTTTTAAATTGAAAAATAAGATATATACACATCACCACTGCGGCTATCATTTTGGAAGATTTAAATATTTTGTCCAAAACTAGCGCGCCTAGGTAAAATGCTAAGGGAAAATACTGATAAAAATGATAGATTGAGAGTTTGGACTGGCCTGGATTATTTATTACGTCTAGTAGATACTGCCAAAGGGTCCGCATGTGATACCAATCATGTCTAAGATCAAAAATGACTGTTGGCGCAAGTGATATTAGTAATCCTAAAATAAAAATGCCAAAATCAAATATTCTTTGCTTGGATCTATAAACAATATATATAGTTAATAGTATGATCGTAAAAAGATACATATATTCTAGTCCTAGTGCCAAGCCTGATAAAAGACCTAAATACAGTGATATTTTTGGAGTAATATTTTCATGATTTTTAATGATTAAATACATACTAACCAAACCGATTAGAGGCATAGGATTGAGAATCCAGATAGTTAAAGATTGAGAGATCATCGTCATATCAAATAAATAGAGAAATGCAGCAAAAATAGCTACTCTTTGGCCACTCAATTTTTTGATGAGTAGATACAACATTGCCCCGGTAATTAGATTTATAAATAATGCTGTATAAGTCAAAATAATTGGGTTGTACCCAAAAACCAACATAAATGGCATGAGAAAATAATTGTAAATAGGCGCCGAAAATATCTGATGTCCCGTAGATGTAGTGCGCTGCACTGCTGGCAAACCTAGGAGTGAAAAGTGTCCATTTAGATATTCTGCCGTGGTAGTAAGAGTGATGCCTTGCTCTAAACCAAAATTGATCCTGTTTGGAAAATTGTAAACCCGCAATAATAATCCTAGTGCAAATAGTAGAACTACTAAGATCGTTTTATAATATATTTTATTCACGTGTTTTTATTCTCTCATAAATATTTATTTCATCTGATTCGTAAATGATTTTAAATCCAGGATTTGATAGAGCTTGGATAGCGTCCTGTGTCCCCCACTCTGTTTTGTAGATATAAAAATAATCAGCTGGTACGGTAGTGATGCTACCACCTTTGTATGTATTTATAAAATCAAGTCGATCCTGATGCTCTGTATGAGTCACCATAAGCTGGTCAGTATCTAGATAGTATGGAATTTTTTCTGCCAGCGCTGAAACATATCCATTACGATGAACTGGATCATTGATATGTACGATCCCAGGTGGAGCAGCTTTTAATACTTCCAGAGCTTTAAGCTCATTACTACTGATAGTGATCTGAGGCGCATTTATATATCTGAGCTGATCTATAATGTTTGGAATAGTAAGCAAGAACATGATCAACAAAAAAATGTGTTTAATTTTTGATTTTGAGGTATATAGCTGATAGCAATACTCTGCTGTTAAGAAACTAGCAAACCATAAACCGTAATACAAAAATTGCATTGTGTTGTACCATCCACCTGACTGTACAAAAAATATCGGAATTAAAAAAGTTACG
Organism: uncultured bacterium; assembly: GCA_903945195.1. Lineage (GTDB taxonomy): Bacteria > Patescibacteriota > Microgenomatia > UBA1400 > UBA12108 > CAJAUT01. The sequence continues at coordinate 38,953 of CAJAUT010000027.1, forward strand.
ATAGTAATAATAAAAAATACTAAATGTTCGAAAATTAGATTTTTCCTGATGATGGAACTTATTATGTAGATGTTTGATAAAATCCTCGTGCCAAAATTGAAGATTATGAATAGAAAAATACTAAGTACTTCTATCCCCACTAGCCTAGGCGAAAATCCTGTCTTTTTTTCATATAGGAAATATCTAGCCAAGGTCAAGCTATGGTTATAGAACAACAAGGGGTCATCTATAAATAAATGCGGCAAAGCAAATGGGGCGTACACAAATGGAAACTGGGAACCAGTACCTAGACCATAAAATACATACAAACCAAGCAAGCTAAAAATACCGACAGATATGATCTCAAATATTTTTTGCTTTGTTATACCAGTGTTAGCCACAGTCCAGAGACTAAACAGCCCATACATAACTAGAGCAACTATGGCCCCATAAAATTTGAAACCAAATAACAAAAAATATAAGAAGCCTAACAAGAGCGAGCGTAGAAACTTCATATTTGACTGGCTAATCATGAGGATCCATAGAATGATAGATAGTGAAAAGGCAAATTGGATATTTAGAAACATTGTGACAGGAGTGATGGAAGATATGACTGGAAAGCCCCTGAGTGTCGAACCAGTAAATTTACCATCCGCATAGAGAGTCGCTAGATAGCTGAAGGAACTAGCAAAATATAGGAAAAATGCGTAAATATTTGCCTTCACTTTAGGCATTTTTTTAAATTTCAAATAGCTTATGACGCTATATACATATGTGATCGCCGCTATAATTGGTAAAACCTTAAAAAATGACGTAAAAGGCGAAAGCCCTACTTTCATCATCAGATACATAATGTAGTCAAGTAAAAAATTGTATCCGCTTAAGGTGGAGCCAGACATAAATGGATTCGTTAGAGGCCAGCTGCCAAACCCCAACTTTGCAAGACTAATGTGCCACAAAGCATCGTGCATATGCCAGTCACCGATAGATAGCTGGCAAAGTGAATCCTTGCAGACTAAATCTCCATTTGGCAGAATAAATGAGAGTGAGATAACTAGAAACAGTAGAGATAGACCTATTAAAAGCTTGTTTGACCCGAGATACTTGCGCATATTTATGAGTATAATGGAATTATGAAGAATAAACATCTTGCCTTGACGATCATGGTCTCTATTGTGACTTTAGGACTTATGTGGCTACCCTTTACCCTGAAAACAAAGAGTTTTTGGGGGATAGATTTCAACGGGCGCAACATGCAAACCATTGTCAGAAATTTTGATGGGATCAACTTCCTGGTAGTAGCTAAATCTCTATACAATCCTAGACAAATCGAAGTAGACTTTGCCAGTATCTTATCTGGTAGGCAAAACCTATACTTTTCTGCTCATTACCCAGGATTTCCCTTAGTCATCAAACTCTTTGATCTTTTTGTCTCAGGTCCAAATGCCCTACTTTTGTCGATTGTATTTTCTAATATATTGCTGGCATGGGCTTTGTATGCATTTTTTAGCTTATTTGTAGAAAATAAAAAATGGCTAGTTACTTTATGTGCGATCGCACTTTTTGTACCAGCCAGAATGCTTTCTATGAGGATGGTGGGGTCAAATGAATCTTTGTTTATCTTTTTTGTGCTTACATCACTGATTGCTAACTACAAAGAAAAGCATTTACTGGCGGCCATAATGGGTGGCTTTGCAGTACTAACCAGAAGCCCAGGCATCTTACTTTATGGAGCCTATATGCTTGGCCCCTTGATCCAGTTTGTAAAAACAAAAAAGATTGACTGGAAATACCTGACAACTTATTTGATCATTCCCGCCTCACTTGTAGGGTTGTGGGCATATTATGGAATTGTGTTTGGAGATTATCTAGCATACTTTAAAGTGGGTGGGAATATAAATCTCTACTTCCCACCTTTCATGATATTTGGATCACACTTTGACTGGGTTTCGGGGATGTGGTTAGAAGATGTGATTTATACATATATTTTTTATACTGCTGGCATATATCTATTTTTCAAAAATATTGTTACTTTAGACCCTAAACTAAAAACAATTGGTTACTTTGGGGCTATCTATGTGGCCATGATATTTTTTGTAGTGCACAGGGACATCTCCAGGTATGCTCTACCTATTGCTCCAATCGTACTGGCTGGATTTAGCCCTTACCTACAATCGAAATATTCAAAATATATTTTAATGATTCTAGCTATACCGATCATGCTTTACTCTTGGAATTTTATTTTAAATAATGTGCAGCCAGTAATGGACTGGTCTAAATTGCTATGAAAAAATGGGTTTTTTGGACAATCCTAATTTCTGCCTTTTTAGTACAGATGCTCGTAGTCTTACCTAGTGGGAGTCACTATTGCTACAACTCTATCTGTGGATTATTCTTCTGGGGTGCTCATGAGCATGATGGCATCTGGCATCTGGCACTTATAAATAGTGCACTTACTTCTTGGCCAGCCAAGTTTCCTACATATTCCGGCGCTGTGTTAAGTGGCTACAATGCACTTCTAGATATTGTGCTCAGCTTTGTTAATTTTGTAACTAAAATACCGACGAGCTTACTGTATTTTAAAATTATTCCTTTTGCGTGGTTTGGATCGATGGTGTGGGTATGGAATAAATTTGGTCGTATTTATAGTAAAAGTAAATGGTACGTCAGTGCACTCATGTTTTTTGTATTTTTTGGAAATTCATTTTCATATTTGTTTAGACTATTTCATGAAGGAACTATTTGGGGAGCAAGCGGAATACTGTCTATGCAGTCGCCGCAAATGCTTAACAATATCCAGTTTGCTCTTACTCTCCCACTACTAGGACTCCTCCTCATTTTATTTAAAAAAGATGAACTTACATGGAAAGACAGTCTATGGATTGGGTGTTTGAACTTCCTGATGATGGGACTGAAGTTTTATGGCGGGGTAGTTGCGATAGCAATGTCTGGAGTATATGTAATTACCTTACTTTTTCAGAAAAAATGGAATCAGGGTCTAACTGCAGGAATTGCTGCGATCATCGGCTTTGGACTATCAATGTTAATATTTTATAACCCACTGAATGCAATTGGCTTACCTGCTATCCTTACCGTCAAGCCCATGGAAACTGTGCATCCAATCATAGAAGAAATTGGATTGTTTTATGCTCCCTCAATAGCTAATCTGCGCAACAATCTATATGCTAGTGGAGGAGGTATTCGATTAGTTTTGATTGAGCTGGCGACCCTACTCGTATTTATTGTCTTTAACTGGGGCACGAGGATCATTGGGGTACTATCTATCAGGCGAAAACCTTTTGACTATATACTTATCACTGGAATACTTACTGGACTACTCATGAATGTCCTATTTATTCAAAGGGGTGAGTGGTGGAATACGGTACAGTTTTTATACTATGCCACATTTTTATCTAATATTTATGCGGCCCAAATACTTTCAAAATGGATGGATAATGGAAAACTATGGTTGTCACTAGTTTTTATTACGATAATTCTGACAATCCCAAATACACTAGATACTTACAGAATATTCTCTAGCTACCCGCCACAAAGCTATGTGAGTGATGTGGAAATAGATGTGCTCACACATCTGAAGTCGTTGCCAAAGGGTACTGTACTAGCTCTCCCAAGCGTGACAATAATTGGCACTGAAAACAGTATTCCAAAGTCTTTATACAGTAGATATGATACGGCTTACGTTGCGGCATTTTCTGGTCAACAAACCTACCTAAATGACTTGGTTCAATTACGACTGACGGGGATCGAATATCAAGATAGATTAGATGCAGTCACTACCAATAATTGCATTGTGCTAGACCAGGTAAGTTATATCTATGTCGCTGGTAATAAATCACAAATCGAGCCATGGGAGAAATGTATGAGAAAAATGGATTTGATTAAAATAAACCAAGAAGCAGCATTATATAAGTTGCAGTAGTTATTTCTTTTTCCAGACAAATCTAGAGTAGGCAAAGAAGTTCCAGAACATACCGATCAGGATACCAACTATAGAAAAGACCATGCCTGTATCTACAGTTAAGTTGAAAGTTGAAAGTTGAAAGTTGAAAAGTGTAAAGAGACCGATAAACTTTTCACCCATAAAGGCGATAGCCATTTGAATGAGAATAGAACCAGCCGAAGCTAAATTGAACTGTAAGAATTTACCCGGGATCTGGGTTACTTTGAGTTTGCGGTCGGCAAAAGTCCAGAGATTTGAAAGAGTAAAGTTGGAGACTATGGCTGTCTCGATGGAGAGAAAATTGGCTAGCTGGTAACCTAGACCCATGCGGTAGAAATATAAAGCTGTGATCTGAACTAGCGTACCCGTGCCGCCTGTGACCAAGAATTTGAAGATGCGACTATTTACTATCTCTGACATCCGAACTTTCATAATGTACCTCATGGTATTAAATATGTATTCTGGACCTAGTTTGGATGCTCCACTTGTGCGGTCACGGAAAACAAATGGAACCTCACTAACTTTATACCCTTTTTGGATAGTTTTCACTAAGAAACCTATCTGCCAAGTATAGCCATAGAACGCCGCGTTGTTCATGATTTTGAGGATCTCTTGCACGACCGGAGTGCGGATAGCCCGATAGCCTGTCGTCCAGTCGTGAACTTTGAAATTGGCCATGACTACACGGATATAAATATTGCCTACGACTGAAAGGAATTTGCGATACCATGGCCAGTGCGATGGGATACCGCCTCCTCTTATATATCTAGACCCTAGGACTAGGTCAGAACCAGCTGCGATACTAGCCAGCATAGCTGGGATGACGGAAGGATCGTGCTGGAGATCGGCGTCAAACTGAAAGATGATATCTGCTTTGTATTTGTCTATGGCTACGAAAAATCCCTTTTTGTAGGCATGACCTAGACCACCTTTGTGCTTGTTGTTTAAGATATGTACAAAGGGATACTTTTTCATCAAACCGTCAATCACTTTGCTGGTCCCATCAGGAGAATTGTCGTCTACAAACAAGATATGCATGTCGTAAGACTGGCAAGATTTAAAAACTTTGGCTAGGGCCACGGTCGTAGGAATGACGTTTGCCGCCTCGTTGTAGGTGGGGATGACTATCACGACTTTAGTTAGTGTTGAGTTCATAAAGTTCATAAAGTTTATCAAGTCTATTGAGTTTTATTTTGATAATATTCTAATGTCTTTTTCATACCAGTTTTAAAGTCTATAGTAGGCTCCCAATTTAATAAGTTTTTGGCTTTTGTGATATCTGGCTTTCTTTTCTTTGGATCGTCAGGTGGTGTGTCTATATATTCTTTGGTTAACTCTTTGCCTATGATACTTTCAAATTCTTTGATCGCATCAGCTAGAGTAAACTCGACTGGATTGCCGAGGTTGATGACCTGCCCAATCGCCGACTCTGTTTCGTAGACTTTGATGATGCCAGATAAGAGATCGTCGATATAACAGAATGAGCGTGTAGAGCTACCATCGCCAAACATTTTGAATGGTTTATTGTTTATGTGTGAGTCGATCAGATTGATCGTGAATCTACCATCATCTAGTCTCATGTGAGGACCGTAAGTATTGAAGATGCGGATCACCTTGATCAAAGTGCCACCTGTCCTATTGTAGGCAAATGCTAGGGACTCCATGGCACGCTTACCTTCGTCATAGCAACTACGAGGGCCTACAGAGTTCACATTGCCCCAGTAAGATTCTGGCTGTGGATGAACGAGTGGGTCACCATAAACTTCACTTGTGGACGCAAAGATGATCTGACACATGTTGGCGTGGGCTAGCTCTAGCATACGCTGACTGCCTAAGACATTTACCATCATGGTCTCTACCGGGTATCGCATATAAGAGACAGGGCTCTGTGGATTGGGGCTAGCGGGACAGGCAAAGTGAAAAATAGCATCTAGATGCTCTTTAAATTCTGGCAGTGGCTGGCATACGTCGTGTTCAATAAGGCGAAAGTTTTTGTTGCCTTCGAACTCTTTGATATTGTCACGCGAACCTGACAAAAAATTGTCGACACAGATGACGCTGTCACCCTGATCCAAAAAATATTTACAAAGATGGGAGCCGATAAACCCTGCCCCACCTGTGATCAAGATTTTTTTCATAAACTCATTTGATCCCTGTAGTAACTACTGTTTTGGTTTGGACAAATTCTAAAAATCCCTCCTCACCATACTCTCTACCTAGGCCACTGAGTTTGTATCCACCAAATGGACACTCTGGTTTGAAATAATTGGAAGTGTTGATACCTATAGTGCCAGCTTTTACAGCTTGCGAAAGGATATCCGCTGTTTTTTGACTAGTTGTATATGCCTCCCCACTTAAGCCGTAAACAGAGTCATTTGCAAGACCAATGACTTCCTCGATAGTTTTGAACTTTATAACTGGCAAGATTGGACCAAATACTTCTTCCTGCATAATAGCCATGTCTGTAGTGACATCTGTGAGAATAGTAGGCGTGATAAAGTTACCTTTTTGAAGCAGTGCGTTCTCTATTTTATTTTTACCAACTAATACAGTTGCGCCTTTACTGATTGCTGTATTTAGCTGATTGGTGAGTAGTTCAAATTGAGATTTAGATACGACTGGACCTATCTCGGTCTCCACATCTTTTGGATCTCCCAGCTTAGCGTTTCCTACACGAGTTGTAAACTTGACCATAAAATCATCATATATACCAGCTTGGATAAATAGTCTCTTGTCAGCGTTGCAAACTTGGCCGTTTGCGAGATATCTACCCCAAAATATATTTTCTACAGCATTGTCTATATCTGCGTCATCCATCACGATGGCCGCACTATTTCCACCCATTTCAAGTAGGGCTTTGATAAATTTGGTGCCGGATTTGATGTAGATCTCTTTGCCTACTTTGGTACTTCCTGTAAACCAAACTGCATCGATCTCCTGATCAAGTAGTGCCGCGCCAATATCCTTGCCACCGACTGCACTTTGCAATACATTTTTTGGGAGTCCGGTACTATTTAGCAAATTAAGGGTAAACATCTGAGACATAGTAGTGAGTTCTGAAGGTTTAAAGACTACTGTATTGCCACCAAGGAGGGCTGGGATGACGCCTGTATGAAACATGGTGAGGGGGAAGTTCCAGGGTGCAATACAAGCAAATACGCCAAGAGGTTCATGGACGATTTTATATATCACATCGTCATCTTGTCTGACAATTTTTTCTTTGAGAACGACTGATGATTTGTCGATATAAAACTCTAGATATTCTAGCTCCATATCTATCTCGCCAATGGACTGGGCGATAGGCTTGCCCATTTCATTTGTGATGAGATTTGCAAGCTCTTTTTTATTATTTTCTAGAAGTTCTTTGTATTTTTTTATATAGGAGATACGATCTTCAATTTTTGATTTGCTCCACACAATTCCTGCAGTGCGTGAATCACTAACTACTTTTGCTAAATCTCCTAAACTTACACACTCGGTCTCCCCTACCACGGTTTGATCGAATGGATTAATTGAAGTTATTTTCATAATTATTTTTTCTCTAGTTCTAGATCGGCTTCGACCATGATACGGACGAGCTCATCAAAACTGGTCTTTGGGACCCAACCTAGTTTTTCCTTGGCTTTTTTGGGATCACCGATTAGATGATCTACTTCTGCTGGTCTGCCATAGCGTGGATCGTTCCAGACGACTTTGTCTTCCCAGTCTTTGATACCTGCAACCTCAAAAGCTTTGGTCACAAACTCACGAACCTCGTGGGTCTGTCCCGTTGCGATCACAAAATCCTCTGGAGTTTCTTGCTGGAGCATGAGATGCATCATCTCCACATAATCTTTGGCATAGCCCCAATCGCGCTTGGCATCTGGATTGCCTAGGAAGAGCTTGTCTGCTTTGCCGTATTTGATCTTGGCTACAGTACTTGTGATCTTGCGGGTCACAAACTCCAAGCCACGACGAGGGGATTCGTGATTGAAAAGAATACCTGAGACAGCAAAAAGATCGTATGACTCGCGGTAGTTGACTGTGATCCAGTGACCATAGACTTTGGCTACGCCATAAGGTGAGCGTGGCCAGAAAGGAGTGCTTTCGACTTGAGGGATCTCTTGTACTTTGCCAAACATCTCACTACTACTAGCTTGGTAAAATTTGGCATCTGGCTTGGCCATGCGCATAGCATCAAGCATGCGGGTGACGCCAAGGGCTGTGGACTCGCCGGTAAACATGGGCTGTTCCCAGCTGGCTTTGACAAAACTCTGGGCGCCTAGATTGTAGATCTCGTCTGGCTGTGACTCTTTGATAGCTTGGTAGAGTGAGTACTGGTCTAGGAGATCGCCTGAGATCAAATGGATCTGGTCAACTATTTGTGAGATGCGAGAGTGATTTGGGGTACTAGTGCGGCGGGTAAGACCAAATACTTCGTAGCCTTTAGATAAAAGTAGCTCTGCTAAATAAGAGCCGTCTTGGCCTGTGATACCAGTAATCAGTGCTTTTTTTGCCATATTATTTTCCTCTATAATAATTAAGTATATCTGACACAGTTTGATTTAAGGATGTTTTTGCCGTCCAACCAGTGATAGCATTAAATTTGCTGGCGTCGCAGATGAGGACTGGCACATCGGCAGTGCGCACGAGCTCTTCTTTGACTTTGATTTCTACTTTGGCAGGTGAAAGTGACTGCAAGATATCTAGGATTTCTTTGATGGTATGACCTGTGCCACTACCTAGGTTGTAGATCTGACCTGATTTGCCACTTTGGGCAGCTAAAGCGTAGGCTTGCACCATGTCGCGGACATCGGTAAAATCGCGCACAGTATCTAGGTTGCCTACTTCGATCACTGGTTCTACCTCTCCTTTTTCGATGCGTGCAAATTGCTCTGCTAGTTTGGGGATCACGAAGTCGGTGGTTTGGCCGATACCTGTGTGATTGAAGGGTCGCACGATCACGACATCGAGCCCATATGCCAAACTGTACATGGTCGCAAGCATCTCCTGTGAGACTTTGGAAACTGCGTAAGGATTTAAGGGACGTAGTGGGAGGGACTCATCTATGGCTTTGCTAGTATCTGTAACTGCCCCGTAAACATTTGCTGAGGCGATCGCGATAAATCTGGCCTTTGGTGCAAAGCATCTTACAGCTTCTAGGACATTGTAAGAAATGGTGGTATTTGTATTCATCACAGACAAAGCCTTGGCTTCGCTTGTGCCTACGACTGATAGCGCGGCTAAATGGTAGACAACATCGGGGGCTGATTTTTGCACTAATTCTGAGGCAAAGCTGAAGTTGCTTAGATCCCCTTCGATGATGTGACCCTCAGGTAAGAGTGAAGACACGTCTGAGGTGGCGCTAAAGACCGCACCATAGATCTCGAAATCCGCAGATTTTTGTAGCTCTTTGATCAGGTAGGTACCTACAAAGCCGCCAGCACCTGTGATTAATATCTTTTTCATAGTTTTATTATAACCTTTGTAGTAATTCTACACTGGATGTTTCCAATTTGGATACTACAAACCACTTTTTACCCAAATCTTTGATTGAAGCTCCCAGATGATAGATATTTGCGTGGTCTATGATCAAAAAACGATCGTGAGAGGTGGAAAGTTCTTTTATATCGATTTTTGGATACTGAGCATTGAATTTATTAAGATCTAGAGATAGTACGGTACTGATATTTTTACAGTAAATTGTAATAGAGACTCCAGGTCTACGCTTGATGAAAAGAGATAATACCTCTTCATTTATATAGTTGTCGATCAATTTGATATCTTTTTTGGCGCTTCGGATAAGTTTTGAGATAAATATATGTGCGTCAAATACGGTTCCTTCAAAATAGAGTTTTTGTTTGGGGATGTCATCATTTGAAGCTAAAGCATCTAGGACTTCATTGATTTTAGCTTCCGTTTTAAATTGTTTTTGCTCGACAATGTCTAGTCTCGTAAAGAGATGAGCATTGGCCCCGATCATTTTGCGAAGTAATACAAACTCTGTCATGATCTCGATACTGACTCGCACGGCGACGTCGCTACGTAAAACTCCAGATAACATGGCCACCCCTTGCTCCGTAAATGCATATGGTAATTTTCTTCGACCACCATGATCAATGGTCGCAAATTGCGCCCATTGATTTAAGGTCACATTTTGTGACCTTTGACTTGAAGTCACAAATTGTGACTTCAAGTTTAAATATTCATCTCTTGTTAACTGAAAGCAAAATTGCTCTGGAAATCTATCAATATTTCTTTTGACGGTTTGATTTAGTACTTTGGTTTGTACTTGGTAAAGCTTTGCTAGATCTTCATCCAACATGACCTGCACTCCCCTGATAGTATAAATGTGTGAGCGAATATCTGATAAATCTAAATTGAGAGCCGACAGCTTCACCGCCCAACTCCTTTGTATTTTAGACCTGCAGTCTCCATAGAACTTGCATTGTACTGATTGCGGGTATCGATAAAATATTTGGGCTCTGACATAAGTGAGTTAATTTTTGAGAGATCGAGAGTTTTGTACTCGTCCCATTCAACTAGGAGGATCACGACACTAGCACCTTTAATGGTTTCGTAGACATCATTTAAATATTGCACTTTAGTAGGTAAAAGTGGTTTGATTTCTTCGATGGCTTTGGGATCTGTGGCTTTGACTGTGGCACCATGATCAAGTAACCAAGGGATAACTTCGAGACAAGGGGCTACGCGAGTATCGTTTGTATTGGGTTTAAAAGATAGACCAAGTACCGCTACAGTTTTGCCGGCAAAACCGCCTGCTAGCTTGTCATATCCAGCCATGAGCCTGCCGATCCGCTTACTGTTTAAATCATCGATTTTGATAAATAGACTTTCGTTTTCGTTAATTGATTTGGCGTAGGCGGCAATCTCTTTGACGTCCTTGGGGAAGCATGATCCTCCATATCCTAGACCGGGATACCAGTAGTGAGCACCTATGCGTTTGTCCTGACCTATACCTTTGATCACTTCCTGGATATCGGCCCCATTGGCTTCGCATAGATCGGAGATTTGATTGATAAAAGTGATGCGAGTGGCTAGATAGTTGTTGGCGGCGTATTTGCACATCTGGGCACTTTCGGGCTTCATGATGACTACATTTGAGGTCAAAGGTTTGTGGAGCTCGACCAAGATATCTCGAGCTCTATCTGATTCGACTCCGATCACAGCGCGATCAGGACGCAAAGTGTCTTCTACGGCAGTACCCTCTTTTAGAAACTCGGGGACGGAAGCCATCTCAAAATTGACGGATGTGTTGGCTTTGATAATCTCGCGAACTTTGGCGTTTGTACCAGGTGGCACGGTACTTTTGACTATTACGATAGCACCATCTTTAAGGTGTGGTGCAAGTGATTCTGTAGCGGCAAAGACATATTTGAGGTCAGCCTGACCATCAGGTGCGGAAGGAGTACCTACCATGATCATGACGATATCGCTATCTTTGATGCCCTGGCTGTAATCGGTGGTGAATGTTAGATTGCCTGTTTTTTGGGTTTCTACTAGGAGTTCTGAAAGTTGGGGTTCAAAAAATGGGACTATCCCCTGCCTAAGTAAATCGATCTTTTTCTCATCGATATCCAGGCCTACTACTTGATTGCCTAATTTGGCAAAGACGGCTGATGTCACAACCCCTACGAAACCAGTACCTATACAGGCTATCTTCATATAAATATATGATAACACTACAACGGCCCATAGGGCCAGGCCTAGGCTAGCAGTTTGGCAATTACGGCAGCAAAATCTGGGTTTTTGGCAATCTTTTTGATACCGTCTTTTATACTAAACCAGCCTGCGTCGTGATACTCTGACTTTATATAATCAAACTCTTGCTGAGGGATATGTACTAGGTGCCAGACATCGTAGTGAGCCATGCAACCTTTTTCTGGTCTATTTATCTCTTTGACGGTGAGCGCAAATACTTGCAGCTGGTCTTTGGTGATGTCTACACCCAGCTCTTCTTTCATCTCGCGCACGGCGGCGTCACTTGGAGTCTCGCCTAACTCTATGTGACCACCAGGTGGGATCCAATCATCGGCTTTGATGTGATGGCCTAGATAGATTTTGCCGGCTGCTTTGTCATAAGGCAAGAAAAATGAACAGTAGTGGCGAGGATTGCCCTCAGCTTTGGTGTGGACCATGCTGCCGGATTTTAGATCGTTATACGCGTCGATGATGGAAATATTTAATTTTGTGCGATCTAGTAAGGGGATGATTTCGTCCCAAGCTTTTTGGTTCATACTATTACCTCTCATCCTCAAAAGATTCTTGCATATATCTATACACAATTGAGACAGTTTCCCGAATATTGTTGTTAGCATTTTTGTAAACAAGATTATTGAATGCAACATCTTTATATTTGCGAATTGGGTCACTAATTAATGCATGAACAAACGACTGCGTAGCCCCACTGACACCTTTAAAATCTAATATAATTTCTGCTCCACTAGACAATACTGGAATGATTTCTTTTAATCTCAACTTTTTTGCAATATCCTTGTTTTCTGCAAAGTCTCCAATGAGACTCTTCATTTTTATTATTTTTTTCATATAAACTTTGGTTCTTTGTATTTATTTTTCTTGCGTTCTCGTATAGCCTTGTCATATACCTCGCCAATCCTAGACAATAAGTCGTTAAGTTCTGGAGTTTCGTCCAAGGAAATATCAACCGATACCAAAGTCCCCTCGAAACTAGCTGCATCTTTTGCAAAATTATGGGGATCCCTAGTAGGATCAGAATATAATCTAGGATATCCCTTGATGCGTTTATTATGTTTAAGCAGAGTATATTCGGCTTTACCGCTGTATATGACAAAGTAATTGCGCGAAATCTTGGCTATTGATTTGATAAAAAATAACCCCGCCCCTGCATTTTCGGAAGTACCACCCTCTCTTCTTGTAGTGCCTGTAATACCTGGTGTTAAGGCTAGATTGATTGCTTCTAGATCTGTTTTAGGATGCCAATTTTCATGCATGCTTTTCCATATGCCAATACCTGTATCACAAATTGCGATACTGACACGATTGGTTTTTTTGAAATATTGAGCTGCAACTATAGCTCCATTTTTTGCGTAAGCATGCTCTAGTACATTGCGTACTAATTCGCCTATTATATATTTCACAACTGTGGTATTACTTTCTGACAAGTGCAATAGAGGAACCATATCGGATATAAAAAGCGATTGATCTTTTGCGTCTTTTATGACCTTAATCGGGACAAATCTCCCAGCTTCTTCTTTTTTGTGATAATTAAACTCAGAATGTGTACTAGTTAACTTATAAAGTCCCATGCGATCTAGATATCTCCCAGTTTCTGGGACCTTTCCAACAATTTTTGAGTTTTCCCTGCCTACTTTTAAAGCTAATGATGCCGCTAACACTAAATTGGCAGGGTGTACTGTTACCCATTTGTCATGCGTAGTTATTTCTAATGTACTAGGATTAGATAGATCTAAAGACTTGATAAAACTACGAAAATTTCGAAGGTTTCCGTGATTTGATAGAAATATCTTCATGTTTTCATGATACCCGTAGGCTGCCTTTTTGTCAATAAGCCATCTACTGGTAAATCTATCTGATATTTGATTTATGCTATTTAACTACCGAGATACCACGAACACCTAGGACTAATAGTGAAATGATAAAAAGTTTGAGGAGATAGTGGCCTGTTGGGTCTAGGAAATATTTGGTCATGGGGGTGTAGTTGCCAAAGATGATATGGAAAATGATCCCTAGGGGAATCGTGAAGTACAGCCAGCTCGCGCGGGGGATATTTAGATGAATGAGTAAAAACAATTTGGTCAGAAGCGGGGATAACAAATATATCCCGATAAACGAAGCGGCTAAATCAAAGATGGCGTAGTCTAGGATTTTGAACGAGCGGAGATATTTGATGTTGAACATGTAAGTGTCATTGTACTGCAAATGGAAAAATTAGTCCTCGAACCTAAAAGTAGAGAGAATTTTATCAAATATTTCGCCTGTCCTACTATAGAAAGCAAAATAATATTTATCTTTCTCAAATATCCTTACTTTATACTCACCTTCTTCTACTACTCCACCCCAATTTAGCGCAACCATTGCTTGACCTGTAAAAGTATATTCATAGCCATCATAGCCTAGGTATTTAAGGGGTATAAGCTCACTAATAATTGTTGTTTGAAAATGCTCTTTTTGTTTAGAGTAGATATCGTTAACAGCGTCTGCTAATGATTTTTTGTATGCTGTAGCATCTGTAACTTCAATTTGGATAAAGTTTTTAAATAACTCTGTTTGAGATGAGAGGAGTATATCAAGCTGATCTTCATCTCCAATTCCTTCTTTAAAAAGTGCACTTCTTGCATCGAAGCTCCCAACTAATGCATCCTTAGGTTGTTTTATATAGTATTTGTGCTTAGTGTTTGTATATTTTTTCCATTCCTCTATAGGGGCTGATGAGGATAATTCTAAATCTGAACTATTTGCAGCTGGCTGCTGCGTTAGATCCTGTTTATGCTGATAATATTTAAATCCAAAATAACTAGCGACTCCAAGCAGTACAACAATCACTGTAATAAATATCATAGGAATTTTGCTTGTGGGAGTTGCCTGAGTCGTCACGGGCGTAGTAATGGGTAATGGAGTAACTGGGATTTGATTTGGAACTTGTTGTGTTTCGTCCATATAATTACTGTATCGTATTTATGTGATTTGTACTACCCCCCCTCAAAACTATACTTTCTGCTCTCTCTGTCCCCTTTTTCAGCGAGCAGAGGGGCTGGGGGTGAATGCGAGCTGAAAAATTAGTTCGTAAATTTGAAGGATGAGAGAATTTTAGAGAATTCTGGCTCTCTACTAGATCCGACGGGTTCCACGGTAACTTCAACTAGCGTACCACTACTTAGTAAGAGTGCTGTTTTTTTAATTGGTGATTGTGGTCTTTCGATAGTCAGTATATATACTTTTTGATTATTGATATTAATTGATTCTGTATTTGTAATTTTACTGTAACCATCTGATAGTGTTTCTTTTTTGAAATTTGTTAAATAATCATCTATTTTAATTGATGAAGAATTCTCAGCAAAGATAAAGTTAATTGCTAATTCATTTTCACCTAAACCTGCAGCTCCTCGCATTTCTGGATCATAATTTGGATCAAGTGGGCTTCTTATTTCATACAGAAAAGATCCATCGTTCCTTGTTGTTTCGTATTCTACGGTGTAGTCATCAGGGTAATGAAAATTAATTCCATACTTACTATTATTATATGTTTTCCAATTTATCGGGAGTTCTGTCGTCGATGTCGTAGTTGTAGTGGGATCGGGACTAGGAATAATGGTTGTTGCTGGTGTTGACGTTGATTTCTGCACATTCATCTGCTGTTTGAGTTGATAATACTGGTAGCCAAAATAACTAGCGACTCCAAGCAGTACAACAATCACTGTAATAAATATCATAGGAATTTTGCTTGTGGGAGTTGCCTGAGTCGTCACGGGCGTAGTAATAAGTAATGGAGTAACTGGGATTTGATTTGGAACTTGTTGTGTTTCGTCCATATAATTACTGTATCGTATTTATGTGATTTGTACTACCCCCCCTCAAAACTATACTTTCTGCTCTCTCTGTCCCCTTTTTCAGCGAAGCAGAGGGGCTGGGGGGTGAATGCGAGCTGAAAATGAATCTTAACCTGTATCGTGCACCGCTAATCTGGATTCTTGACTAATTCTATATGTTATAGGATAATACACTTATGAAGAAAAATGAAGGATTTGTTCACGAGCTGAGACAGCAATGGGATAGTCTAATCTCTGAATTGCCGTCTCGCGAACAAGTACTGATATTTACAATGCTGGTATTGGCTATGGCAGGTATAGCATACTCACAAGATGCTAGGAAAGCTGAACAGGAAAGAATGTGCCCAGGTGTCATGAATGTTGCTCCAAAAGAAACAATATATTTTAGAATAGAAGATTCTGCTTATCAGGTTAGGCACAATGGATTCGGATTATTTAGTGGTGAAAGTAGTGTGTCATATGCACAAACTGATAATGGTTTGAAAACAAATTTCGGAGGCACGACACACGTTAGCGAAGGTGAAACTATCTCTGTGGGTGGGGTTAACTTCCAAAATCGAGGAACTAAAGACCAAACTATGACTGGTGAAGTTATGTCATTTGTTGGTGGGTCGGATAATTGTGTGTTAGTAGAACTAGGTGAGTAAAATCTCAATCACTAATTGCCAATATCCCCACTTTAGTTAATTAAAGTCGCCGAAGGCGACACCACTAACCCCCCTCTCAAAAATATACTCTCTGTACCCTTTGTTCTCATTTTCAGCGAAGCAGAGGGGCTGGGGGTGAATGCGAGCTGAAAATAGTTATTTATTTTTGTTCTTTTTTGTAGCTCGCCCGATAATAATTCCAAGCGCTAGAACAAGTAAGGATATCAATGCGGAAAATCTAGCATCAATCGAAGCTTTATTCCAAAATTGTGTATAAAAATAGTATGGTATGCCAAATATGATTGCTCCAAATACTCCCAATAATAGAAGTAGAAACAGCTGGTCAAGTAAGCCTGCTAGGGCTGCTTCCATGGCTTCGGCAGGCGTGATGTGCCTCCCGGGAATGGCTAAAAATGGCATTTTGTGATCGGACTCATCGGATTGCATAAACTCTGCAAATGTTCTTAATAATGTCGCCTAACGTTGCGCGTGTATGCGAGGTTGCCGACTGATAAAATTGATTATACTCGCATCAGTCGAGCAATCTGGGTGAGGACGAGCTGAGTCCGAACCGCATACACGCTAGTTAGACGAGGGTGAGTGAGGAGAATATACTACTCCCCTATTCTCCGAACGAAAGCGCAGCGCCCCCTTGCGTACATTATTCTCACCTATCTGTTCAATATTTTTGCGGAACTATACTCAAGGAGCGGTGGTATAATTAGGGCATGGAATTACGCAGACTAGGTAAGTCAGATATCGATTCGATAATTGAACTAGAGAAACACCACGCTCCCGATAAACCTCATTATGCAAGATACGACCAGGAGGCACTGTCATTTATATTTGACAACCCAGAGTCATGTGAAGCAATCGGACTTTTTGATGAGGAAATCCTGGTCGGGTGGGGGGCATACAGAACCAACTGGAGTAAATACAACAAAGAGCGTGGTGTGTTCGAGATCAGTTCAATTGTCGTGAATACTGACTACCGCCGCAAGGGGTTAGGTGAAAAAATATTGAACAGAATTATTGAAGACCTAAAAAAGAAAAAATTTACGAAGATCTACCTTACGGTATCACCACTAAATACCGGAGCGTTGCTATTGTACGTTAAGAATGGATTTGTTATTTTTGACTACAAGCCGAACGTATACGGGCCAGGTGCCGACAGAGTCTTCCTTGAGTTGAAAAGTTGAAAGCCCTTTTTCTTTTTTTTGGTCTTCACAGTGAGAATAATGTATGTCGTCTAACGTCCCTGTGTATGCGACGTTTGGTGATGAGATAATTTTAGCACGAAGTGCCAACTCATCACCAAATGTGGGTGAGGACGAGCCGAGTCCGAACCGCATACACAGTTGTTATACGA
>CAJAUT010000028.1 GCA_903945195.1 uncultured bacterium
CTCCTAGTTCGGGTATTTTACCCGCTAGTGGTGCGTTTCGTTTGCGAACTAAGGCTGAGTAGAGTTTAGATTTTTTGGTTTTGTGTCTCAGTCTACAGTATGCCAAATTCAACAGTTCTTGACGTTGTTATCGTCTACAACCATCACTCTGCCACAAGCGCTTCTGTTGCATCAAAAAATGTCACATCCCCCTTCCTCACCAAAGATGACTACAACAAAGCCTACGGCTATTTCCTGAGCTCACTCAAACGTTCTGGGCTAACAGCTGGGTTTACTACCTCCTCAGATATCATAGGTCCAGGAAAATTCAAAAGCTATTGGACTTATGCTCAAAAGTCTTGGACCAAACACAACTTCCCCTGTCGCTCATCTCAAATCTTTGACAAATTTAGCCCAACTACCAAAAATGGCAAAGAACTTCGAAAGCTCATGTTAAGCAGCAAAACCATCAAAGCTTTTACAGACTCCTCACTGTTTGAACTATTCTTCGACAAACTAAAAACCTTTAAATCCCTTCCGTCGTTTTCTATACCTACAGTTGGCATCGCCTCATCAAATCATAAAACCATCAACTCTAGATTAGAGTTACTACAAACTCAAATAGCTACGCATCTACACCCATCCGACTTTAGTCACACCATCATTGTCAAAGATCGACACGGTGCAGGCGGCAATCATATCTACAAATTTAGCAAAGACTATGTAGAATCTATCTCAAATCTTGTCTTAGGAAATCCCAAAATGTCTTTTATCATCCAACCATTTATTCATTTTGACAAAGGCTTTAAATATCTAGGTGAATATGCCTCTACTGACATCAGACTCATTTACTTCAATGGCAAAGTAGTCACTGCATACTTGCGCATGGCAGAAGCTGGTGACTTCCGCTGCAACCAGCACCAAGGTGGCACCTTGGCATATCTTTCTCCAGACACCCTTCCTTCAAACGTACTGGCCAAAGCAGACAAAATTGCTAGTATCCTAAATAAAAAACAGACCTTATTTACACTAGATTTTATCGTCTCAAACTCAGGCCATAGCTATCTACTTGAAGGAAATACCGGTCCCGGCCTTACTTGGGACCCTACTGATCAAATAGATAAACTTGAGGCAAAAAAACTAGTTGATCTTATAGTCAAAGAATTTAAAAATCGCATTGACCGTGTCAGATCTCGCCTATCACCTCAGTATAATCTTCCCGCCAAAAATCCATTTTTGCCTCTGGCATCAGAAACACTTTTTCCGGTTTTAATTCCTTGATAAATTCTTCTGTATGCGACACGATGATCATCGTACCTTTGTACGCTTTTAGGGCATCAAGGATCACCCTTTGCGACAAAACGTCTAGGTAAGTAGTAGGTTCATCCAAGATCAGTAGATTGGCATCCGTCGAACACAGCATAGCGATAGAGAGTCTAGTCTTTTCTCCACCAGATAGTGTCCCTACTTTTTGATTTACTTTGTTTGATAAAAAATTAAATTTACCAAGAAACGGTCTACAAAAAGACTCCATTCTCTGACACTTATCTTCAAAAAGTTGCAGCACCGACTTCTCCATATCAAAGTCCTCAAACTCCTGCGAGTAGTAGCCTAACTTGTTCATCGGATTCCACTCAACCACTCCCTCATCAGGTGATATCTGACCGATCAGCAGCTTTATGAGCGTAGATTTACCCACACCATTTGGACCAAGTAGAGCTATGCGCTCTCCCCTACGGATCGCAAAGTTTAGTTTGTCTATGACCTGCAGCTCACCATATGACTTGGATATAGACCTGGCAGTGATCAGCACTTCTCCGCTTCTTACTGGTTCTGGCAACTGGATTTTTATACTCTTTACGGCCGGTGGTAGATCGGGTAGATTTTCTTTGGCTAATCGTATCCTCTCCTTTAGCTTTACCTTCACCTTCACACCTTTTTTCGATGTATATCCCTGGATCTTTTTGTAACCTTTTTCCATGGATTTGATGTGTTTGGCTTCCGCTTCAACCATACGCTTTAGTAGATCTTCGGCTTCTTTTTTGAGCCTCACGTACTGCGTGTAGTTACCCTTATATTCCTCTATCTTATGTTTATGTTTATTTATATAGATCACTCGGTCTATGGCATTATCCATCAGTCCTAGGTCATGTGAGATCAGGATCAAAGTCTTTGGATACTGGGCTAGTAACCCCATCACCCACGCCTTACCTTCTATATCCATAAAGTTCGTAGGCTCGTCCAGCAACAAAATATCTGGCTCTTTAAACAAAGCGCGAGCCAAAGCAAACTTGGTCTTTACTCCTCCGCTATAGGTACGAGGTACAGTATTTAAATCAATCTGGGGTATCCCAAATCCATCAAACAACTTGCGGATTTCATGCTCCTCTTTCTCCCCGTCAGGGTTTACATACTCCATTACACTACTAGCTGAGTCGAGGATTGGGTCACGTTTCACTTCTTGCGGGACTAATTCCATTGTGCCATTAACTTTTAAATCACCATCATCTGGATATTCCTCACCGCGAAATAGTTTCAGGAGCGTGGATTTGCCAGTCCCGTTTTCACCCACTAGTCCTACTTTCTGCCCGTCCTCTATAGCAAAATTCGCTTGGATAAGTAGTGGTTTCTCCCCGTAGCTAAAACTTAGATTGGTTACTCTGATACTCATCTGGTCATTTTATCAGACAATATCGTACAAGAGTTGTCCCCGTAGCTACTGCAAGATAAGTACTCCCAAGTAAATTATAAGACTATAGGTTGACATAAATAATATAGATTGGTACACTAACAATACTAAAACTGGTAAGTGGGCCCTCGGGACACATGCCAGTTTTTTTATTTTAAATCAATAATTCGGAAAAACGACATAAGAGTTGATCTGAGAATACAAAAACTTTTTTCTGACTGCTACCGTTGCTTTTCGCTTAAATAAAGTCTTTTCGAGTACTTCAAGCAATACATTATCAATAGGGTTTAATTTTTCTTTAGAATATATCCCTTTCTCTAGTAGGTATTTGTTCTGGACAGCACCGCTCATTAGATCTGCAAGTTGGAGTTCGTCGTCATGATTATCTTTTGTAACGTATGAGATAGAAGTTACATGTGTTTTTACTTCTTGCTTAGTAATTTCAACCCTACTAATCCCATTAGTCATAAAATGCCAAAAATTTCTATACAGACTAATGTCTTGCTCATGTGCGCTAGCTTCAGTAATAAGCTGAGCACAAAAATCTTTAGATACCACAAATTTGATTGTATTTGACAGCAAGGATCTATATGAAGTTTCAATCAACCGTTCTTTTTGCCAGTTACGCTTCTTAGCTTTTGCTTTATCTGTAACACTCGCAAGAACAAAGAATGATATCTCAAACAAGACCTTCCGTAGTTCAACAGCAAATTCCTGTATATCTTTACCATTTACGGGTTAAGTGACATTTTGCGTTGGTTTTTCACTCCTGTTTCCGTTTCAGTAGTAAAGCAATAATTTGTCGCCTTTGAAGTAGTTTTGTGCCGCGATGATGATCTATTAGTCGTTGGATCTGGGCATTGATTCCACC
>CAJAUT010000029.1 GCA_903945195.1 uncultured bacterium
AATTCAGCGACAGTCTTTTCCTCTTTCACCGCTTCTAGTGCAACTTTGGCTTTAAAAGCCGGCGGATGTTGCCTCCGCAAGTGTTGTTGATCCATATAAATTGGATCTTAACCCATTGTGCAGATTCTGGGGTTCACTATACACCTTGAGAAAAGATTTTATGAATCGTATCAAAAGCTTCTGCTGAAGTTAGATTGTCCATTTCACCACTCATAATCTTGTCCATTGCTTCCTTTGATTTTTTTAGGTTCAATTCTTGTCGACGTTCTTCGAACTCGACGGGATTATCCATTGCTTGTTTCTTGAGCCCCCTAAGAGCACTGTAATACTCATCTGGGGTTGCGTCAGGACTTGTTGAGATTTGTGGAAAACTAAATGACATACCAAAAGGAATAAAGTTAAAGTTTTGAGGTAGTGCGGACTTGAGCCAGTTTGGATAAGAAAAATTGGGAATGCCTGTTCGTAAGCCGATGGCCCAGAGATTGACGTTTTTTATAAGGATTGGCAAATTGGGAAGAAGGGGAGCAATATAAGGTGTTATGGCTGAAAGGATTGATTGGCCGATGCTAGTGCCTACTGATGTCAGGGCAGGGAAGGCTGCGGCTACTATAGCTGGGGAGGTGGTGTGATCTATTTTTGTTTGATTTATGTATTCTGACAACTTACCCAATTCTGCTGCAAAATCATACCTGATGTTTAGGATATTCTCAGTGATACTCTTTAGAGGCATAATTGTGTGTACATAGCTAACAAGTATTTCGAAATATTGTTGCTGATTCTCTGTTGCATTTTTCCATGCAGATAGGTTGTCTCCAGATCCATCAGCTGTAATTTGTGATTCCAAATCTTTAATGATTTCTGCTTTGGTATTTGCCTCTGCGTCTTCGTAGTCTTTGGCTGCAGTCATCAGACCAGGAAGGTTTGCTTGATTGACCACTCTAAATATATCTTCATTTTTGAGGGTTAATTTAGAGATATTGAGATTTTCTGCGATCCTTTCAGATTCATTTAAATCTGGATTTAGCATTTGATCGATATCTATAGCTTTGTTGATGTTGTATTGCATTGCTGCTAGGAAAAGAGATGAATTATCTTGGAGATATTTAGATGTTAGATCAGAGAGGTAGATATCGGCACTGGCAAGCACTGCTGTATCGTTTGGATCGGTGATGAGATCATATCCTACGCTATAGATAGCGAGGCTTGGATTTGAGGCATTGCGGAGTATTGTGGTTTGTAGAATGGCAAAGTCAAACAATTTGATCAAATCAGCAGAACTCAAGCCTGTCGAACTAAGGTGATATTTTTGAATATTCAAGAATGCTACTTCGGCTCTGGTAGACAAGCCTTCGTTAATTATTGGACTCAAATTTTCAAATTGAAATAGCATTTTTTCATAGCTAGCGTTTAATTCTTCTTTTTGTTTTATAAGATCCAGATACTGTAGGTGTTCTTGAGAATTCTCTCCGTAGGCTAGTTTAATGATATTGATTTCAGTTTTATCCAGATTTGAAATAAGGCGATTCCAATCTTCATCCGTATTTTTTCTATAAAGCTGAGCTTTGATGGAATCTCTGAAACCAGGCAAATCGGTTTGACCTTTTTGAGTCAGAAGTAATATTGCAGTCCTTATAATATCATCAGTTTGGACAAGAAGATCGTTACGCTGGGCTTTGATGGCAGATATGTGTGAACTCTTAATAGTGTTGTAGATCGCATGATCAATCTCGTGGAGAGTAGTTGTGAGACTGGCGAGTAGCTTTAAGTTATTTGGTGAGTCCACGTCATATAGCGCAGAGGCTTTGAGGGCCAATCTACCTCTAGTGAGAATATGACTAGAGTCTAAGCCATATGAAAACATGCCGTAAGCACTTGATTGTTTCAGAGTGATTGGGTCATTGACTATAGGGGTATAAAACTCAAATCCTTCTGGAGTAGTGATTTTGATAGTTGGGATTTTGACGTTTAAGCTGTTTAACCCAGATATGATACCCTCATTGAGATTTAGCTTATCACCAGTATAGCGTGATTTATCTATTGCATCTTGTGGACTTAGATATTCTATAGATATTTTGACGCCTCTTGCGATTAGTTCGCGATATCTATCTTGAATGTATTCATCTATGGAGACTCTTTTTCCTGAAGTATTAAATATTAGTTTTGGCGCGCTAAAGATCTCCTCGATAATCTGGGCTGGGTGATCAGTTTTGATTTGTGAAAGTGTGCGTCCATCTGTGAGCTCTATGTCTATAACAAACTCATTTTCTAAAACTTGATTGGCTTCATCTGCGATCTCTGAGAGAGGAGATTGAATGGTAAAATCCTTCTGATTTTGTGCATTAACAATCTCTACTACGGAGTTGAGTTTTGAGATGTACTCTCCTGTGGTGCCTGTTGGTTTGTATCTATTTTGGAGGTATGAATCTAGAAGTGATGATTTTGAGTCTAGCCAATCTGAAAAGGGAGAGAGGAGGTTTTTGATGGATTCGAGTGGAAGTCTGGTAGGCTCTGGATATAAGATCTCTGGACTTAGCGCAGGTTCTTGCGTGTTTGTAGGTGAAGTAAGCAATTTTTGATTCTCATTCCCTTTCCCAATAAAAGTACCCCATCTTTGATTTAGGTTCAAAATCAGATTGTATATTGGGCGAGTAATTAAACGAGTGAATAGAGGAGTGGGGAGTCGAGACTCAATGGAATCTAGATATTGCCCAACTTCATCAACTGCCTGATTGAGTGGTTCTATTTGGCCTTCAGTCTTGCTTCCTTCAACAGGTACAGCGTCTATCAAGTTCTGAATTGCTTGTGGGAGGCTTATGAGACCTGGCATATTAGCAATGACTAGAGAATTGGCGGGAGTATTTGATGTTGGATAATCCTTGGCGAGGTCACGCAGCTCTGATAATAGTTTTTCTGCCTGGGCGATATCTATATCATAATTGGTGGCGAGACGTCTTAAGGTTGCAAACACCAGTTTCCAGGATTGTTGAATGATAGGGGAGTCATAGGTGTGATCGGTCAAGTAAAATTCAGCGGATCTGATCTTTGAGAGAGCGACATTGATATTGCCGTTTATTATCTCCTCCATGATGCTGACTGCAGACTCGGCATGATTAGGGATACGAACTGCACATGATGAGCAACCTACAAACATGTTGTCTGCTGTAACGGCATTTGTGATTGATAGCCCTCGATTGAGTAACCATGGATTTGATACTGGTACGTTTGATGTCTCTAGTTGTAACAACTCAGTCAAACGAGCTGTCAGGCTAGTTGCGGTTGGATACTGTTCAAATATTGCATCGTTGTCCCTGAGTACTGAGTCAAAGAAGTCCATGATTACTTGCTGTCGAACTGGTGAATATTTACTTCTAATTGCATTTAGTAGTGGTTGTTTGTCCCATTTGCCTGAGAAGACATTTTCGAATATTTCGTCTGTAGTGTTTCCAGTAAATGGCGATAGTCCTGTGAGTTGATTATAGGCAATAATTATCAGCGCTCTATTATCATGTCTAGGCTCTTGCTTGAATGTTCCAGACCTATTTTGAGATGGTGCAAAATAGCTAGGTGTACCTCTGTATTTTAATTTGTTGTAGACTTCTTCCTTGAGAGTTCTTAGTAGCGCTATGTTTGATATCCCAAAGTCATAAATCATTTTTCCTTTTACAAAATTATAGATAATATTGTTGGGCTTAATATCTGCGTGTACGAGTGTTTTTCCATCGATTGTTTTGGAATGAATATAATCTATCCTAGATGCAAGCTCATGCATGATGTCGATAATTTCGTCAATTTCAATTGGATCTCCCAATGCTTCTCTGACTCTTTGATAAGTTTCTAGAGTAGGTCCTGGAATATACTCCATTACAAAATAGGATTGATCGGCTTCTTCAAAAATTGCATATGGTCTAGAAAAATTATTAACATAGAAACTACTGAGTACCTTGGCTTCTTCAAACAATAATTGACGATTGATAGAATCATTTTTTGTAGTTGTTTTGATAATAATTGGTTTAGCGAGATGAATATCCCACCCAAGATATACCTGTCCTATTCCGCCACTCCCATAAGGGGTTGAGGAAATGATATAGCGATTTTGAAGCATTTGATCAGTGCTACTCTGAGATTCATCTAATTCAACATCGTTTCCATAGCTTTCGCGCTTTTTCCCAAGTAGTACTGAAATAGAATTTTCCAATTCTTCAAAATTCGCTCGATTGATAGTAATTGAATCTATAGTTATTGACTCTAGATTAGAATAAAGTTCAAATTTGTCCCGGATTTCCTCCATGACAAATAGTCTGCGAGCAAGAGGGGATTTCACCGGAGGGATCATAATTTGATTGACGCTATTGATGGATTTTTTATTCATCAGGATTTCATATCCACTAGACTGGAAATCATATTTCAAGAGTTTTGCAATAGGATCTCCTTGAATCAGTTTTCTGCCAACTGATACAGAGGCTTTTGTAATTTTGACTACTGGATTTATTGGAGCTACAGAGATAGAGCTAGTGTCGCGAGTGATCTCTCCAAGATCGTTTGTTGCGGCAGTATCATCATTGGTTGTTAGGAGATCATCGTAGGTTTTCCCTGGATCTATTAGGTCGTCTTTAGTTATCTCAGCTAACCACGCCTTATCATTTGTAATCTCGTCAATGAGAACCTCTGGATTTGAAACAAATTGATTTCCTCTACCTGTTAGATCTCCCCATTTTCGATTGATAAAATAGCCCCAATTATCTAGTTGGCGACTGAGGATTGTAATTGGGTCTGATTTAGATGATTCCACCTGACCGACTGCCATAACAGCCTCTAGTCTGTCTAGTGCTGCGAGGTGACTAGCTACGTCTTTGGCAGCTATTGTGCCTCTAACAGGGAGAGTAGTAAGCACATCAGCCAAGACTTTGATACTCTTGGGGAGAACAAGAGAGTTTGAGCCATACTCTATAGTGCCATATGCCTTGATGAGAGTACGAGTGGCATCTATGGCATTCATGCTAGCCTCATAGTCAATTGACTCGTTAGTTATCCTGGCTTTAAGGGCTTGTAAGACAGCTTCTACGGCAGTTTGTAAGTGCTCGTCTTCGTACGTATGAAGACCTTTGTGATCTGCGATTACTTGATCAATTGCTGTTTCAGTTTGTGCAGCGAGTGCTCTAGCTATAGTTTGTGGGATGATCGTTCCACAGCTCGAGCAGCCAGTTAATACCAGAGTAAATATTGGGGCAACATGAATATCTTCGTTTGAATCAGTGAAAGTCTCTGTCCCCATGTAGGTGATTTGTGAGTACTGACCATCAGCAAGTGGAATATTTAGAATATCACCTATTTGTAGAGGTATTTCTACATCACTTAATCCAGCAAAAGTTATATTTCTGCCGTTTCTAGTTACTGAGATAATTAGTTCTGGATCGTTGTAGATGAATTCATTGGCAGTTACTATTAGGGTGGTATTACCATCCTGCCCAATGACTAGTTGGTGAATTTTTGATTCTATACCTGCGATATTAAGATTCGCGAAGTTGTCCGTGACATATTGCGACTCGTCGGTAATTGTGATTACTCCATCGTCAATATAATCAGAAGGATAGGTGGGAGTGATATTTGGTGTAGTTATTTGTTCTGCGACAGCAGGAGAGGTGATGGTAGGCGTGGTGATAACTGGTGTCGTAGTAACTGTTGCTACAGATGGCGTATAGCTCTCTCCGTCAATAGATACGATCCATTCTGGTTTGAGTCTGCCGATTAGTGCCATTTCGTTATCATTTAGATTGATCTGACTTCCTGATCTAATCGAATTGTTTACATCAAATAGATAGCTAACAGGGATGCGTGCAACAATCAGGTGCTCTCCAAATCCTGAGCTTTGAGAAGTTTGCTCTACACTTGACCTAGATGTTGAGAATGAAAGCACTGTATCTGGGATATTGTATTTTTTCTCACCGGTATTGTGTCTCTTGAGCATTGCCTCTATATCTAACTTATTTTGATTTGCAAGGATCCACTCGGTTATCTGATCGATCTGATCATCCGTATATGATGCTGCTTCTGGGCGGAAAGTCGCTGCACGTTGTCTCTCTGGTTCAGAGATATCTGTGACGGCGCGGTAAACTGTGATATAACCTGAGTCACTTTCTGGATGTGAAGCTCTGAAACTAGGATTGGTTGGGAGGAGTTTCTGGATATGATCAACGTTGTATGCATTCTTTTGTGCATCATTTAAATTTTCGATAGTTCTGTTTATCAGCGATTTTTTGATATTTCGCCATAATTCCTGGGTGTAGGCAACCTCTCTGAGGTCTTCCAACCATTTAACGTAAGTATCAATTTCACTTCTAAATGAGAAGTATTTATCACCTGGGAAGTCTTGATTTCCTCCTGGATAATATCCCCTTACATAGTTGTCATATTCTTCTAGTTTTCTATCAAATGAAGCTTCATATCCAGTCTTTGGATCTGATTTGTACTCTGGCCAATTTCTAGTTTCAGAGTTCTTAAGACGCATGAGATTGGCCCATTGATCTTCTAGTAGGCGAGTGCTTAACTTTTTAACATAAGAACTATCAATGTTTATTTTAAGACCTTTTTTGACTACAACATTTAATAGTTTGAGACTATCTATTTGTTGAGTAATTTCCTCTGCTGAAGGTATGCGATCTGGGTATGTACTATCTGGTTTTATGATCTCAGTTTCTAGTTTGACTATAAAAGCTACTGGGTCACTTGATTTTTTGTCATAGTCAGCGATTTGGCCAAAGATGTTCTTCCAGAAGGTAGTGCGGAAAGCAGTATCCTTGTTTTCAATCCAACCAGAGTATTTTTCCCATACCATGTCTATTGCGGCCTGGCTAAAGACAGGTTTAATGTCTTTCTTTTGGAGTTTTTGTTCAACCATATCAATGAGTAGATTATTCACATCTTTTGGATGAATTTTCTGATCTGTAAGGAGAGAGGATAGGGTATCAGGGAAAGAAATATTTTGTTCTGCAATAATTGCGAGACGTTGCTCGAGAGGGTTGTTTTGTAACTTTTGACCCGTAACCAAACTTGTTAGTGATTGACTTACGTTTTTGCCTGCATGGAGCGCTCCATTGATTGCATTATTGAGCATGGCTGTACCTTGTGGATTGGCGATTATTCCCATATTCCAACCCATTATCCAGTCTAGGAATTGTTGTAATGGGGTCTTTGTATTTTGTATAGTATTTGTGACTGGTGCACCTAATATCAAGTTGCTCAACTGATTGGTGAGACTCTCTGCTGTAGGATATCCTTTGTAGAAGGATTCGTTT
Source organism: uncultured bacterium (assembly GCA_903945195.1). Lineage (GTDB taxonomy): Bacteria > Patescibacteriota > Microgenomatia > UBA1400 > UBA12108 > CAJAUT01. The sequence goes on from CAJAUT010000029.1 coordinate 7,293, forward strand.
GAGTCGAACGCCAGGTCAAAGAATTTTTCGATCTCTGGATATAGAGGATTATCTCCAAAGAGCTCTTTGAGGGCCTCTTTGTTCCAATTGTTATCATTAACATTATCAAATGTCATCCCACCAAATTCTTCATAAAATGGTTTTTTACCTGTTAGCAATTCATAGGCAACTACCATAATTGCTCGATTGTCGTCTACTATAGTTGCTTCTCTTCCGAGAGTCTGATTTTTGGACGCATAGTCTGGTGTATATGCAATAAATTCACCATCTGGGTCTCTTGCTAGTGCGACACTTGGTGATAGTCCAAAATCAATAATTATTGGTTGTCCATTTGGATCAATCCTGACGCTATTTGGCTTGAGATCGCAATGTACAACTGGGCGGGATTCGCCTGATTGATCTTCTATAGTTTGCGCATGAATACTGTCTACGGTAAGGGATACTGAGGAGAGAATATTGAAGATCTCGGCTTGTGTAAGAGGATTGCCAAATCTAGATTTTATGAGGACGTATTCACCCAATTGCTGACCTGGAATGTAATCCATCACAAAATAACTGACTCCAGATTGTGTGAAAGCATCGTATGGTTTAGGGATATTTAGATTATTGATATTTGCGCTGAGTTTGGCATTTAGTCTAGCCTCTTCGATTGTGGCGTTGTGACCGAATATTTCTTTAGTGCTTAGATAAGATTCTGTTTGAGTAGATTTTAGAATTACAGGTTTCATCAGGGTTTTGTCCCAGGCTAGTACCACATTTGCCATCCCACCCTCACCAAATTTTGCATCTAGGGTGATATATCTACTATTTAATTCTTCATTGAAGCGGCTTGCAGGTAGACTTAGACTTGGATCATTATTTTCTATCAATTCATAGAATTCTTGATTTAATTTGTCTATTTCTTCTTGGAGCTGATAGAGATTCTCCCTCGCAATCGTCTCCCCAGTCATGAAACTAAAACTCTTCATCTCTGGATATATTTTTGAGAGATTAAGGATTTCGTTGAAGAAGAATATTTTCCTTGCTAGCTCTGATTGGACTGGGACTAATTGGATATCGTGCTGATAGGAGTTAGACTGGTTGATTAGAATCTTAGCAATACCAATCGGAATTTTGACGCTTAAGAACTCCGTGAGATCCTGTCTTGGGGCCAGAGGAACAGGGGAGTCTACCTGATCATCTGAGGATGACTCAACTAGGGAGAGCTCGTCAAATCCAGAGCCTAGGATTTCACCTCTACCTATTAGATCTCCTAGTCTTTGGTTGAGTTCAAGATAAAGATATCTGACGTAAGCGGTAACGCGTGAAGAGAGGGTAATTGGGCCGGAAGCGGTTTGGGCATCAGTTACGTACTCCGCAGCCTCCTTTAGGGCGTTTTCAAAAGAAGATGGATCGGTGGCTGCCACTGTGCCAGTGATTGGCAGAGATGCGATTAGTTTCTCAACTATTTCAGGCATATCAGATAGGCCCGGGATTACAATGGTTTGATCTCCACCCTGGATTGTTGATCTACGGTCTTGTAGATAGGTGAGTGCTTTGCTTATAGCGCTGCGTGAGTAGGGGTAGGCGATAGGTTTGCCGCTGACTTCAGCGATCATGATATGGATCGCGCTTACGATACCGTTTTGGACATCCTGGTCATCAAAAGTGTGGGATTTGGCTAGTGCCAGTGACTGCTCTAGTTTGCCTAGATCTTTGTTGTTGTATCCGTCTACAAAGAGCTGTGCAATCTGTGGGACTACGACTGAACAGTCGGTGCAGCCGGGGGTCTTGGGGGTAAAGACAGTGTGTGTTATGCCCCTTGATAATATTAAACTTAGGATTGAAACGTCAAGCTTGTCTATCTGAGAAAAATCGATATTAATATTTCCAATATTATTGGGTGAAATCGCAGATGTGTGGTAGATCACAAACTGAGTTCCGTTTCGACTATCATTTGACAATTTCTCTAGTGCGGAACTTAGCTTGGCCTCTGTAAGATCTTTGATGGAATTAAGTTCAAGATAAATTTTTCCTTCACTCATAAAGATTATCTTCCCCTTGAGTGTGATGGAATTTTGCATTAATTTGACTGCAAGTTTTAGGATTTCACCTCGGGATGGCATTTTTTTGAAGACATAGGGCTGGTAGTTAATATCTGGGTTATTAGTTTGAGGCTGCGAAACTAATTTATCTGGACCTGGTGGGATAGGAGTATTTGAAGATGGCTTGACGGTTTTTGCGTAATGAGTGGCGATCGAGAGATCATCAAGCGCTTCTTTGGCAGATTTGATAGATCTATCAATGACACTCTTTTCAAATGTTGCTGGAGTTAGGGATGAGTTGTTTGCAAAAAAAGTAAGGATTGTTTTCCAGTCATAAGTATTTGAGTCAGGATCCCAAGCTTGCTTGATAATTCCATCACTCATATTGACGACGATATCACCTGGTTCTAGTTGATATTCTGCAACAAATGCTACTGTATTGTTGTTCTCGTAGCCAGAGATTTGTCTGGGTTGACGAGTTGTACTCTGGATATCTTCGTCATTGGAATTGATGGGACTGAGGGTGAAGTTGTAGCGAGGATCAAGTTCTACATTAGCTTTTATTCCTTGTGCAGTCTTAATTCTATTTGGGCCAATCATAGCTAGTTTGTTGTTGCGCAGGACGAAGATGGGACTGTCTCCAAGGCTCTGGACATAGAGTATATTGGTAGCGTGATCATGAAAGACAAAATTGAGGGTAGTACCTATCCATAGATCAAGTCCCGTGGAATTGTTTATATTTCTTGCAAGTTTCTCGATAGAGGCGAAGACATTTTGGATCTTGGCTGCATACTGAGAGAAGGTCATCCTTCCTTCTTTGTAGGCCACTAGGTCACGTTCTACGACGGGAGTGATGAGCCCATTTGGATCACTTGTAATAACATCTGTGAGTCTGGCGACAGCTTCACCATATCCAGGAACATCCCTACTGGCGGTACCTCCAGAAACTCCGTCAGCAACTATGGAAACTCCGAAGGTTTCACCTGTGTCTTTTGAGGTAATTGTAGTGGTTTTGACTGCGTCCTGAATGACTCCTCCATGATCGGCTCTGGCGTACTTTGCGTCCATAACGGTACCAGGGCCAGTGAGTGCAGAATTGTCTTGGGTTGTGGGTGAAACACTAGGCTTGATAGGTGTAGCAATTGTTGGAGTGATGATAATCGGCTTGGCAGTGACTGTCGTGGAGTTATTGATGTCTAGAGCCCTGGTAACAAGTTCTCCAGCTGGTGTTGTAAAGGTGATCGAGAATACCGCTTGAATATTTTTTTGTTTGCCTTGTCTAGCTCTAGCGACGGTACCTTGTAAAGTATTTCTATAGCTGCTGATATCTGTCTGCAATTGCAGTGATGTTTTGTATGGAGATTTAGGTTTAGAATCATATCCAAACCAATTGCCATTCCAAGTGGAATTCTCCCATTTGGCTCCATAATTTACATTGATAGGCATAGATAGATCTATGTCCAATGTGACGCTGCCATTTGTGAGTTGTACTATATTTGATACTGCGTTTGATTGTGCAGTAGGTAGAATTATGGGAGTTAAAGCGCGCGGCGCAATTGGTTGAGATTTGCTCTTTAAGGCAGTAATTATTATGCGTTTGGTTTCGTCTTGCAGATCAAGTGCTTCGACTCGCTTTATCGCTTCGTCAATACTTATCTGATTTGCCTTAAGACTTGAAAGTATATTGTTCATTTGGTTCCATGGAGTATTTCTGGTGAAGAGGGCTGTGCTCCAGGCTGATTGACTGAACTCGCCTGTGTCTAGATTGACTCCACGTGGGAGTATCAGATCGTTTAAGTCAAAGAGTCCTTCTTGTTTTGTTCCCAATTTACCGGAGAGTCCAATCCCTAGTTCTTCCCAGACAGAAGGATTTGTATCCATGAAGGTGAAAACAGGTGTGAGAAGGTTGCGTACTCGAAGAGGTAAGATCAGGAATATTCGATCAAGTAGTGGTTCTGATGTAGGTAGCTCTTCTGGAGTAACTAAGATGTCTGTGTTTGGTGTACTGGCTATGACAAGATTGGCGAGGTCTGTAGCCGGTAATACAGCGTTTCCAGCTCCATTTGTAACTCTTAAACTATAGTCGCCTTCATCAAGGAATCCACTGGCGGGGAAGTTGTTGATAACAAGATTAAAGGATCTACTATTTTGGACGTTTACTCCTTTAGTTACGAAATATTGATTCCCAATTTTTTCGAACTTGATTTTGGAATCTGCAGTTCTTGGTCTTTTTAGATTTACGGAATTTATGGTCAGTGTAATAATATTGCCTTTGTTCAGGTGATCAATAAAAGATTCACCATTGATCAGGAGTTTTGATAGGTCGATACCAAAGTTTGTTTGAGAGATAACTGGGCTTTCGGCAAGTAGTTCACGTTTAGATTTTGGTGTTGGTGCTGGGGCGTCTGGGGTAGGTGCATTAATTACTGGGGCTTCTAAAACTGGTGATGTGACTACTTGTTTGTAAGTTCTTCTAAGAGCAGTGATAATTACAGCCTTGGTTTCGTCTTGCAGGTCAAGTGCTTCAATCCGTTTTATCGCTTCGTCTAGATTGATATTATTTTGCCTAAGGGTTATTAGAATATTGTTCATTTGGTGCCAAGGAGTGTTGGTAAATAGAAGTGAACTAAACCAGGTTGTTTGACTGAATCTGCCTGTATCTAGGTTTACTCCACGAGGGAAAGATAGTCTGGCTAATCTGAACTTTTTCTCTTGAGAGGCTGCGATTCTACCTGACATACTTAGGCCGATTTCCTGACCTGAGGTAATAGTTTCTGATACCCAAGCGGGGAGAGTTGTTTCGTTTATTGTGGTAGTTGATGGGTAGAGGGTAATTTGCTCGACGAGGTATTTCCAAAGATTGTCGAGAGTAGTGGAAGAGTTGGATGTCGTATTTGCTCTGGCTATCGCCGCTGCCTTGCGACGCTTGAATGGAGGGTCAATGATAACTGGATTAATAACTTGGATAATTGCATTTTTAAATGACATGAAGGTTGTGTATTCATAATCATATTCATTTTTAGCATAGTGATAGTCGGAGGTATTCCCAAAAATAGTTGTGAGAGGAGCTAACTTGTTGTCAGCAAACCAGGATCTAAGGTTGTCAAAATCACTATTGAATGCAGTGTCCTCAAATAACCTGAGTGCTTCGTCATGTTTGGCCTGTCCGAGGGTTCTTTTGATGTAGCCAAGTGCGGCATCGATCTTCTTTACGCCTGTTGAATAGACGATTCTATCTTTGTAGAGTGAGCTACCTGGAGATAAGTATTTTCTGGTGTACCACTCAGTGAAGATCTCGACATAGGTTGAGTCTGGTTGTTGCTTGTCATAATTATCATTTATAAAGCTTTGGATTTGGTGCAAGGCTTCGTGGGCAGCAATTGTAATTTGCTCTGAGAGTGGGAGATATTGGAGGATCTCTACATTTGCTTGTAGTGCATGAGTGAACGAGTTTTGGGTTCCCAGTGTTTGCCCACTCATAGTCATGTCGCCTGTATTGATAGGACGTAAATTTTCGACTGAGAATGCTTCGTCGATCTTTAGCTCTTCTAGTTTGCGGTTAAATAGATTTGCAATTTTTGTAAACTGTCTTCTGCCTCTAGCGCTATCGACTGGATTCACAAAACCCTGGATGTAGATCGTGCGAGATGCCAAGGCTAAGAGCTCATTTTCTGCGAGAGTCGTGAGCTCTTTGCTGGTAAACATTTTCCTGGCCCGATCATCTAAAACGGCGGTCTCTGCCCTAGAACAGTTACCTAACTGACAATCTCTAATATGAGAGATTGCGTCATGTATGGCAACAAAATCATCTGGGAATGAGGGGGTGAAATGGTCAAGGTATATAGGATTTGATCCAAAGTATGTTTGGTTTAACATATTAAGCATCTCTTCTTCAGATAGAGAAAGTAATCCATCTTTTGTAGTTACTGAAAGTTCGATGTCGTATCCTCTTGTGGCTTTGGCTATTTGATAGAAGGTCATGGTTGAGTTGCCAAGCGTAATATTGTCCCCAGCTTGTAGCTCTAGATCACTACCTGCTGGAATTACTCGCTCAACACCATTTAGAATAATTGTCATATCCTCCAATATTGATTGGTTGTAGATGAGTAGGGTCCATTCTTCTGGGACATTGCCATGGAGATTGCCACGCAATATAAGCGAATCTTCTCCCATATTCTCAAGCCCAAATCCTCTTGAGGAGAGATATGAGATATCCCCCGCAGGTATCGCGATTATGTCTTCTGATTGGGCTACTGCACTACTAGTATTAGCTGGCTGGGCAGGATTTGGCTCTGTAGGTGCTGGATCAATTGCTGGTGCAGAGCTTGGTGAAGGAGCATCGTCTGGTTGAGCACCTTGATTGTCGATTTCAATTGCATCTGGAGTGATGATTCCAGGTTCGTAGGTACGTTTTAGTTCTGCAATAATTTTGAGCTTAGTTTCGTCTGAGAGCTCAAGAGCTTCGACTCTTGCGATCGCTTCCTCCATACTTAGATTTGTAGTTCTTAGATCTGAAATGATTCTGTTCATTTCATGCCAAGGAGTACGAGTAAAGATAAAAGATGAGGTCCAGGCACCTTGACTGAATCTGCCTGTATCTAGGTTTACTCCACGAGGTAGGGAGAGAATAGATTGTTTAAATAGTCCTTCCTGTCTGTTTGCCAACTGATCTGAGAGTAATAGACCGATCTCTTCACCTGGAGTCGTAAAGTTTGTAACCATAGATGATAAGACGGATGATCCCAAACTACGAACTGCTTGTGGTAGATCTACCTGCCAGAAATCTAAGAATGGTTGTATAGAACTGTCTACGGTCAAGTCTTCTGCTGGTGGTAGACCATTAATAACATCTCCAAGATCTGCTCCAGCTTGAACTGCCTCATTTGCTAGGGTAGGGGTGGGGACTTTGCGCATGTTTGAGATCTGGTAGGAATCAAGAGGGAGGGTTGCGAGATTAAACATAATCATCTTAACCATGATCTTGTTAGGTAGAATTTTTTCTAAGTCAGATACGACAATTGGAGTTTGTTTTAATGGTTTTTTTCCTGCTGCAATTACTTGAATCTCATTAAATATGACGTACGAGAGGGCTCCATTTGTATTCTGGATTGAAATAAAATCCCCAGTCTCAAGTACAAAGGTAATGTCATCACCAGGATTGACTAAGAGATCTGCGACATCTGAGGGAGTATTGAAAGTGATTGGATCTGCGAGGGTGATGTTCTTGCCGTTATAGATAATAGAATCAATCTCGTCTGGATTAGGAATTAATTTTAGATCTGATTCTGAATCAAAGGGGCGGGTGGTTGCTACTTCTTCATTTCTGTCATACTGACTAAATTGTAAGACTCCAAACTCGTCTATGAATATTTTGGTCACGGTACCAAAGGAATCCTGGTAAATAACTGATCCAAAGTTTGGATCATTAAGAAAATCTGGTAATTCACTAGACTTTTTAATATCCGTGGATTCATCAGGATTGAAAAGTGCGGCTATAGTATCTGCTACACCTTCTGCAACGGATACAGTGAAGCGACTATCTGGAAGAGCCATCCCAGAGGGAACTCTGGTTTCATTTGATTTTGCAACACCCCTAGCTTTGATGTAGGAGGATTTATCTACAACGCCCTCATTTAATTCGATGCTTATGACATTACTCGAACTTGGTAGATATGACAGTACAGTATTTGGATTGTAGATCCTAGTTAGATTAACTCCGTCGTAAACATTTAGGGTTCCATCTAATTCCCTGGTAATTACAACAACTTTGTCATTGTTTGAGATAAAAACGAGGGTTTTAAAATCTGGTTCTGCAATGAGATCTAAGATTGGTCTACCTGCTAGATTTGCGATATTTGAGTATGTGATTTTACCTATTTTTGTAGGGGTAGTGGCGAGGAGTGGAATCGAATTAGATAGTTCTGCCAGGATAGATCTGACGGAATCAACTATTGGACTCGTAGTGGGTGGGAGAGTAGGGATCCGGCTTACTGGGGAGATAGCAGCGGGTGCTGCAACTGGTGCAGTTAAAGTAGGCTGAGCAGAACTTGCGATATATTTCTCTGTAGCTGCACGATATTGGCCAGGAGTATTATCGGCAATGGAGTTATTTCTAGCGTAGGTCATGAGGGTATCAGCTGGGCCAAAGGTATCTGGTGAAGTTAGGCGATTTGTGGGATTATTTAATTCTGCGAAGAAATCATCATATTTGGGGAAGTCTTCAGCGTCACGAGCATTTAAGGCTCTTTTTACTTCTATTAGTTCGTCACTTGAGAGTCCAAGGCGCTTGCCGATTGTTTCTGCCATTGCTAAGAGCTGATTGTTGGTAGATACAGCGCGACGATGAATTTCTTTGTACAGATCTTCGCCCTTTAGTGCTTCGCGACTGCTACTCGTGCGTAGCATAGTTTCAAAACTGCTAGCCCTTTGGCTGAGCTCGGTTTTTAGCGCATTTAGTCGCCAGTTATCAATAGTGCCAAGATTTAATTTTTCTGGTAAAGAATCTAGTGCACTAAGAGCTTTCTTTGGAGCTGCACCTAGTGCACGCATTGTTTCGTCAAGTCGATCGGTCGCCATCTTGGTATTTAGATTCTCAACGTAAAAATCTTTGTAGACATTGTCGGCTGTAAGATCTGTACGCTCAGTCTTGAGATAAAGATCGAACTCCTGGGCGAACTCTACCTTTGTTGGATCTAGTCTTGTTGCATTGTTTGGGTCAGCGGCGAGACGGTTCCTGCGCCACATTTGTTCGAAACTAACAGAGGTTGGGAGGGAAGATCCCTGGCCATCGGTAAACTGAGACCATCTGATATGCTCGTGATTGGCGGTGACTTTGAGATCTGCACCACGCTCACGGCCCATGTAGGCGATGAGGAGGTCTTGAGGCTTGTTGCCATCCTCACTGGCTAGGATAGATTGGGCTCTCCTGTTCCAATCTGCAGAGTCGTCGAGGCGTAGGCGATGTTCAAAATCTATTTTGCCGTCGATGACTAGGTATTCGATGAACTCTTCTACTGTTTCACCATTTGGTTTTTGGCCGTACTGAGTTACGAGGATTTTTTTGAATGGAACTCCTTTTTCATGCGCAGATCTGACCGATGCCTGGAGATCTGCCGCCATATCATTGTTTGTCCCTGCATAGACGATTGCTGAGGACATGTTGTTGTATTTGGTTTGACGATTATCCATAAGTTGATCTGCTAGTCCCTCGCGAGTGGTAGAGGCGCCAAAGTTAGTAGGTCTTAGTGATTCTGCGTTTACTTTTTGGTTCTGATTGAGGAGGTTTAACGCCTCTTGTGGTGTAGCGTCTAGCCCCTTAACAGTATTTTTGAGATTGCCAAATTCATCCAACCTAGCATTTGTGACTTCATCGTAAAAATCCATGACGTTCATTTGAGTGCCAGGTGGGGCAATTTTAATTTGAGTAAGATCTGGAAGAATTGTGATATCTACAATTTTTCCACCTAACATATTTTGACTTGCTGCGGCAAGCATCTTGCTACCCTTGTCGTAGAAAGATAATAATTGGGTTGTTTCTGGTAATCTCTCACCAGTTGAGGCACTGCCTTCGTAGAGAACTAGATCTCTATCTTCCTGGGCAAAATCAGTTCCAGGTCTACGAGCAAATTGGTTCCAGTCATCTTGGAGGGTGGCTTTGCGAAAATTGAGATCAGTAATGAGCGTCAATTCTTTTTTGATGGTACTACTTTGGGACGTGGCTATGAGTGCATCTAACTCTTTTATAGTATCTTCTAATTGTTTTATTTCAAGGTCATTTGTTGCTGGCCGACGGAGTTTTTCTATGAGTGAATCAAGTTTTTTACCCAAATCGGTCGTACGGCTTTTTGTTTTTAAGAGTGATTGATCAATTACATCTGCAAGTGAATTGCCCTGAATACTAATATCTCTTGGGACATAATTGCCGTCTCCTACGCTTACCAATAAGGCCCTATGATCTTGTCCTAGCGATAGTTTGTTGATGATTTGACTGAAAAATCCCTGATGGGTAGAGGAGGCGTCTACACTGCGATAAGTATTGATAGCTTCATTACCATTCTTGAGACCTCCAAGTAGTTTGGGATTTTTGATCTTTGATAAGTCTATTCCACTGCCGCCCATTGCCATGTTCTTTTTGATACCATCACTTATTTCATCGATAATATAGATAAATTTGCCTTGTTCTCCTTGAGTAATTTGCTTCATCAAGAGTCCTTCAGCAGTTGGCTTGCCTTTACCCATTAGTCTGCTTAACCAAGTCGAATCTGGGGCTTCGTTGCCCGCTAGTCTTGTCCAGACTGCATTTGGTCTATCTGCGACAAATGAGATGTGAGTAGAACCTGGGAGATCAGTATTGGCTTTGAGTAGCCCTGCTACTTCATCTGCTGACATGCGTCTAGCAAAGTTGGGATCAAAGTTGCCTTTGGAGAAATCGATTTCTAGGAAGCCTCTTTGGGAATCAATAAATATCCCTTTGGTATTCTGGCTGCCAAAGAATTGTATGCCTCCGGAAGTTAGCATCTGAGAATTGACATATTCAATGGCCTCGGTACTACCTTTAAATAGTGCCATACTCTTTGGTTCGGTGACAGAGAGAATGCGAGTGATGGCGTCACTTTTGCCTGCGAGTGAGCCACCATTAGCAGTCTTTAATTGAGCAATCGGGTCTGAACTAAGTAAGGTCTGTACCTGTTCTTCGTAGAGATGGTAGCCGACGGACTTCTCGAATTCGTCAAGGATACCATTGAAGGCTTCTGCCTTGGCTTTTACGACTGGATCGACGATGGCGACTGTTTCTACGCGAGTAATTTTGTTGCTTGATCTACCCACACTTGCTTGATCCCAGGCAGCTTCTACGGCATTTAGATTTGCGGCGTCCGAGTTGGTGCCCAGTCTTAGATCGTTATTGGTGTAGGCGGCATTTAGGTCACCAAGGGATTCGGTTAGGATCCGTGGAGGCAAATCGATCACTGGTGCTACGGCTCCACTGGTAAGTGCAGGGGTGATTGGGAGCTCTGGTAGATCAGCGACATTGGCTAGTGCGGGTGTAGGTAGCGCTGCATCTACCTCTGTTCCCGCAACATGGAGGAGGGTGGCTGGGGGAACATCAACTGTTGGAAGTTTGGAATAAAGGAATTGACCACTGCGGTAATCAAATACTCCACCTACTATGTCAAATGCAAAGGCACCGGCTGACATAATACAGTTGGCGGTAGTTGCATTCTCTCCTAAACAGCCTTCTTTGGCTTGATCAAGATCTGTAGCGGCATTAGCTACAGAAACTGCAGTATTGAGATATCTGGCTACTTGCATCTGCGAGGTGACACCTGAGGCAAAAGCGCTAGAAACATACTGCATGGTTCCAAGATTGGCCCAGGATAAGCCTGCATAGAGGGCATCTCTCGTACAGTTTTCTGAGCCATCTAAACAAGTGACTGTAGCGTTACCTGTTTGATACATCGTAGAGATTGCACCAACTGAAGCTAGGGTAGAAGTGATCGCTGCACCTCCACCAGCGAGGATACCTGTAGTGGCTGTGACAGCTGGAAAGATCATGGTAGGAAGAGCAGATACTGCAGCACCTGCTGCTGTTACAGAGGTCCCTAGTTGAGTGGAGGCGGATAATTGTTCGACCGAGCGTGTAGGCATGTTGCATAACATCGCAGCACTCCTAGATTTGCCTTCCTGGCAAGCCTCTAGACTGGAATAACCTGTATATTGCCAAGCTTTTGAGGCTTTGTCAGGAGCAAAAGCTTCTACATAGCGATCAAACCCAGGTAGGATAGAGAGTCCGGTTTCTGCCGAGGTAAGACTAGTGTTACAGGCTTCATCACCTCCACAGATTGCATAGTTATTGAGATTGGTCTTCGCATAAGTTCTTTCTGGATTGATCATGGATGCAAGTTCTGGAGTAAAGGCGGCCCCAGTTAATCCATTTGAAGCTGGTACGGCTTTTTCTAGAGTTGTAAGACTGGTATTTTGATCACTGGTAAGACAGACACATGATCCACCTCTACAGGTGAGAGTGGTACCTGCTGCACAGGAGCTCGGGTCTACCACAGGTGCCGGAGTAGTGTTGACCTGACAGCTACCCTTGAGCGACATCATGTTTTGCTTGCCACAGGAACCTGAGGAACATTCGGTATCTAGCTCGCACGAATCTCCATTGGTCTTGGAAAAAGGAGTAACTGTGGAGATAGCTGCTGCAATATTTTTGATTGGAGGTTGATAATTTGGATTATCGATTAGATATTTGTTGATTGCGGTAGTTTTTGTCCCGTCGGTTGCAAAGTTGGTGATATTTTCTATGACACTGAGCTGAGTTGCATTTGGACGATTAATCTCGGTATAGGTATTTTGGGTGCTTACGATCTTGTTGGTATCTGCATCAGTGTAGGTAGTTTTGTCTATTTGGACTGTTTCTGCTGTACCGCCTGCGCCACGACCAGCAGTTTTGAAAGTCTGACTTGTGGTTTTTTTGATGAGAGAAGTGGTATCTGCATCAAGTAGTTCTCCAGTTGCTGCGTCGCGGTAATAGGCAGTGGTATGAGTAATAAATCCTTCATCTACTTTTTCGAGCTGTGATTTTTGTTCAATGACATAAGACACTGATTGGGTGTCTACTACGGCGCCAGTTTGGGGATTTCGATAGGTGGTGGTAGCTGTATAAATAGTTTGTCCGTTTACGACAGCTTCGGTATTAACTGTTTCTGCAGTACTGACCATGGTGATATTGTCTTGGCGTTTGGTAGTGAATGAAGCCTGATCTGTAGGACTAAAACCAGTAAGCAGGTCAGCGATATTTGAAACACTGTATTTGGCCTTGAGATCTTCTTCTGAGAGAGCCATATAATCGCTAGCTTTTCTACTGTCTAGGACGGCTGTGGTTAAATTATCGTTTTTAACTGTAAAGGTGCTAGCGACAGTTTCGGTGATAATTTTTTGCTGACAGGAGAGATCATCTGCTACACAAGTCTTTGCAGGATCTTTGGATTTGGCTACTTCTAGAAGATCGGCATCGGATAGAGTTGCCACTTTTTCGGCGATTTTTTGGTTCAAATTGTTGGAGGCATTGATTGTATCTTGATTCGCGACGTTGAAACGCTCTCCATTTGGGGCACAGTAAGTACCAGAGATCGTGCCCTGACCATCCTTGCATGTTTCTCCATTTGTTTTGTCGATATAGGTGTCTGCAGCTGTTAACTGGTAGCCGTATCTCAGGGCTTCTGTGCCGTTGATTTCTGCGTACGCATCTGCCTGAATAGAGGCGGCTGTGACTACTTTGGGAGCTTCGACAACTGCTGCGGGAGGGGTGTAGACAGGATCACCTACTTCGTTGAAGATAATATCTTTTTTTGTAGCTGTTTTAACGACTGTGGGAGTAGCTATCTTTGGTGTCTTAGTCGTGACTACAGGAGAATCTCCTTCGAGTAGAAATTTAGTTTTTACTACGGAGATCTGGGCTTTAGCAAATGGTGACCACATCAATTTGCTGGTTGATTTTGAAAAGATTACTTGAGGAATATTGTTTGAAAAATTTGAGATTGTAGGAATTGTTTGGCCTGGGTAATCTAGGAGGTGGGTGGTGAGTGGTTTGAACTGAGTTGGAGCATAAATTTGAACGAAGAATAGACTAACAATCCCGATCGCGATGCCCACATAAAATTTGCTCAAATTTCTTTGCATAGTACCACTGTAAACCCCTGGAACAATTCATGTCAATGCTTATTATTATGGTCTGGACAGATAGCATTACTAGTTGCTAAAGTGTATCACTAATTGATAGTTTGATCCGCCTATAGGCGAGATGAATATAGATGTTAAAATAGAGTCATGAAACTAGGATTGTCACCAATGGATGGAGTTACGGACGCAGCTATGCGGTACATGGTCGCAAAGTATGGTCATCCCGATTACCTGTTTACAGAATTTGTCTCGGTCGATGCGCTGCATCATGCTACGGGAGAACGTAGGGAGCGACTACTTAAAACATTTGTGAAGGCGAGAGATGTAGGACATTGGCTGCAAAGTTCCGATCACTCGCCTATAATCTCGCAAGGATCGGAACTAAGGGAAATCGCCCAGATCTTTGGACACAATATAGAATATTTTAAAGAAGCTGCAGAGCTAATAGAATCACTTGGGTTTGACGGTATAGACATAAACATGGGCTGTCCTATGCACAAGGTGGAGGACCAGGGGAGTGGGGCAGGGCTCATCCGCACACCAGAGATAGCAAAAGAGATAGTACTAGCTGTCAAGTCAGCTACCAAGCTACCTGTGTCTGTAAAAACGAGGATAGGAGTGGATCGCGACATTGCAGAAGAATGGATGGAGCAGCTCATGGAAGTAAAGCCAGCATTTATATCTTTGCATGGACGTACCCTGCGCCAGCTTTACTCAGGTAGTGCTGACTGGGAGGCTATAGGGAGGGCTGCTAGGGTGGTGCACAAGCATGGAGGAATCATCTTTGGCAATGGAGATGTAGAGTCTATAGTGGACGCCCAGGCCAAGGCTGCAAAATATGGTGTTGACGGGATACTCATAGGTAGATCTGCAGAGGGGAATCCGGGGATATTTAGCGAGCTGCAAAGTTCCGAACACTCGCTAACGCAAGGTTCGGAACTGTGGGTGCAGAGACAAATTCAGAGACTGATTGAACATGCTCAGGTTTTTGAAAAAATATTTAAACCCCAGATAGAAAAAGAAGGGGACTATAGGTGGTTTATGCCGATGCGCAAACATTTGGCCTGGTACTGCAAAGGTTTTGAGGGGGCGGTAGAGATGAGAGCGAAACTTATGTTGACTAATTCGGTTTCAGAAGTTGAACAGATCGTTTCTTCTCTGCGAGATTTTTTGCCGCAAGTTTGATTTTAGCTTTGTCGATATTGACTCTCTGTAAATAGAGATATTCAAGTGTCTTATCTAAATTCGACGGTCTCATGGAGTAGTAGTCGCCAAATGCAGTCAAGAAATATGAGGCTATTTGAATCTGATCTAAATTCGTAGAGTTTAAACCCTGAGCTTGAAGTAAACTGTCTATCTGAATCAGTAATTGCTCTGGTAGTTGATTGGCGATCCCGCTAGTATATAGAGCAACAAGAGTTTCATTGACTGTTTGAGTTTTTTTGTAGAGTTTCTACTAGATCCCAGAGATTGTCCTTACCTATTATTGGACTTGTCAAAGCACCATTTCCATCCCTGATCTGGGTTGTAGCCACAATAAATGGATCGGCGCGTAGATTGTGGTTTTGACCTGCCAATTTCTCGCGATTTATCTCTGCTTCTTTAAAGTATGTGTTAAGAGAGATGGGATCATTGAATATTTTTGCTATATTATCGTAAGTATCTTTGTCCATAGTTGCAAGCATGCTACCGTTGTGTTGGTATAGATTTACTTTATCTCTTTTGATATTAAAGTCTCTTGTTAGACGAATGAACATGTTTGCTACCGCGATCATTTGGTGATCACCCTTGGTGTGACTATACATTTTATTGGTCAATTTTAGAAAAATATCGGCGAACCTAATCATGTAAAGATCTTCATTCTTGCGTGTTTGTTGCCAGGTGTTTACATCTGATTCCATGGTCGCGATTTTTTTAACTAGCAATTCCTTGGGGAACAGATTTTCTAAATCTTTGTTTTGAGTAACTAGATCGAGATTTTGGGTCAACGAATTGGTCAAAAAATCATTTAAAGTCATGCTTGAGTCTGGATCCATTGGAATGTTGCCTGTTGCAGCGTCGATGATAGCTCCCATAACTTGCTTGATGTGTGGAACCATTTTGTCTTTTCCCACACAACCCTCATAACGAGTAGGGGTGTAGATGGATACATTAACAGGATCCGCATAGTTTATGGTGAGTCCGATACTTTGACCTGGGTACTGACTCTCTATATACGATTTGGCGGCTGCAAAATATGGGTTTGAATAGTATACTTTTGCATTCTCTTTTAGTTTGGCATCAAATCTTGTTTGAAGAACGCGTCTATCATTATCAAAGTCTGCAGGATTTAGTGGCGCCATCATAAAGGCGCCTTCATCGCCAGAGTAGTTGGGAGGCAAGATCTCGATATTGAGTTCGCTTGCAGTTTGAAGTAGCAATTCCATATTGCTGATGATGATGGAGTCTGAGACGTGGCGACCTGCTCCGTTTACATTATTGAGATCAGAGATTTTTACCCCATCATATGTGCCAACAAGTCCACAGCTAGTGAGATTTTGGATAAATTTTGAAGGATTATTGACTGATCTAAGCGCGTGTAAGATAGACTCGCTACGAGGGAGATATCTAGACTCACCGGGATTGGTGGTATTGGGATTCTTTTTGCTAAAAAATTCTAATAATTCGTCTTCAGATAATGTGTGATTGAACAATTTATCGATGTATTTGAAAATATAGGGATATCGAAAAAGAGTCTGATTACTCTCAGGAGTAGTACTTGGTATCTTTTCGACAGCTTCTGTCATAAAGATCAATTATATAATCACAGTTTCGAAATTGAAAAGATGGAATTAGACCTGATCTGGATTGATACCAAGGAGCCACTGAACCTGCTCTTTTTTGTATCTACGGTCACCACGAGAATTGATGCGGATGGCAGGGAGTTTGCCGCGTTTGCCCCAGCGTTTGAGGGTAAGAGGGGAGACACGCAGTAGATCGGCGACTTCGCGGACAGTAAGTAAATCGGGGAGGTTTTTTAAATCAACTTTGTCTTGCATATTTTGACTCCTAAATATTTGTGCTGGGTACAGGTATGAGTAGATAATATCAATTGTCAGGGTGTGTGTCAATAGGATACTATTTGATGATGTATGTGATATGTATAGATGCCAGGTGATGTTTAAACCTTTACAATGCGATAGATTGATGTACTTACATTGTGCGACCCCACTACGCACTTTCGTGCTACGCTTGGGGCGCGGCTTGTAGGTACTAGGCACTACCTGTAGTGGTATACAAAGGTGGGGAAATGTGGAAAAATATATACTCAAGATGCCAGTGAGATGGAGAAGTGGTGAAGGGTATGTTACTAGTGGAGTTGATTTAGCCAGTGAACGAAATCAAAAATCTGCCGATCAGTTGGGAATTAATATCGATGAGTTTCACGCTCTCATGTCTATACCTCAGTGGGCACTGACGGTACTTGGAGTCAGGGATGAGCATCCGGATTGGGATATAACAAAAATACAATATGAAGCGATTGGCTTGATGTTTCATGGAGAAAAAGTTAAGCAGCAAATGACTATGGGTGAGTTAATAGCTCAGATGTTGAGATCTAGATAATGATTTTAGACTTACAATTTGATTCTACGAGCTTGTGATCTTGTAGTATCTCAACAAAAACCCCGCTTTCGCGGGGCTTTTGAGTATTTATAACAAAATGTCTTATTTCAATTCGACAGTTGCACCGGCATCTTCGAGCTTTTTCTTGGCTGCTTGGGCATCTTCTTTTTTAGCACCTTCAAGTACAGTCTTTGGGGCTGCTTCTACTAGATCTTTGGCTTCTTTTAGACCCAAAGTCTGGTTGAGTTCGCGGACGGCCTTGATGACACCGATTTTGTTAGCACCACCAGCTTTGAGTACGACGTCAAAAGCGTCTTGCTCTTCTACTGGGGCGGCTGCTGCTGCGCCTGCTGCTGGAGCGGCCATCATAGGAGCTGCGGCGGATACACCGAATTTTTCTTCGAGGGCTTTTACGAGTTCAGCCACTTCGAGGACGGATAATTTCTCGATTTGCTCTACTAGAGCGTTTAGATCTGACATATTGTCTCCTTTTATAATTAATTTATACAAATAATACTATTTAAGCGGTGGCAGCCTTCTTTTTAGATACGGCAGAAAGAGCGTATACCAGGCTACGCATAGGTGCTACCAAGATGCCAACCATGTTGCGGGCTGGATTGGATAGAGTGCCCAGGAGTTTGGCGATGAGTTCATTCTTGGAAGGTAGGGCAGCTAGCTGCATAACTTTTTCCATCGATAAGACATCTTTACCGAGTATACCAGCCTTTATCTTTGGTAGATTTCTTTCGTTGGCTTTGGCAAACTCTACAAGTGCCTTTAGTGGCGAGACGGCGTCATTTTCGGCCATGAGGGTCAGGTTGGGGCCGGTCATTTCACTTTCGATACTACTGACGTCGTAACCTTTGCTGGTCATGGCGATTTTGAGTAGTGAGTTTTTGGCTACTGTGATGGTGCCACCGGCTGCGCGGACTTTGTCGCGGAGGTCTACTTGTTCTTTGACGGTGAGCCCGGCATAGTCGGCGATAAAGACTGCTTGGACTTTACCTAGCTTTTCTACTAGTTCTGCAACTTGTGCGATGTTTTGTTTGTTTGGCATAAATGTCTCCTTATACGAATAAAGCTGTCCTTTAGACAGCTTATGACTACCGCTTGTAGTCTATACGCCTTCGACAGGATTTATTGATAACCTGTTGTCTTTAGGATTGAGGGTATTGTAGCAGGACAGTGATATTTAGGCAAGAACCGTGTATTTTTGTATTATTTTCCTATATGTATATTATAAATGGTATAGGCGAGGCATTTTTATTGTAAGTTGGTGATTGACTAACTAGCAATAAATATCTATTATTAATTAAGTAATAGAAATCAAAAAGTCATGCTTGCCCTTGACTTTTGTCCTATAAGATAGTAAGATCCGCCGGCAAGAAATATATAGATAGTTATAAGTAAAGAGGAGACAAATATGTCAGAAGTTAGCCAATTTCAAGGAATAACCGCAGCAGAGATGGGAGCAAAAGTTGGATTAGAACCTACAATAACAATTGGTGCTGACAAAGTCCCTGCTAGGTTTATAGGTGATACAGCTAATTTAGCTCGAGCTAAAGAAGGCGTTTTTGATGCAAGAATGCGTGGTGCGATTGAAACTCCTGAAGATCTAGCAAAAATTAATGCAAAGAGAGAAGCTCAAAATGAGGCGCTAAAATTCTCTGGTAAAGAGGAGCTTAAACCACTTGGAGTTGAGTCTTTACTTCAGACTGTAAAGGACGAAGAAGTAGCCATAATTAAAGGTGAAAAATCTGCCGATGATAATGTTCGTAAATTCTTGGGTGAACCAGCCAAGGTTGAGACAGATGGCACTGAGACAGAGGCAGCTACTGGCTCCATGGCTAAACTAGACAGGATGAAAGGCGAAGCTGCAGCAACGTTTGCAGAAATCGATGAAATAGTGGCAAATGTGAAGGGTGATTCTGTAACAGAAGTCAGTACAAGAGTCGACGCTTATAACGAATTTGATCAGAAGCATGCTGATGATGTTGTTGAAATGGTTCAAAATGCTACCAACGTTGTTCTAAGTTCCGAAGGTAAATCAAGAGCCAAATATCTAAAAGCATTGGGTATAGATCCAAACACCTTTGCTGAGCAACTCGGCGCGGATGGGATGATTGATAACGTTGATGTCTTGTCGACTCAAATAGCCGATGCAATTGATGTCAAGGCAGCCGCTAAGCACAAAAAAACAGGTGTCTCTAAATGGCTTTCAAACCAAAAATTAACATCTTGGTTATCTCCTAAAGAAAATGTTGCTATAGACAATATTGTTGATAAAGCCGCATCTTTCAAGCAAGCAGAAGACATGCATAAAGTTGAAGCTGATACATATGGTGCCGATTTTGCCAAGTTTGACAAAGCTTATGCTAAGTTTGACAAACAACTAACTAGAATCGCAAATCGCGAAAAAGTGAATGCTGAAATTGGTGGAGCAGTAGAAAAAGGAATGCAAGCTGAGTCGTTGAAACAACAACTGGAATGGCAAGCTGAAGCAAGAAAAGAGCATAATGATAGATCAGAGGCTTCGGAGAAGCTCGTAGCTCTAAATAGTACAGTGGAAGGTTTAGAGAAGCTAGCTGCTGAAAAAGCCGTAGTTATCGAAAAGACTCTAGCAACCATGGGTGCCATCAAGAAGCTCGATGCCGAAAAAGCTGTAGCCGGAGCAAAATTGGAAGCAGGTAATATCCCAGAAAAACTAGGTGAAATAATTGGGGCTAAATCCTTTGCCAGTGTACAGGAATTTATCGATACCTATGGTGCTAAAGGAGACATGGCTTCGGTTGAAATATTCTTATCTGAAATGGAAGGATTAGTCGCCGCCAAACTGCCAAACCCAGATGGTACCCCTGTAGTGCAAGCCGAATTCTTATCTAGCAACATAGTTGAGATTGGTGGTAAACAAGTAGAAATGGGTATGGTGGTAGGAGCTACTACCGATCCAGAGGTTATGCAGATAGTACTCGCATCCCGTGAGCCAGGAACTGGTGACAAAAATATCACATTAGACAATAAAAATATATTATTCTTCCCACACGCAGAAGTGCGTAGGATGATGACGGATATCAAAAATCTTTCAGAAAGCATAGAAACTCTAGAAAGATCTGCCAGTAAGTCAAAGGGTAGTGTTGGTGTGGCCGGAAGTGCCGATTTTGGTGAACAACATTCTGCATTGGCCGCTAGCAAAGAGGCATTGCTTAACTCACGCAAAGAATCACTTGCTGCCAGTAAGTCACTACTAGCTGAAACTATTAAACCTATGGGTGGAAAAGATGCAACCCTTGCTAAGGCCTTAGGTCAGATGGGTGAAGCTCAGCAACAAATCGTAGATGATCTGTATAAAGGCGCATTTAAGGAATCAGTCACAGAAGTCGCTGAACTACTAGGCGTGACTCCAGAGAGTGTGACACCTGCGATGCTTGCAGTCTCTCATGTGGAAGCACAGCGTGTAGCAGATTCTTCCAAAGAGATCTTGAACTATTTGAAGAACTTCAATGAAATTAGATCTGCAGCCATACTATCAAATAAAGATCAAATGGTTAAGTTTGCTAAGGAATTGCAAGATCTTAGAGAGTCTGAAGCAGCGATAGGCAAAACTCCTCATCCAGCAGTAAAAGCTGCAATGGAGAAGACTATTGTCAAACTTAGAGCTAAGGTAGATGAGAATGCAAAAAAATTGGCAGCTCAAATCGAAGCATCTCTAGTCGAATCTACTCCAAAAGTATTAAGAACTGATGCAAAAAATATCTCTACTGAACTAAGTAGTAATACTGTTGCAAAGAGAGCTAGTGAACTCCTGGATGCATCAGGAATGTCTGAATATAAGGGTGCGGTAGACAAAGTGGTGAAGAATGCAGATATTGATGGTGGTTTGACTCAGGGTCTGGAATCATCAGTTGTAGAGATTAGAAATGCTCTGAGTGTATTGGATCTTCCAATAAGTGATAACTTAAGAACTGCCTTTAAAGGTGGCGATCCAAGTGCCATGGAAAGAGCTGTTAAAGAGGTCATAGCAAGTGAGTTGAGCGCAGAAAATGATCTCCGCACTGAAGCTGTGGCAGGTAAAGAGTTCGGCGAAACCCCTGTAGAACATGCAGAGGCATTTATTAAGGGTGATGTAAATCAAGATCACATCTTAGAGCTAGTGACGAACTTACCTAGCCCAGATGGAGTTGCTGAGTTCTTTACTAAATTAAAAGCTGAAGCTTTTAGCAATAAACAGGGTGAAGATGCAGCTAGAGATTTAACCTCTCGCGTTGTTGAGATGCTACAAACAGTTGAAGCAAATTACCATGCTCCAGCTCTTGAGAACATGATGAAGGAGCATCCAGAAAATTGGGCAGAGATGCTTAAGCAGATTTTTAGTGCAGATAGTACAAATGCTACCGTCATAAGGAACGCAGCTGGTGTTGCCGAAAAACTAATTACGGAAAAAAAAACTTAACTTCTGATAATAAGGAAGAACTAGTTGCAGAGACCAACACCTTGGTCTCTGCTCTAGTATCTAGAGGTTCTGGAGCGGAAGCAAGTGAGGAGCAAGTAGAGCGGTTGGTAGACTCCGTGAGTAAGCTGGTGGGTGGCAAGGAAGCTGCAAAACAGCTAATTGAACGCTATCAAGCTGCTACTACATCTGCTGCACAGCATGAGGTATTAGCTCACTTGGATACTGATGTAACTGAGGTACTAGAGCAACTATTGCACCTTGAAGGACCGGTATTAAAGATGCTAGCATATATTGGTGGTGTGAGATCATAAATTTATGATAGAAGATGGGATCCAAAATAGAATAATATCGGGTGGTGTATTGACAGACTACCTAGCCGCTAAACCATATCTAGCAATGGAAAATATCCCATACGCAGATGATGTGGTAGATAAGTATGCGGTCCCTGGATGGGGGGCGTTGACCAAGCAGATTGAAGATCCATTGACCCTACCAGAGAATGTTGCTCAGCTGAGGCAAGACCGAGCCAAGTTATTTATGAAAGCTGTACACAATTCTGATGTGTATTTTGGACCAGTTCGTGAGAGGGTTGAGGAGGCAGCTGAGCCAGAGCCTACACCTGAACCTGCTGCTGAGAATCCCAATGAGTGGAGAATAGTGAAGGCTATGAAGAAAATGGGTGGGAATATAAAACAACACTGGAATAATTCCACTTCTTTCTTTAAAGAAAATAAGGGCAAAGCCTCGGCTAGTTTGCTAGTTGGTGCTCTAGCCGGCTTTGGGATAGTCACTGGTGTACATTACACTACTGAAGCAATTATGGATGGTTTTAAAGCCATAGGGATGACAAACTTAGCTTTGGATTGGTTCATAGGCGCCAGTATAAATGTAGGTGGGAGTTGGGCGATAAACCAAAAATTCTTCTTGGATACAGTTGTACGTAAATGGACAGTACCTAAAATTACTGATGCAAGTTTTAGAAAAGAAAATAATTTAGTACCATATGATGTCTTGACCGCAGAGCAACAAAAAAAGATTGATTTAGATACAAACGGTATGATCTCGAGTGTAGTGATCGGAGATATTGCCGGCAAGATGCTTGGAGCGATACTACCAGTTAAAGCTATGCTTCATAGAATAGGGGACGGTGTACATGCATTTAAAGAATGGGCGCAAAGTCAAGGGAATGGTGGTGCTACACCAGCCGTAGAAACTCCAGTTCCACTAGAGCCTCAACCTGTGCCCGCTGAGCTTGTGCCCCCACACACAGGAGGGGAAGGTGTAGTTCCTCCGGGGCCCGAACCGGTAGATGTCCCCCATGTAGAGTTGCCACCAGCAGATACTCATGGACTTGAGCATATCGTACGGGGTAATAATGAAATGTTGACCCAGATACTCGTAGATCATGGTCTAAAGCCATATTCTGGAGACTACATTAGACTGTTAACTGAGAACAAAGACGTGTTTGTTGAGATGCTAAAAAAGACTTATCCAAATGGTAATGTGCCGGTTTTGGAAAATTTGACATCAAACAAATGGGATTATATCTCTGTAGACCAGGCCGTAAAAAATTTAAATGAAGTGATCCAAGCTGGATATCCAGATCCAAGTAAGTTGACTGAATCAGCTTTAAGAGCAGCACTGACGAAAATGTTTAACGCTATCAGATATTTACCGTCTGGAACTGAAATAGAGATGCCTACACCATAAAGGAGAATCATGACTGATACAAAACTAAAGACAATAGTAGATTTAAAAAATGCTCTAGAAGCTCATGGAATGGAATCTGAGGCGGTAAATGGTGCAATAGAGGTGGTTATGAAGGCCGTGGGTACGAAATACATGATGGAGCTGTATGCGGCGGTATCGAAGGAAGTGGTGGTAAAAGTCCAGACAATGTCTAAAGATCAAGCGGCGACTACTCTTCACGAAGCTTATTTTGAGAAAACTGGTAAACAGGCTACGGATAGACTAGATGAGATCATTAGCGTGACTATAGAGGACATGATTGAGAACCCAGGAGACTTTTTCCAGAAAAAAACTAATTGATTAGTTTAGTTGGAGTTTAATCCCAGGACTCATGGTGGAAGCTAGAGTGGCCTTGGTCACGTTTTTGAGCTTGACTGCATCAAGGAGAGCCTTGATATTGGCAATCAATTCTGCATCAGCTTGGTTGATCTTGCCGACAGTGACGTGCATGAGAGGGAATTTGGCTTCGGCTTTGACTACTGTCTTGCCTGCTTCAAATTCTTTGGCTTTTTTCTCTGGGTCAGGTGTCACTGTGCCAGCTTTAGGGGAAGGCATGAGACCTTTTGGACCTAGGACTTTAGCGAACTTGGCTAGTTTAGGCATGAAAGCAGGGGAAGTGACCAAGATATCAAACTCGATTTTGCCTTTTTCGATATCTTTAAGTAGTTCGTCGGTCACGATCGCAACCCTCTTGGCTGCACCAGCCATGTGAGGGAAGGTAAGCTCGACGCGAGTTGGGGCGTCTTTGGTTACGAGATTTAGGTGAAGAGTGACAGTCGAGACAAATTTGGTGATATTACCAGATTTGACTAGTTTGATGGCTTCAGAAAGCTCGTATTTCTTTTGTGGATCTACTTTGGATTTGGCAGCGCGGATAGCTTTGCCGTTTTTGAAGTCGTGGCGTTTGTTGGCTGGGCGTGGTCCTACGATCTCGACAGCTTCGGCAGGAGCGGTTGCTGCTGAGTCTGCTGTCACTGGAGCGGAGTCGGAAGGGGCTACGGTCATATCTGGTGAGTACTTGGATCTGATTTCCTCTAGACCATTGTCAAAGATACCTTGGATAGCGGTGATATCGCCGTCGGTCATGTTGACTAATTGCTCTGGTTTGACGCGAGCTAAACGGAGTGCTTCAGCTACGTTTGGAGTCAAGTCTGTATACAGCTCTTCCCAGATAGTCATGGATTTTTGTTTTTTAGGAGCGACGGTGGTTGAATCTTTTCTTTTTCCCATATAATTTTTCCTTTTCTCCTTATCCTTCGACAAGCTCAGGACAAGTAATAATGAATAGTGGGGGAATTATAGCACAAGATGTGAGTTAGGTAAAAATGACCGATTCGGAAGGCGAATTGATTTTGAGTTTGGTTTCGACTTTTCTGAGACGCTTGTCGTGCTTGTCGACTTTGACCTTGGTGATAGTATGTTCTTGCTTTAGATCTACGAACATTTTGACTAGTTTATCTACGTTTACGGCAGTTCTCTCGACTGTTTTGGCTACAGGAGCTAATTCTTCCTTGACTATTTCTCTGACTCTTTTTTCATCCTGAAATGTAAGCATAAGTTCATTTAAGCAGGGTAGATGGACGAAATCAAGCGTATATTTATGCCATAATGTAGGGATGAGTGGAGATGGAGTAAAAAAGGATAATTTGCCGTTTCTGTTTGCTCCAGCAGAAAAACAGGAATTGCTTACTGATGGGGCAAGTGTTCAAAGCTCTGAGAGTGAGACAGATAAAGATCAAAGTAATCCACAAAAGATATTTCGGGAGTTATTTTCATGATCCATAAACGTAGCGTTGATGATTGGGGAGGCTGGAAGATATAGTATACGAAATGGAATGTTTGAAAATGGTCAGGATGATTGGTCATACAAACTTCTGCAAAAGAATGAATTTGCCTTTGATCATATTGGTAATGTTTTTGAGTCTGGAGAGGTTATATTTGGAGTACGTAGTTTCTTGGAGTTGACAGATTTTTTACGTGATAAAGCAGGTAAGGAAAAATGGGATCCGAGAGTAAAGATGTGGATTTCAGTTATTGCTGGGATGGTAATACCTTCTGCTTTAGAGACGATTGGATATGCTGCTGAGGGTTGGAATACGCCCGATGTCCTAGACTCCTTTGGTCCAGCGTTATCGCTACTTTTGGTAGGAGGCTCTTGGGAGCTTGTAAACTTTTTGACCGATAGCGAAACAGCTTTAAAAGCTGAAACTTTAAAGCAAAAATTTCACGATGGTGCTGTCAATATCGGAACTATGATAGAAGATAGGGTCGATTTACTCGTAGCGTCAAAAGATAGCCCAACTGCGTCTAGAATATCGAATGCCTTGGAAAAAATTATGTTTATGACTGAGACTTTTACAGCAAAAATGGATGCGATAGACATGGATAAATATACTAGAGATCTAGATCTAGAGGTGTTAGCAGATCGTTCTTTAAAAGCGATGGCACGACTATTTAATAGATCGCGAGAATAGTTTACTTCTCTACTTCTACACCCATACTGCGAGCAGTACCGGCCACGGATTTCATGGCGGACTCTAGTGAGGTAGTGTTTAGATCGCATGAATTGTTACCCGTGCTATACTAAAAATATGAAGTATATACCGCGCATTACTGCAATTTTGAAGAAATACGGAGTCATCGAGGCCGCTATTTTTGGGAGTGTGGCAAGGGGTGAAGCGAAGCTGGGGAGTGACTTGGATCTGATGATTCAGATGGGACCAATGTTGAATTTGTTTGAATATGTCCAGATGAAGCAAGAATTAGAAGATGTCGTAGGGAAAAAAGTTGATTTGGTAAATAAAAGCAAAATCAAACCAAGATTGAAATCATTTATTATGCAAGATTTGCGATATTTACCAGTATGAAGAAGCAGTCGACGGTTTACCTAGAGGATGTCTTGGAAGCGATTGAGAAGATTTTTGAATACGTAAATAAAGTCGATTACGAGGAATTCGAGAAAAATTCCGAAAAACAGGATGCAGTAATACGAAGATTTGAAATTATAGGAGAGGCATCACGGCGACTTGAAGCTGATTTTCGAGAGACATATAGTCAAATACCTTGGGCGCAAATGGTTGATTTTCGAAATGTATTGATCCATGGATATGATACTGTGGAGCTTGGGATTTTGTGGAAGGTTATCCATGATGGTGATCTGGAAAAAGCAAAGAAACAAATTGAAGAGCTATTGGCTAGTTTGTAACTTACTTCTCTACTTCTACACCCATACTGCGAGCAGTGCCGGCCACGGATTTCATGGCGGACTCGATAGAAGTGGTGTTCATGTCAGGCAGCTTCTCGGTGGCGATCTTTTTGAGCTGAGCTTGTGAGAGCTTACCGACTTTGGTCTTGTTTGGTACGCCTGAACCAAGCTTGAGCTTGAGCTCTTGCTTGATCATCTCAGAGACAGGAGGGAGTTTGATGACAAAGGTAAAGGTGCGATCTTCGTAGATTGTGATCTCAGCTGGAGTCTTTTGACCTTTTTTGTCTTGAGTAGCTTTGTTGTATTGGTTTACAAACTCCATGATGTTGACACCATGTTGTCCAAGAGCTGGTCCGATTGGAGGGGCAGGCGTAGCTGCACCACCCATAGGGAAGACTTTAATAATTGTTTTGATCTTTTTCTTGGCCATAAGTTCCTTATTTTATCATTTAAATTAAATCTTGGATACCTGTGCAAAATCGAGCTCCACTGGGGTCTCGCGACCAAAGATGGAAACAAGCACGGACAACTTGCCCTTTGTTTCGTCGATGTGATCGACGGTACCGAGGAAGTCGGCAAATGGACCTTCGACGATTTTGACGGCTTCGCCAGAGGTGAAAGTGCTCTTGTATTTGGGAGCTTTGACTTCCATAAACTTCATGATGGTGTCGACTTCGCGTTGTGGGATAGGAGTAGGGCGTTTGCCGACGCTACCGATGAAAGCGGTGACGCCTTGGGTGGTGCGAACAGCTAACCATGATTGATCATCGACGATCATCTTGATCAAGATGTAACCTGGGAGAATCTTTTCTTTGACGGTTTTCTTTTGACCTTTTTTGACTTGGATTTTGTCTTGGGCGGGGATCACGACTTCGAAGATCTTGCCTTCGACGTTCATAGAGGCGATGCGGACTTTGAGTTGCTCGGCTACTTTGAGCTCGTGACCACTATAGGTGTGGACGACGTACCATTTGGCGCGGGCTTCGAGGCCTTCGTTCTTTTCGTAGATGACGTGGTAGGGATTGTTTTCGCGAACTTCAGAGAGGATATCGCCGTTTTTGGCATCCTCAAGGCGTTCGGTCAAGCTGGCATCTGGATTTTTGATATCTAGGGTGGCGGTGTCTGTCATACTTTTAAGACTCCTATTTTTCGTTTATATAACTTTTATCTTGTGGGAACTTGTCAAGTATACCATTATTTCAAGAAAAGCCCAAGTAGATTGGTAAAAGCTAGATCAAGTCCACCTATATATAGTCCTACTACTAGGGAGGCACCGATGATGATGAGGGTGAGATGAGTAGCTTCGGCTCTGGTTGGCCAGGTGACTTTGGTGAGCTCGACACGAACTTCTTTGAGATAATTAATTAGATTCATAAGAGATATATTATCATAAATCCTGAAAGGTCTGACCTCGTAGGATGACCTACAAGATCAGACCTTTCACAGCGAATGTGATATATTATGTTCTATGAGCGATACAATTTTGGCAAATTTGAAAGCGAGACTAGACCAAACTATCGAGGTTGTAAAGAAAGATTTATCTAGCGTGCGCACAGGGCGTGCCAAGCCATCCCTAGTAGAAGACGTCAAAGTCGAGGCTTACGGCACGATCATGACCATTAAAGAGCTGGCTACGATCAATGCGCCAGATACGACTCTCATCGTAATCTCTCCGTGGGACAAAGGACTTGTGGCAGCTATTTCAGCTGGTATTCAAAAATCTGGACTAAATATCCAACCTATTGTGGACGGAGACATGGTCAAGATCTCGATTCCATCTCTGACAGAAGAAAGACGTCTAGAGCTAGTTAAACTAGTTCACTCTAAACTAGAGTCCGCCAAAGTCATGATCCGCGGAGTTCGCACAGAGATCAAAGAGGAAATCGAGGCTCAAAAAGGAGAGGCTGGTATCTCTGAAGATAATATCGAATTTTGGCTTGAATCTATGCAAAAGACCGTAGACTCGTATATGGTCAAAGTGGAAGAACTAGAAAAAGAAAAAGAAAAAGAGCTGATGACTCTATGATAGTTGTAAGTCTATCAAGTTTATAAAGTTCATAAAGTAGGGGGGGGACAATGCAGAAAGTAACAAAAGCAGTAATACCAGCCGCTGGATTTGGTACGCGTTTCCTGCCTCAAACCAAGGCCATGCCCAAAGAGATGCTTCCGATCGTAGACAAGCCAGTGATCCAGTATATCGTCGAGGAGCTAGTTGACGCAGGCATTACCGATATCATCATAGTCACTGGTTACCACAAGCGTACTATTGAAGATCATTTTGACAATCCCTCAACTGATCTGATTGAAAACCTAAAGATGGGTGGGGAAAAGAAAAAATCACTACTTGACTCTGTCATGAAGATTTCGACTATGGCCAACTTTGCTTATGTCCGCCAGAAAGGGCCATACGGTAATGGGACACCTCTCATGAACGTCCGCCACTTGATCGGCAACGAACCATTTATCTATACCTGGAGCGATGATTTTATTGCCTCAGAACCATCTAGATTTAAGCAACTGGTAGCGTCATACGAAAAATATGGCTATAGCAGTATGGCGAGCGTACGTGCTAAAACTGACGCAGACTACGATAGATATGGTTTTGCAGGAGGTCCTGAGCTTGAACCTGGAATAATTGATTGTAATGTAATTGTGGAAAAGCCTGGTAAAGCAAATGCTCCATCGGATTTGGCAAATGTGAGCGGGTATTTACTTACTCCAGACATTTTTGATTATCTAGATACTGTACTAGCTAATCTAAAGCCAGGTGAGGAATTTTACTACAATGACGCCCTTAAACTCATGCTGAAAGATGGGAAGCATGTACTAGCCACTGAGATAAAAAATGGCAAGTATTACGACACAGGAAACAAACTAGAGTACATGAAAACTCAGATAGAGTTTGCGCTAAAAGACAAAAGTATGTCTAGTGAGTTGACTGAATTTATCAAGGGTTTGAGCTTGTAGCTGTAGTAAGTTGTGCTGAGGATAGGTATCCCAAATTACTTCGTATTTGGATACATTTCTCAAGTGCAAAGCACTTGAAGTGTGATTCTCGCGATCGGTTCTCATCCTATGCTTGTGCTGAGGATAGGATTCGAACCTATGGAGCTTTTTAGGCAGGAGATTTACAGTCTCCCCTCGTTGTCCACTTGAGTACCTCAGCGTATGTTTGGATTATACCCGAGTTTAGTGAGTTGTTCCATCATCCAAGCTTGGAAATGGGTGTTGTAGACGTCTATGGCCATGACGCCATGTATATTTATGTTCTTGTAGTTACCTTTTCCTTGTGAGGGTATTGGCTGACTTGTGTGAATATTCTCTGCATTAATACCTAATGTTTTGGACCAGTAGTCTTTTGCTCTTTGAATATTGTTGTCTTTAAACGTTTGTAAATGAAAATGTATTTTTGAAGTTTTGACTCGACAAATATTGAGTAAAAATTTGTAGAATATCAATATCATAGTTGGATCAGAATTGACTAGTCGTGTAGTCTGATAGTTAGTTTTACCACCTTCTCCCCAATAAAAACCCATGGCTAAATAATAAAGATGCTGATCATCTATGGAGAGGTTTGATTTTATATTGAAAGGGTCACCATCTGGATTATATTTTGCGTAGTTTGCATCTTTTTGATTTCTTCTGGGTATTTTGTATTTGGTAAGCCAGTATTGGACTTTGTGGATAGAAATATCCATGTTTTTTGCAATGTCAAACATTGATTTTTGTTCTAAAACATAACTTTTGTAAAGAATAGATTTAGGAATGGACATACTTTTAGTAAACCCGAAATAACTACGAATGTCAATATATTGAGCCAACGTCGAGGATCGAACTCGAGACCCCGGTCTTACCAAGACCGTGCTCTACCAACTGAGCT
>CAJAUT010000030.1 GCA_903945195.1 uncultured bacterium
AATTCAGCGACAGTCTTTTCCTCTTTCACCGCTTCTAGTGCAACTTTGGCTTTAAAAGCCGGCGGATGTTGCCTCCGCAAGTGTTGTTGATCCATATAAATTGGATCTTAACCCATTGTGCAGATTCTGGGGTTCACTATATACTTTTATTCGCTCCTTATCATTTAATCCATCTATTATGATTGATACTTCATATTCAGTGTTTGCTTTCTTTAGGATAGTTTTGGCAATCGTTAGAGATGTGAGTTTAGAATATTCCAGGGAGTCATGATAAATAGAATAGTAGATTGAGTGTTTCAGAGCTTTGATTGTCAGAATTTGTTTCAAGTACTCGACTTTAAGATCATTCTTAGTTTTATTCCACTTCAGCTTCTTTTTACCGCTCAAAAGTTCGATATCAAGGAGCTCAGATTCTAGGGTACTCAGCGCTTCGATGTCTGTAAGGATGATGGCAACTAAGAATAATTTTCCCTGGGTATCTTGACCAGTCTCATCTACAAAACAGTACAACTTCTTTCGTACGTTCATTATTTTATGCTAGCATACTTTGGCTTTATAAAAGTTGTGGTAAACTAATATCGCTTATGGACAGCGTACAAAAAAACATACTTATAGTAGAAGACGACGAGCTCATCACACAGATGTACATGGCTAGTCTTGCCAGTGCCGCCTTCCATGTCGAGCTCCAAAAAGATGGTCAAGCTGGTTGGGATGCCATGCAAAAATACGTCCCAGACCTAGTCATCCTCGACTTTATGATGCCCAAACTCAATGGTCTAGAAGTACTTACCAAAATGAGAGCAGACGAAAGACTCAAAAATGTGCCAGTTGTAGTCATGTCTAGTCTCATGGCAGACGTAGACAAGCAGCGGGCCATGGACGCAGGCGCCACTGCCTACTGGGTCAAAAACGAAGTCAACATGGTCGATTTCGAAAACCGCATCAACAGCGTCATCGCTCCAAAATGAGAGTAGAACATTTAGCTCCAGAAATATTTGAAGCCCAACACGGGAATGAATTGCAAAATAAAGTATACGCAGTTTACGCAAGAAAAGACGGGATAAAGCCAAAGCCACTTACAACAGAGTTTCCAAAAGGGCAAGATACCGTTATATATATAGCAGCAATTAATAACACTGGTGATTTATTGGGCCACATGCATATAGAATCTGGTGCTCAAACATTTGTCAACGAAGTTGCAGATAACGCTGCAAATCAAATGGTTATGGTAGCCTCAGGTTTTACTGTAAAGAAAGAACTATCAAGGACAATAAAACTAGAAATTCAGGATATTTTCTGGAAATATGCATGGGGACTTGCTGGTATATTAGAACACAAAGAAATATTAGTTATATTAAATGATCGATCAGAGTCATTTGCAAAAGCGACTGGATACAATTTTATACCTAGCGAATTAGAGTTTAATTGGAATTCAAAGACATTAAAAGAATTTAAAGAAGATTATCCAGGATACTGGGTTGATAATCCAAAATTGTGGAACGTGAGACAATAGCTATATGACATCAAACTACGAATCATGGGAACTAAAAATACTGACAAATTCTCAGTTTCACAAGCTAAATCAAACAGACAAATTCAAATATATCGTCCAGTTTGGTCACCTAGCTAGCTCTACCCACAACACCCAACCTTGGGCGTTCAAACAAAAGGATGATTCCATCCAAATATATTTAGACAATTCTCGTGTACTACCTGCCTCAGACATCGTAGGTCGCCAAGCTTGTGTCAGTATCGGCTGTGCCATCGGCAATCTCATCACAGCAGCCAAAAGCTATGGCTACTTTAGCTCGTTAAAGTGGGAAATAAATGGAGATAAAATCCCCACTCAAAGATATATTTTAATAGCCACCATCAACTTAGGTAAAAGCAAAATAGACAAAGTATCTTTAAAATATTTGCCAGCTATACTTACTCGTCGTATCGAGCGTCGCCGCCACGATGTCTCAAAAGATTTTTCTGTTAGCTTTTACAAATCGCTAAATCAAATACTTTCTTCCCAAAATGAAATAGATTCTCGTATATGGCATAGGGGAGATCCTCGTATTCACCTTGTGGCAGAGCTCCAGTCACAAGCAGACACCTACGTAGCCAACAGTGCTAAATTTTCTAAAGAATTAGCTGACTGGCTGCTTCCAAACAAAACGAAGAAATTTCTAGGGATGCCAGGAAGCACTTTTAATTTAACAGATACTCAAACTGATGAGGTCATCGAGGGGCTTGCAAACAAATCCAAGATGCATGCAGACTCACTCGCGAGGTTTTCTAGTAGTGGAAAAAAAGGGATAGAGTCAGCTGCAATCATCGCCATGCTTACAGTCTCAAAACAATCTATCAAAAACTGGGTTAGCGTGGGTATTGTACTAAGTAATGTTCAAAATCTAGTAGAGATGCATGGAGGAGGTCTTGCAGTCCATGCGGGACTTGCCGAGGTCACACTTGTCCGCATGTCACTCTCTGCCATGGGTATGACAATGACTCAACCAGTCATACTATTTAGAGCAGGGATCAGGGATCAAGCTACGCCTAGATTGCCTCAAGCACCTCGCCTACCACTAGACCAGGTACTTCTTTAAAAAATGTCTCAACTTTAGTGTTTCTCATATCAAACACCATTCGTTCGTGAAATTTGTGACCCATAAACATCCTGGCAATAGTATTGGCGCACCACCCACCCCCAACCATCGTGGTAGCACCAGATTGTGGAATACTAGCTACATATTTAGGCAGCTTTCCATTTACTAGTGCATTAAATTCTCCTGGAATTTTTCTATGTTTGTCACCAACTAGTGCATCAGCAAATCTAAAGAAATCTTCTCTACTACGACTTGCCGATTCTTCTAGCTCGAACAGTTTTTGATCAGAGATATCCGGTGAGATAGAGATGTTCTTATCCAAATCAAAAGGGCGGATATCCATCCACACAGAATCGCCTGCATCAGTTATGCGTATATAGCGTATTTCCTGTTCTCTAGCTTTTTGGGCAAGTGCCAGTTTGTACTCTGTACTATCTGCTACGTCGATTACGATATTTACATTCTTTAAAAATTTATCCATATTTTTAAGTGTCACTCCGTCCTTGAAAACAGAAATATTTACATATGGATCTTCTCCGTATAGTTGCTCAGCCAACACTTCCGCCTTATTTCTTAGACCGTAAATTGTCTCATTATTACCTTGCTGCTGCTGTTCAGAAAGTAACATTAAATTGTAAGACAGTCCTGTCACCCTATTTTGATTGGTGGCTTTAAACATCGCAGGGTCAGCGATACTTAAACAATCAGGCCTAATTACCTGCATGATAGCCTTTACAATATTGCTACCAACAGATAATCCCATCACACCGGGGTGAATCTTTCTAAATATTTCTTGAGATTTTGGGTAGCTCATCTTCATTTGGGGATCTAAGTACAAGCTAGAGTTCGAGGCTACCATCGCCAGCCTATTCATTTCAAGGGGTGCGTACTGCACTAGATCGCCGGTTCTAGCGTAATAGGCATAGGTACCATATTCGCGGATATCACCAGTAGTTTCAAAAAGTTTTGAAAGTTTGATCATCTCTTTATCAAAAAGACTACGCAAATCACCACCATTTTCTGCAGCCACGAGTCCATCATTGAGTCCGTACATAGTAGCTTGGACTTTTGAATATATATGCGAGCTGGGGACTAGGATATTTTTGTACTTTATACCATCAGCTTGTCTTTCTAGAATCTTATTTTTAAATGCAGTCTTTGCATCGATCAGGATTGGCTTCATACAACTCAATTGTATAGTAAGATAAATTATATGTTCAATTTCTGGATCACTGCCCTGACCCTGTTTGCCAATCTGCTGCTAGGTTTCATAGTATATAAAAGAAATAGCAAAAGTATTACCCACAAAGTTTTTGGCTTTCTTACTCTAGACATCTCCCTTTGGGCTATCTTGAATTATCTTTCACTTGTGGCTGTCGATCCTAGTATCATTATCCTATGGATCAGGGCTGTGATGGTCTCAGTCGCCATTATGTTTCCTGCCATCTATGTCCTAGCTAGAGTATTCCCTTACAAAGAAGCCAAGCTTTCTTCTCTTGAGATTGTGTCCATAGTTATTTCTACAATATTTACCTCCGTCTTATCTGTAACTCCGCTTGTTTTTGATCATGTACAGTTATTACCATCTGGCACTACTCCAGTGCCAGGCGTAGCAATCCCTTTGTTTGGTCTTCACGTTATCATATATTTACTCCTTACCGTGATCACTCTATTTATCAAGCGTAGTAAAGCCGAAAAAGTCTACAAGCCACAGATCAAATTGATGCTTATCGGCCTTGGCTTGACTTTTATATTGTCATTTCTCACCACTTTTATTTTTGTAGTCATCCTGCACAACTCCAACTTTGTCATCTTTGGGCCAGCCTATACGCTTTTTCTCATAGGTTGCATTGCCTACGCTATAGCGAGGCACAAATTTTTAGACATCACGAGTTTGGTCGCACGTGCTATCTCTTACACCTTCGTGCTTGCCACCGTGGTGTTACTTGAAGTAGGGATCTTGTGGCTTGGGACAAGACTACTTCCTACTACCATCGATCGCACTATCATCGCCTTTGCTGGTTCCATTCTCATAGTCATGAGCTTCACAACACTTTCAAACTTTATTACCAATATTACGGACAAAATCTTTTTCCAGGGTCGCTATGACGAAGAGGATTTACTTAAAGCCTTAACCTCCGTCATGGTGTCAGAAATGAACGTCAAGTTCCTAGAGCTCAAACTTACCAAGATGTTGTGCAAAGAAATGAAAGTAAGTTACGCTTCATTTGTCTTAGTCACAGATTTCATAGCGAAAAAAATACCCACACTAGAAGAAGTCGTCTCTCCAAACGTCAAATACGCGAGTCTAGAAAAAATGCTCCATACTGTCAAAAAAACTATGATTTTTGAGGAACTCACAGACGAAGTAGATAAGGAAATATTTAGGAAACTAGAAATCTCTCTCATCTTGCCCCTTATCGTAGGAGACGAAGATATCGGGCTCCTCATCTTGGGCCCAAAACTATCAGGTGATATCTATGTAGGGCGTGACATAGAGGTTTTAGAGATCTTTGCCCCACAGGCTGCCATAGCTCTAAAGAATGCCGATAGTTACAGGCAGATTCAAGAGTTTAGCCAAACGTTGGAGTTAAAAGTCATAGACCGTACCCACGAACTAGAAGAAGCTCAAAAAGAACAGCTCAAACTCAAGGATGAGTTTGTCTTTATCGCTACGCATGATCTAGCTACTCCAGTTACCGCAATCTCAGGTTTTTCCGCGCTAATCAAAGCCCGCAAAGACAATCTCCCTGAGCCTGTGGCCAAAGATTTATCCGCGATTGACGAAGCTGCAAACAGACTCAAAACTTTGGTCAATGATTTACTGCAAGTAGCCCGCTCCGATTCAGGCACAATCAAAGTAAACTTGGTCAAAGTTGATGCCAAAGAGACTCTAGAATCAGCCGTGCGCGAAATCACCCCGCTTGCCAAAGAGAAAGGAGTGACAATCAAGTTGGTCCTATCTTCAATCAATTCTATCCAAGCTGATCCAGTCAAACTTGCTGAAATCTTTGAAAATCTGCTTAGTAACGGAGTTAAATACAATAAGCCAGGTGGATCTCTGACGATCACTTCAACTATCAGAAACGGTCAAGTATTTTTTGAGTTCAAGGATACAGGAGTGGGGATAGATGAGAGCGAGCAATCAAAGGTCTTTACCAAATTCTTTAGATCAGAGACACCAGAAGTCAGGCAACGTCCAGGTACTGGACTTGGACTATTTGTGGTACGTATGCTTGCAGAAAAAATGGGTGGCACTATCTCATTTGAATCCATCAAAGACGTAGGCTCTACATTTACTTTGCAGTTCAACTCCTAAAATACGCTATACTAGAATCATGATTCTGCCCGATGATCAGTTGAAGGCCATACTGGAAAAAACTGGCTCAGTTCCTCACGAACTTTTAGAGACCATCTCTGCTTCCGTAGGAGGCGAGCAGGGCACCCTTAGCAAGCAGCTCATTGCCAAACACGTACTTACCGAAGAGCAGCTAGGCAAGATTTTGGCTGAAACCGTAGGCGTTCCCTTTGTCTCTCTCTCGAAGCTTACGATTGCACCAGATGTTTTTGGGCTAGTACCTCCTAGACTCATGCTCAAAAACAAGATTGTGGCTTACGAGCGTGCAGGCGGGGTCCTAAAAGTCGCCATGTCAGATCCCCGCAACAAATCTATGGTAGACATGATCGCCAAAAAGTCAGGGTTAAAAGTCGAGATTTCCTATGCCACAGAAGCCGATATCGCCAGTCTTGTAAACTTAAACAAAAAAGCTCTTCAGATCACAATCGATGAGCTCCTCAAAAACGAGATTGCCAAAGCTGCCTCCACTTCAGGTGATTCATTGCCTATCGCCAAGATCATCGATACTCTCATCAACACTGCCTACGAAGATCGTGTCTCTGATGTCCATATCGAGCCTACCGAAAGCGAGAGTCTCATCCGTTTCCGTATCGATGGTGTATTGCAAGATGTGCTCCTCATGCCCAAAGCCATCCACGACCGTTTGATCACTCGTATCAAAGTACTCTCAAATCTACGTACCGATGAGCACATGAGTGCTCAGGATGGCAAGATGCGCATCGCTGTGCCAGAAGAACAGCTAGATATCCGTGTCTCGATCCTGCCAGTCACAGGTGGTGAAAAGGTCGTGCTTCGTCTACTCTCGTCCAAGTCCCGCGAGTACTCACTAGTTTCTCTAGGTATGGCACCAGAAGATCTAGTCAAAATCGAGCGCGCCTATAGCCAGACTTACGGCATGATTTTGTCGACCGGTCCCACAGGCTCAGGTAAAACTACTTCTATCTATGCCATTTTAAAAGTCCTAAATACCAGAGAAAAAAATATTACTACCATCGAAGACCCGGTTGAGTACTGGATCAAAGGTGCCAATCAAGTCCAGGTCAATGTCAAAACCAATCTCACTTTCGCCGATGGACTCCGCTCCATCCTTCGCCAAGATCCAAACATCATTTTTGTGGGAGAAATCCGCGACAACGAGACAGCAGGGATCGCGGTCAACGCGGCTCTTACTGGTCACTTGGTCTTATCTACTTTGCACACAAACGATGCTGCCACAGCCATTCCACGGTTGTCAGATATGGGTGTGGAACCATTCCTTGTAGCTTCGACCGTCAGAGTAATCATCGCCCAACGTCTGCTGCGCAAAATCTGCGATGGCTGCAAGACTTCGCGCGAGTTTACCATGGAAGAACTACTTAAACATTTCTCCAAAGAAATCATCGCCAAGTTCTTCCCTGATGGGGACAGTATCACCACCTACCACGGTGCAGGCTGCAAGCTCTGCCACAATACAGGCTACAAAGGACGACTTGGAGCTTTTGAAGTACTAGAAGTCTCTAGCGAGATCCGCAAACTTATCGCCGCCAAGTCCGATGCCGAAATCATCAACAATCAAGCCATCAAAGAGGGTATGCGTAGCATGCTCGAAGACGCCATGGTCAAAGTCCAAAAAGGCCAAACAACAATTGAGGAAGTTATCCGCGTTACAAAGACAGAAACAATATGAAAGATTTATCCAAACAATTTGCTAGGGTTACGCTAAAGGGCACCGAGAAACTAGAGCTTATTGGTAGCTTTGCTACCATGTTAGGATCCGGTATCTCGATCCTAGAAATGGTCAAGTCACTTTCTGAGGACACAAAAGGTGGTCAGCGGATGATTCTAGATGAAATGCATGCAGACCTCACCCAGGGCAAAAGGATCTACATCACCTTCGCCAAATTCCCCCGGGTTTTTGATCAAGTCTCCGTCAACGTGATTAGAGCCTCAGAAGAAGCAGGTACCCTAGACGTAGCCCTACGTGATCTACGCACCACTCTCCAAAAAGATATGGAGTTTTCCGACAAAGTTCGCTCCGCCATGATGTACCCCCTATTTATTGGGGTGGTTTTTATTGCGATTCTTCTACTTATTTTGACATTTGTTATCCCCAAAATTAGTACTGTCTTTTTACAATTAAATGTCCCGCTTCCTTTGCCCACTCGCATCATGATGTTTGTGTCAGATCTTGTTGTCAAAAATACTTTGTGGTTTGGTAGTGGACTTGCACTTTTTGGCTTGTCCATGTACTTACTTTTTAGGTACAGACGCAAGCAAATATTTGAAATATTTTATAGACTCCCTCTTATCTCTACCCTTGTCATGCAAATCGACGTGACCACACTTGCCAGGAATCTCTCGGTGTTACTTATGTCAGGCCTACCTATCACCCAGGCGTTAGAGCTAGTTTCCGAAGTTGTCGTACGTCGCCGTATGGAGAAGTTGTTGTTAAATTCTAAAGCTATGGTGCTGGCAGGTCGCCCACTTTCTGAAGGTTTTAGGTCGGACATCGGTGCTGTACCAAACATCGTGATCAAGCTCGTAGAAGCAGGGGAAGAAACAGGTACTCTCGACAAATCTCTTCAGGAAATCTCAGAATATTTTGACTACAAAGTGACATACACTTTAAAGACACTCACTGCTCTACTTGAGCCAATCATGCTGGTGCTAGTAGGAGCTGCAGTAGGCGGCATGATGCTTGCGATCATCGCCCCAGTTTATGGTCTCATTAGTCAAATCGGGACTAGATAAAATGAAGAGTAGAATGTTAGACGGTTTCACACTAGTAGAACTACTTTTAGTAATGGGGATCTTTGCGATTCTCATTGCCCTAGGTAGTATCAATTATTTCTCTAGTGTAAACCAAACAAATGTAGGAGTCACCAAAGATGTCCTCGTGGCAGATCTTCGCTCTGCTCAAAACAAAGCTATGTCAGGCGCAGCAGTAGCAGGTACCCCAGTAGATAGTTGGGGAATTAAGCTACTAGAGTCTAGTTATGTCATATTCCCTGGCCCCACCTACGCAGCAGGCGCTGCAGGCAACTACATCGTGCAGCTACCTATTGGGATGACTGTATCGACTAGTTTGCCATCCTCCCAAGTACTATTTAGTAAAGGCACGGGGGAGGTAGTCTCCTACAATTCCGATGCAGATGTCATCACTCTTTCTGTTGGCTCAAGCAGTAAAACTATAGAATTAAATCGACTAGGAGTCATCACCAGTCCATGAAAAAAAGATTTGGCCAGGCTCTCGTAGAAGTCATGATTGGGCTAGGTGTCACTGCGGCTTTGATGCCTGCCATAGTTACTTCATTTTTTGCGAGTCGCGGAGGCACTGCTCAGGAGCAGGTTCGCATGCAAGCAAATGCCAGAAACAAAGAAAATCGAGAAATTTTGTACAATCTCAAAGAATCCGACTGGCAAAATATTAGTACAAACGGCACATATCATCTTTCAAATACTGCTGGTGTCTGGTCACTTGCAGCTGGTGTAGAAACAGGCCTAGACTCCCAGTTCAACCGCTCCATTGTGATCTCTGATGCCTATAGAGATGCGCTCGGTCAACTAGCGCTCGTAGGTACGGTTGACCCTTCAACTAAAAGGATCACGAGTACTGTCACTTGGACTTCACCTGTGGCCTCTTCAGTTCTAGTCGACTACTATCTGATGCGCCTAGATAATTTGCCCTATATGCAAACTACGGCCCTAGACTTTACTGCAGGTTTAGCCACCGCTACTCAGGTTGTAAACAATGCGGGAGGAGAAGTAATCTTGGCCAACAACAACTACGCCAAATGGTGTTCCCCAGCTTTATCATCCGCCACTATCGATCTCCCAGATGGTCCTCCAGTGGCAGTCTCAGCTACAGCCTATGCAAATACTGGCACTCCAAATGATGCCTTTGTAGCTACAGCCCCTCTTGCCAGTACGTCGATCAAGATGGCGCATGTGGCAGTCTCTGCCAATACCGATCCACCAGTCCCGACTCTGCGCGGTATCTTCACCCATGATGGTGGCAAATATAGTAGTGGTTACTCAGTGCCCACTGGTATAAATCTAGACAACAATTTTAAAACCAATGCTATCAAATACTACACTTCCTCATCAGGCAAAACCTACGCACTCATCGCCACCAATTTGCCAGACAAAGAAGTGATAGTGGTCTTGGTAAATGACAATAATCCAGGTAACGACAATGATGCAACCGGTGAATTTAGTGATCCAGTCAACAATATTTATAAATACTGGACCTTCTTTAACACTCGGATGTATCAGGGCAACAGTGCCAGCACCCCAAATCAAGATCAGGCACCATTTGATTATGGTGGAGTATCACTGGCTGTTTTTGAAAACAAGGGATACGTAGCTTCAAGTGGCTATCTTTATGCTTTTGACCTCACAAATATCGATTCCAAGTCTACAAGTAATGGTCTAGATATGATCGGTTGTCGTATAGAACTAGATGGTTATGATTGTAGGCCAGGAGAAGGGACTAATCGTAAATATATCGCTGGTCAAACAGGAGCTACCTGGAGTAGTACTACTACTCCTGCTCACAACGACTGTTCTGATGGTGGAAATATCGAGCTTTATGCAGACAATGATATTTATCCTGTCAAGTCAGGTGCTAGCACCTATATCTTTGTGGCAGTTGGCGCTGGCACCAATCCAGAGTTTAATATCGCAAATGTGACTACAGTACCTACAAATAGTACTAGTCCCAGAATCACAAGTAGTAGTTGTGGTCGTATCAGTGGCGGAGCTAGTGGCTGGAAACGCACAAGTTCTTTTGACTTCAACACCAAGAGCGGTACCGAAGAAGCCGCCAACTCTGTCTATGCCAAAGCCGATGGGTCGCGCGCCTATATCTCTAGCAATGGTGGTATAGACGGCAATGGAGATGGTCAGCCAGATAGTTATCAACTCTATATCTTAAATACCTCAAACAAATCTAGTCCAGCGTTTTTATCTGGCACTCCAGCCACCGGCCCAAGTTCCGGTTACTACAATGGGACAGCAGAAAATGGACAGCTCTATCCTCGCAGATCCCTAACTGTGTTAAACGGGCTTCGAGCAGTGTTAGTCGGACGAGATGCCATCACCGATTTATCAGACGCAGAAGAATATCAGGTTACAAATATCACGACCGAAGCGACTCCGACCTATTGTGGTGGCTTGCAGTTCAATTCTGGTTTTAATGACTTAACTTCGGTTTCAGAAGCCGACGGTGACAACTTTGTCTATCTTGTAGCAAATACCCCGGACCTAGAACTCAAGATTATCCAGGGAGGACCCGATGTCGGTCAGTACGTCTCTGACGGTACCTTTACCTCAGCACCATTTACTGCGACCTCTTCCTCTACCACCTTCAATAGCTTTAGTGCTGGGGTAAATATGCCTGGCTCTACTTCTGTCAGTCTGCAGCTTGGTGTAGCAAATGATGTATCTGGTAATTGTGCTACTGCGAGCTATACTTTTGTAGGTCCAGACCCCCTAAACTACGAAGGCAGTTACTTTACTCCAGTTGGTGGACTTATCACAGGTTCAGTGCCTTTAACCTCAGTGACCAATTACTCAAATCCCAGCCGCTGTTTCAAATACAAAGCCTTCATGTCTACCCTAGACAATACCGTGACTCCTACTTTATTAGATCTTACAGTCAACTTCGCACCATGAAAATAAAAAAAGGTTTTACAATCGTCGAACTCCTTATCTCACTAGCTATCATGTCGGTGCTCATCACTATCCTTGCTCAGTTATTTGCTTCTATTTTGTCACTGCGTCAAAAGAGTGAGACAGTCTCAGCCATTGCTCAGGATTCTAGATATATTTTGCTTCGCTTATCATATGATCTTGCTAGGTCAGATAGTATTGTCTCACCAGCTGCAGGTGCATCTGGGTCGACCCTTTCACTTATGATAGGTGGCACCAGCTATATTTATAGTGAAAGTGGGGGAGTCCTCTCACTATCTGTTGGTGGTGGGTCGCCCTCAATCTTAAATAGCCCATCCACCACTCTCTCAAACTTTAACTTTACCGGTAACCAAGCAATTGGTGGAAATGCAAGTATTGGACTCAGTTTTACCATTGATCCAACCAGTCAGCAGATAAATGGAGCCCCAGTTAGTAGGCAAGTGAGCACCACTTTAGTTAGTAGGAAACCATCATGATCAAAACTAAATCCGGTCAAATAGCCATCATGTTGCTACTTGTCCTCATCATTTTAACTACGATCACAACCGCCGTGGTAGCGATAGCATTTTCCACAAGTCGTGACACAACTGCCTATACTTTAGGAGAGCAAGCATTATCAGTTGCAGATAGCGGCGCAGAAAATGCAATCCTAAATATCTTGCGAAATTCATCCTACACAGGTGACACCAATCTGCCAGTAGGAGATGGTACTGTGTCTATCGTCGTCACTACAAATGGCACAAATAAAACTGTAGTAAGTACAGGGACCGTAGGTACCATGGTGCGAAAAATTGAGTTACAACTTACCCTCGCTGGTGGTAAGCTAACAGTAGTAAATAGACAGGAAATCTAAATATGTTTGGTCAAAAAAATTGGTTGGTTATCCTACTTACTGCAAATACCCTGCAAATGATCGGGCAAAAAGACACTGCAGTCACCTCGCTTCCACTCCCCACCACTATCATCAACAATATGGAAGTCATAAATAAGGATGCTTTGTATCAGCTCGTGACCGACTGGCTCAAGCAAAGAACCTATATCAACACAGAGATTGTCTGGCTCCTGGGTAGTGAGCTTTGTTTTGAACATCTGATCACAAGTACAGATCCCGACAAGATCGATAGTGAGATCGTCCAATTTTTAGACACTGTTCCTTTTGAAGAAGTGATCTCAAAAACCTATGTAAGCGGTGCAGTCAAACAACTGACAGCAGTCAACAAGATCTTAATTCAAGCGTTTATCCAGGCATTTTCTCTCCATGGTTACAACACAAGAGCCGTAGTACCAGTGCGACTAGTTTCAGGATCAGACAATTTGACTCTAGACATCGCCAAGCTCACCTACAAAAAAGAATCTGAACTAGAAAAAAATACCTTATTTTTAGTGACTCCCACTCAACCTGTTGTATCTACCACAAAACCAGCAACTACCGAAAAACCCAAATCTCAGCTACCTCTGCTACTAGCAGTATTTGTCATATTGATTGTAATACTTGCTATAGTGATACTATCAGTTAGATAGGTTAGTATGGTTGCTATATTTCAATATATATCCTATAATATAAAACATAATGGAAAACGCACTAAAATCGGTAGAAGTGGAAGTAAATAGAATAATTGACGGAATTGTTGACGATATACAAAGTCTTGCTAGCTTCGCATTAAAACATTTATCACTTGCCCCAATATTAGCACAGATGATAGTTTTAGCTTTTGCGGTCACGTCAGCAAGAACAGAACCGAGTAGGATTGTTAATTTGCAAAATCATCAAGGTAAATCAGTAGAAGTAGTAGTAGATACTAGTCTTGCTACAGCAAAGCCTGATCGGTCAGAAAACCTATCCCCAAGGCCGACATTGCCTGCTACAGATATCGCTGTTGTAACATTGCCAAAACATCAGAGGACTGCCGAAGAGTATCGCGCTGCTCAATCCAACAAAGAAGTTATACCGACTCCACCTGTATCTCAAAATTTAGTCGAATTCAACGAAGTGGCAACTCAATTGGGTATTGGAGCTGGTGAATCATTTGATACGAGGGTTAGTGCAGATGGTTCATTGGTGGTCAGAAACAAAAAGGGTGAAAGAGTCTATACGCAAGATGCTGGCAAAGAAGGTGTGTGGAACCAAAAGGTCCTACTAAAACTACTTGGCTCCTCATCCAATTTAGCATCGGGGGTGGATAGCAGGACCCTAGAAGAAATGGCTAAAAAAGCATATCTAGAAAAACACCTTCATTCAATGAATGTCAGTGGCCCTATATCATTTCAAAATGTCCCTATCCCAAACACCAGTTACTTCGCAACAGAAACTATAATAGGAAAAACTGCACTCCTGCCTGGATCACGTTCCATGACTGTTGTATTTGCAAAACCCGGCGAACCGGGAAAATATATAATAGAAACGGTAAATATTTAAGTTTTCCTTAAATAGCCTAAATAGGCTTTGATATTTCATTTGACAAGCAACTCTATAAACTCTA
The DNA here is from genome assembly GCA_903945195.1 of uncultured bacterium. Taxonomy (GTDB): domain Bacteria; phylum Patescibacteriota; class Microgenomatia; order UBA1400; family UBA12108; genus CAJAUT01. Next base: position 14,106 of record CAJAUT010000030.1, read on the forward strand.
CTATTGATGTAGTTAATATATATTTAGGAGGATCCTATGAAACTTGCCCAAGCCATCAAGAAAGGCTTCACATTAATCGAGCTCCTGGTAGTTATCGGAATCCTAGCGATTCTCTTGGCTATCACACTTATAGCTATCAATCCAGCTAGACAGTTCCAACAAGCCAATGACACCAAACGTTCAAGTGACGTCAATGCCATTCTAAATGCCGTAGGCCAATACGCCGCCGACAACAAAGGCGCACTCCCAGCAGGTATCCCAGATACCACCGCCGGTGCATCCGTGATCGGTAGTGGAGTAGGTCAAGTAGATATCTGTGCAGCACTCGTGACACAATATCTAGCTGCTTTACCAGTAGACCCAACCACAAACAATGGTACGCCAATCACTGATTGTGCCATCGTAGGTGGATATGCCACAGGTTACTCGATCGTACGTTCTACGACCGACAACCGTGTGACAGTCACAGCCGTAGGTCAGATCACAAATCCGATCTCAGTTACACGCTAAATAGGTTATAAGTAATAAAAACAAAACCCCCGCAAGGGGGTTTTGTTTTTGGTCATTGCAAAATACGCCACAAAAAAACCTGCAAGTGATTGTCCTTGCAGGTTTAATCTTTAGTAACTAAATTTTATTTTACGTAAACTTTGTATAGTACAAAAGCAAATGCCATCATAGCGAGGGCAAATACTAGTAGTAGCATGTTTAGCTGCTCACTTATTACAGTGACTTTTTTCTCTACTCTGGTTACTTCTGATTTTACAGATTTAGTAGCCTTTCTTCTTTTTTTAGTTGCGGGCATGTCAACCTCCAGTTGTTAATAAATAACTAAATATAAGTATGTCATGTACGCTAGATTTTGCAACTGTCTTTTTAAAGGTCTGACCTGCTACGGAAATCCTGGCCAACGGCCAAGATGTTTAGTCGACTTCAAAAATACAGTCGGGAGACCAGGTCAGACCTTAAGGGTGTTCGTACTCTTGCGACCCAGTTTGTCATCTTTTCACGCATTCAATCACATGGTAATGTAAATACATGACAGATCAAAAAGACATCCACGAGCTCGATATAGACATGGTCCAACCCAATCCTACTCAACCCAGGGGTACCATCCTACCAAGCTCTGTAGCAGACCTAGTAGAGTCCATCAAAGAGCACGGCATCCTCGAGCCTCTCGTTATCGCCCACACCCCAGCCGGTTATCAGATCATCGCCGGTGAGCGCAGATGGAGAGCTAGTAAGATCGTGGGTCTTAAAAAAGTCCCAGTAGTAGTCAAAGAAACCACGCCCAAGGGTATGCTCGAGATGGCTATCGTAGAAAATGTCCAGCGCACCGACCTCAACCCGATCGAGAGGGGTAAGGCCTTTATCCGTCTCATGCGCGAGTTCAATTTGACCAATGCCGATATCTCCAAAAAAGTCTCCAAATCTCCGGCCTACGTCAGCAATACTTTAAAACTCCTGGAGCTACCAGATGCTCTCACAGACGGATTGATTGGTGGACTTATCACCGAAGGTCACGCTAGAGCCCTAGCTAGCATCGAAGATACTCGCACCATGATCGAAGCCTACAAGCTAGTGCTCAAAGAAGGGGCAAGTGTCCGCCGCACCGAAGAGATTGCCAGGCGTCTTCGCAAAGAATCTGGCGGCAAACCCCAAAATGGTGGCAGACCAGCATTTATCTTGTCCGATGAAATCACCGCTATGCAGTCACGTCTAAACAAAGCGCTAGGTGATAGATCTATGGTCAAGATGACTCGATCCCGCAAGGAAACCAAGATCATGATCAAGCTCCTAGGCAGTCCCGACGAAACCGACAAAACCTTAGCCAAAATCCTCAAGCTCGCGGAGTAATATGCCAGATTCAGAATCTAATCAACCCAAATTTACTGAAAGACTATCTGAAGCATTTAAGATGTTATTGGCTTTACCAGTTTTTGTTATTGGCACTCTGTACGTTTATTCATCTGAATTCTGGTCTAAAATGAGAGAGAAATTATAAGTTTAATAATGTATGGAAAACGAAAAACGTTCGATCTTAGGTAGGATTTGTGAGACAGTTATTGATGTCAGTGGTGTGTTAGCTGGTTTACTCGGCATCTGCGTGATAATAGGTTTTGAAAAATTATTTGGCATCAATCAAAAACCAGAATAGGATGTGGACCCAAGAGGGATCGAACCTCTGACCTGTCGCCTAAGGTGACCGCTCTAACCATCTGCCAAGATCATCTTCAACCACTCACGCCCTTTTCCTGTTTTCAGTTCGATTTCCCTAGCTATCGCTTCCATTCGAGTAGTAAAATTTTCTTGATAAATGAGTCGAAAAGGTTTAGTTAATTTGGTATATGTACTATGCCCACTATTATGCTCAAAGAGACGACGGCTAAGATTATTTGTTTGTCCTACATACAATCGATGATTAATGTCACTGCGCAACACATAAACTGTAAACATGTGCTCTCTTCTGGATTCGAACCAGAGGCCTCTTCAATGTGAATGAAGCGCTCTAACCAACTGAGCTAAGAGAGCATAGTTTTAAAGTACCTCTGACCTGTCGCCTTAGGCGACCGCTCTAACCAGCTGAGCTATGGGTCCATCTTGTTACTTGCACTATTTTACCACGCCTTAAGCGAGTGCTAGACTAAATTATGATCGTATTTATCGACGAATCAGGCGACGCAGGATTTAAGATCTCAAAAGGTTCTAGTCCAAACTTCGTGATAGCCATGGCAATATTTAAAGATGAACTTGTTGCAGAAGAAACAGCTCTCTCAATCAAGAAATTGCGTAAAAAGTTAGGATATCACGAACACTTCGAATTCAAATTCAATAAATGCAACAAATCCCACAGAGAACTATTTTTCAATACAGTAAAACCCTACGACTTTTCTATAAGAGCGATAGTGTTTAACAAAGCAAAGCTATATAGTTCTCATCTTCGTGAAACAAAGAATGATTTCTATAGTTTTGCACTTAGGATGGTACTCGAACACAATGATGATATGATCAAAAATGCCAAAATACGACTGAATGGATCTGGAGAGAAGTCGTTTAGACAACAACTAACTACGTATCTACGTAAGTCATTAAATACCAAAAATTCTAGGATCATGCAAAATCTCAGATTTAGAGATTCTAGTCAGGACGTACTCATTCAGCTGGCTGATATGATTGCCGGAAGTATTCGTAGATATTATGACAAATCAACATTGGATTGGAATGTATACAGAAAACTACTAAAAACAAAAGAAGATGATATTTGGCTATTTAAATGATCGATCCAGCCCCTATTCTCGAGATTTCGAGAAACGCACGCCATACGGCGACAATTCGGTAACTGGATCTTTGTACTAAAAGTATAGCAGATTTAGTCAACATAGTGTATCCTTAACCCATGTTCTTATTGCGCAATTTGTGGTTATTTTTCCTTGATTTTCTAGAGACCATCGTCGTCTCTCTCGCCATCTTTGCTGTTGTCTATATCTTTCTCTTCCAGCCACATCAGGTTGACGGTCGCTCTATGGAGCCCAATTTTCACAATGCCGAGTATATCTTGACCGACAAGATCTCTTATCGTATTCATGCTCCAAATAGGGGAGACGTGGTAGTCTTTCATTCTCCTCAGGACGAACGGGTCGACTTTATCAAGCGCATCATTGGAACACCAGGTGACGTTGTGATGGTCAAAGCCGGATATGCATATTTAAACGGCACCAAACTAAGTGAGGCTTATATCAACGATCCTGGTCAGGTTTTGCCAGGCAAATATATGAGAGACGGAGCAGAGGTTCTTGTGCCTCCAGGTCAGTATCTTGTCATGGGAGACAATAGACTTCACTCTTCTGACTCACGCGAATGGGGTCTAGTTACAGCAGCCGAGATCGTAGGTCGAGCTTTCTTCCGTTACTGGCCTATTCCCGTCTTTGGCACCGTACCTACAGCCGAAGCCGAGCTGACTATAGGTAGCGTCAAAGGCGCCATGGCAAAGTAATGTTCTACTCTCTCAAAAGAGCTACTCTTTGGAATATCGCAGGCTACGTATATCTACTGATTGCATCATTTATCTCCACGCCCGTCTTGGTTCATTCTCTAGGTATCTCTGAGTTTAGTCGTTACAGTTTAATTTTGGCTTCCACTATCTTTGTCTCAGCCATCAATCTAGGCTTACCTCAAGCAGTGGTGCGAGCACTCGCCGTCGAGCACAAATTTTCCAAAGCCCGTCAAACTATCTGGGCTAGTTCCAGTCTTCTATTTATTCTCACTGGCATTTTAGCTGGAATTATTGCAGTTGCCCTAGTCTATCCACTACACCTAGACATCTCTCTCTTGATCATTATTTTTGGCATCTCACTTACCAACAATCTTGTGAGTCATTACCTCACCCTCCCTCAAGCCGAAGGTCATTTTGGCTACTTCAATTTAAAAACCTTTATCATCGGTACCGGCAACACCTTATTTGCTGCGCTCCTTGCGTACCTGGGATACGACATCCTAGCGATTTTAACTATGCAGCTATTTACATACTGGTTTACACTTTTACCCCTTGCCTATTTTTCTCTAAAATATTTCCCAAATCCTCGTGCAGGCAAGGCATCTGTATCAGTCATCAAATCGCTCACATCTTTTGGCCTCAAGAACTGGGGAGGCAAACTGATAGGTCAAGTGCAGTCGCAATACGCCAAATATTTACTAGTTGCAGTCTCACCTATCACATTGTCAGCGTATGTCATAGCCCAAGGGTTGGTACAAAAGCTGGCAGGAGGAGTGGTACAACTAGCCACAGCTATTTACCCAGCTTCAGCTAGGGTTGGACTAGACAAATCATTTCACAAGCTCTATCACAGACTCCAGTTTGGTTTGCTAGTGCTAGGTCTACTTGGGGTAGCTACCTATTATCTCCTCGGTCTTCCATTTCTCACCTGGTGGCTGCACAGCACAGAGCTAGTTGCACTAGTGGATGCAGCTATGCGAGTACTTGTATGGTATTTTGTATTACTTCTCCTTACACCACTTCCAAGCACTATTTTAGACGGGGTAGGTAGACCAGGACTCGGCTCTCTATTTGCCTTCGTAACTACTTTCATTGAGATATCTCTAGCCATCTATCTGTATCCAAATTTTGGTCTCATGGCACCAGTATATGCAGCGCTCATCGCCATCTCTATCACCACCCCAGTCTTGTTGTATACCACAGATAAGATAATGTTAAAATCAATTATATGAAATATGGCTCGATCCCAGCTGGTGGACTAGGTACCAGACTCCAACCTATTGGTTTCTCCAAAGAACTAGCTCCAGTTGCACGTCGTGCTGTCATTGAATATCTCATTGAGCGGATGGTACTGGCCGGCATCGACAAAATATTCATCAACACTGCCGAAGACAAATCGGATCTTATCCGCTATCTATCTACCAAATCGATCTACAAAGACAATCTCATCTATATGGTTCGTGAGCGCAAAGGACTCCTCGACGGTATCGTGTGTCCACAAGCATTCCTCAAAGAAGACGATGAACTATTTTTTGGACTCCCAGACACTATTTGGTATCCAAAAGATGGTTTCGTACAAGTAGGCAAACAGAGGGGTGAGCTCGTACTTGGATTATTTGATACAGGTACACCCGAAAAATTTGATAGCGTGATTATAAATAGCAATAATAAAATTGAATCAATAAATGTAAAAATCCCAAATCCCAAAACAAAATGGACTTGGGCCATAGGCAAAATGACGGTAAAAGTCGCCAGACATCTCAGACCAAACCCACTATTTGGAGTATCGATGAATGAGTATTGTCAAAAGCACGATGGATTTGCAGTAGAAATAGCAGGCTCTAGTTGTCTAGACATCGGGATTCCAGATGACTACGAAAAAGCCGAATCCTTTGTAAAATCAAACTCAAACTCAAACATTTAAACGATATAATGATTTAAATCATTATATCAAAACATTATGTCAAATTTTCCTCTAGTTTCGATACTAATTCCTACTTACAATAGTGCCAAATATTTACAGTTTGCACTAGATTCTGCACTGTCGCAATCTTACAAAAAGATAGAAATCATTGTTCATGACGATGCTTCCACTGATGGTACTAAAATCTTATTATCAAAATATCACGATCCTAGATTGCGCATCATTCACACTACCAAAAATCATGGCATGATCGGTGGTTGGAATTACATAGTGAGCAAGGCTAAAGGGGACTACATCAAATTCTTAGCTTCTGATGATTTACTAGAACCAAATTGCGTGCAAGATCTTGTGGCTGCAGCTATCAAATATCCTCGCGCTGCTATCATCACCTGTCAGCGCAAGTTTATAGATGATAATAGTAAGGTTATAAAGAAAATGGGTTTTGCAAAAAAAGATGTAGTAGTAGATGGTTTAGCGCACGCTCACTGGATTCTTACGACGATCAGGGAAAATTTGATTGGCGAGCCCACAGCAGTCATGTATCCACGTAAAATCGTCAAATTGGCTGGAGCTTATGATGCAACTTTTTCTCAGTTTGCAGATTTTGAGTATTGGATTCGCTTGCTCCAATTTGGCGATATCGTCTACGTCCATAAATCTCTATGTTCTTTTAGAGTTCACGCAAGTTCAAACACATCCAAAGCCATTCTAGATGGTCGCTTTATCACCGAGATCTTCAAGTTGATAGATAAATATTACAAAGATCGTAACTTTGTAAAAACCTATGGTCTTACAGAATCAGATAGGCAAGCCGTGACAAAGCTAAAAATCCTAGATACTCTAAAAAACATCAAAGATCTAGTATTTGAAGGCCACATTTCTCAGGCTTTTAGATACACCTTGAGATTAATCTTTTGATCTCTCTTCCCATCTGTCATGCTCATCCCAAATCTTCTCAAGCCATTTCTTCTTGTTGTTCCATTCATATCTATATTTTTTCTCGTGTTCTATTTTCATCTTATTTAAATTGTCTTTGTTGTATTTGATCTCAAATTTGATATTTGATTTCTTCCCCAGCGTCATCTTTTTGATGTAAGGATTTCCCTGCTTATCGTACAAATATATTTCAAATATCTCTGGCTTGTCACTGGAGTTTGTGACTTTTAGTTCATACTCATCAGTATTAGGTTTTGGCACTAAGCCAATCTTATTTATCGGGCCTTTGTCACCGGTTGTTGGATCAGTGATTTGTTCGTCTTTCCAGTCTATCTGGAGATCTTTCTTGTGCTCCTTCATTATCTTTACGTTCACAGCAGGGGAGGTGCTAAACATCATGTATGAAAGATCCGTCATGGATGGGACAAAAGTGTTTACACTGCTTAAGGCAGTAGATTTGGGTAGGGTGGTGATAGTATTGCTTGCTGGGTCATTTACTAGCCAGTTTGATCCATCTTCCCCGTGCACTACGACAAAGTGGCCTGGCAGCCCTATGATGCTTGGGAATGTCACAGCACCAGTACGGGTGAACTCTAGCTTGGTAGGAGAGTGTCTGGCATCATAGCTTAGTCTCACATATCTAGTGATAGCTACCCAGTTGAGATAGCCTAGTCCTACATATCCGTCAGGTTGAGACTTGAGCCATGCATTTAGTTTGCTTGGGTCTATGTCTGTACCGTCTAGCGCCTTTACTCCATTTTTCTGTAATACCATCGCAGCCGACGTCAGCGCACATCCCCATCTGCCTATACCGTATTTATCTATCCCCGCCCACTTGCTGGCACTGTCATACTCCTCATTCTTCCATCTTGAATCTAGTTGGGAGAGGTAGGGAAAAGTAGGAGCTGGCTCATACGTGCTGACTCGTACATAATCTACTGAAAAGGTAGAAAAGGAAGTACCTTGAGTAATCATAGGATTGCCAAACCACAAATATTTTGGTTTCCTAGATGTAGGAATAGTACTTTTTGCCTCTAAGTCATCAAATTTAACAATATATTTTGTACCATCATATATAACTACTAATTTATGCCATAAATAGGCATCAATTCCAGAGACACTAAACAATGGATTATCAGAAGGCAGGCAAGTTCCAGTAGCAGGGCAGTCTACGGAAAAAACCTTGAATGAATCAGGCCCAGTTGGCCACAAAAATATGGTCCAATCACTTAGATCTGGGTGGTTATTAAGTTGTCGTACATGGGGAAGTGTATCAGTTATCGCAATTCCGCTACCAAAACTAAAACTATTATACTTAAAACTAATTTCAAACTTCAGTTTTTCATCAGTAGGGAGTGGATTAACTGACTGTATATACATTGCTCTATAAAAATCTACAATGGATACATTTAAGTATCCACCTGATAAAATAGAATTATTATTTTCGTTATAAATAGACCAAATTGAAGAGTCTAAACTATTAGAATTAAATTGATCATTAATATAGTCTGTAGCACTAGCCGGTTTAGCAATAAATATAAAAATAAGAAAATATAAAAATACAAGCAAAAGTTTAGAGTTAAACTTTATTCGCATAATACAAATAAACCACACATATAATATGAAATCAAGTCCAAACAAACTACTTTCAATAGTAATAGTAACGTATAATTCTTCATCTAGAATTATTAGTCTTATAAAATCAATCGATACTAAGCACAACTCTAAATACGTATCAAAGGTAATTATTATCGAAAATAATTCACCCGATAAAGATGTTACATCTAAGTTAGTAACTAACTATCATAGTAAATTTGACATAACCTTTAAATTCATATTATCAAGATCAAATAATGGATTCGCTAAAAGTTGTAATTATGGTGCTGATCTGACAAAGACAAAATATGTACTATTTTTGAATCCAGATACGATACTAAATAAATCATCATTGCAAATATTGCTTGAACATGCTGAGAAAAATTCAATTGATTTAATGGGAGGTAAGACCTTAAAAGATAATGGCAACATACATAATACGGTAGTTAGATTTCCTACTATATCTATAGGATTATTTGAGTTTACTAATTTAGGTAAAATATTTGGGGTTAAAAAAGGTCATCAACAATTTTACTATGAAGATATCAAAATATATAAATCTAAAGTAGATATTAGAGTAGAAGCTCTTGGCGGAGCTTACTTATTAGCTAAATTGAAATCATTCAAATCTATAAATGGATTTGACGAAGATTATTTTATGTACTTAGAAGATGTAGATTTAGGACTTCGGGCATACAAAGCTGGATTAAAAGTAATGTTTTGTCCGCATTCTGAAATCGAACATGTTGGTGGAGCTAGTAGCACAAATAAGCATCATATAAGACATCAGGCTTGGTATGATTCTAGAAGAATATATTTTAGAAAACATCATGGCAATATGGTAAACATGTTTATGCAACCACTATATGTAATTGAAGAACTTTTGTTGAAGCTAAGGGAACATTATCTATGATCCACATCATCCGGGCAAGTCACGCAAACATGTACGAGCTACAAAACTATGTAGGTCTAGATGTGGGCGTGATCACATCTCGTCACCCACTCACTCCCATCACATTGCCACACACTGCTTTGTGGTCGCCCACAGATCTACCCTGGTTCCCATATCGCAAACAAATTATGAATCGGCTATTTGGCGGCGAGCAATGGCTCTTTGGTTTACGCAGTCTCATAACTAAAAAGTTCGATGGTTCGATCTATCGAACCATTCTACATACTGCCGAGACATATACTCCATACACTCATCAAGCAGTAGAACTTCGCAAATCAGGGATAATCAAAAAATTGATCTGCACTTGCTGGGAGACTATTCCCCATGCAAACGAAAAATTTGATAGGGTACGTAAATGGAAAAGAGATGCTTATAAATATGTCGACATCTTCCACACTCCCACATTACGTGCCAAGCAAGCACTCATAGCAGAAGGTGTAGACCCCGCAAAGATTGTCGTGATCCCATATGGCGTCGATCTCTCTGTCTTTCGTCCTAGCCTTCCGGGAGACTCCCGGAAGGGACAGAAGCCAGTCGTTCTCACGGTAGCACGCAAAGTGCCAGAAAAAGGTTTAGATATTCACAAAGAGATAGCTAGGCAATTATCAGATATCGCTGAGTTTCGCTGGGTAGACTCAGCTAACTACAAAGATATGCCAGCTATCTATAATGCGGCTGACATCTTCTTTCTCCCTAGCCAAACAACTCCTCCCTGGGAGGAGCAGTACGGCATGTCTTTGATCGAAGCGATGGCCTGTGGCCTACCTATCGTGACTACGGACTCAGGAGCTATTCCCGAAGTAGTAGGGGACGCTAGTATTGCGCTTGATCAGCGGGATGTGGATAAAATGGTCAAAACTTTGCGTGACTTGATCCAAAATCCAGGCAAAAGAGCTGTTTTGTCACGACTCTCACTTGCTCGCGCGAGAGCATTGTATGATGCAAAAATAATCTCGAAGCAGTTGTCAAAGCTATATTAATTGCAACTATTCCCCTACTTCGCGCGTATTACCCTTAGAAAGGAGGATAACCATATGAAAAAAACAATTATTGCTGGTTTATCCGTTATCACATTACTTGCTAGTTCGACCTCTGCTTCGGCATATCGTGGCGACCCAAACGTAAAAGGTCCAAACTACACACCAGAGCGCCACGAGGCTATGGAACGTGCATTTGAGACAAACAACTACGGTTCATGGCTCAAGCTCATGGAAGGTCGTGCTTTTAGACTAAAAGAAGTAGTCAAAAACAAAACCATCTTCGCAGAGTTTGCCAAAGCTCACGAATCTGGTGTCGAAGCTCTAAATGCTTTCCGTGCCAAATACAATCTAGGTATGGGCAAGCAAGATGGCTCAGGACAAGGAAGAAATAGATAAGAGTTACAATGTATGCATATGGCAAGACTAAACCAACCCACCGACCAAAGTCTTGCCATTGCATTACAGCAAGGGGATCTAGGGAGTTTAACTCTGATAATCAAAAAATATCACTCTCCACTTTTGCGATATGCAAATTATCTAGGTGCAGGCGAGAGTGACGAAGATGTAGTCCAAGAGACCTTTATCAAAGTCTACAAAAACATCCAAGGTTATGATCCAAGCAAAGCCTTTAGTAGCTGGATCTATCGTATAGCCCACAATACCGCGATCTCTATGATCAGGAAAAACAAATTTAGTATCCCTTGGGAGGAATATCTAGACAATTTTGTGTCACAAGATCCAGTCGACAATATCGACAAAAATCTAAAAAAAGAACAGGTAGCTAAGTGTATAGACAAGCTACCACTTCACTACAAAGCACCACTGGCTTTATATTATATGGAAGACAAAACTTATGAAGAAATCATGGATATCTTACGACTGCCTCGTGGCACAGTGGCAGCTCGTATAAATAGAGCCAAAAAACAAATGAGGAATCTATGTCAAAAAAACTAGAAGAAAAAATCATCAAAGATATCAAATCAGGCACGATCAAGATGCGACCAAAATGGCTCTTTTTCGTGGGATCTATCATCACAGGTTTTGGCGTAATCTTAACCACCTCTCTAGCCCTACTAGCTATCCAGCTCATCAGATTTAGAATCAATCATCCAGGACTATCAGGTGCAATCAAGGTAAATACTGTGATTGCTTCCTTGCCTTGGTACATCCCAGTGATAGCAGTTACCGCTATAGTAGGTGGTTATCTAGCACTCAAACAATATGATTTTTCCTATCGCAAAAACGCCTCGTTTATAATGATCCTAGTCTTAGTTGGTCTAGTCTTTGGTTCATTAATTTTAGACAAAGTAGGGGCAGATCAGATCCTCATGAAACGTGGTTACTTTAGACGCATATACAACCAAGATAGTATCTCGTCTCCCTTGCCTAGTCTCGGTCCTAGAGATGGGCGTGGAAGAAATCGTTTAAACCAAACTTTTTAAGATACTGTGCCCCTAGCGTAGCCGGAGGCGAAGTGGGGTATACTCTTCCTCATGACAGAAATAGACCTAAATCCGCAGTTTGTCCACGCTTTGGATCTCATGGAGCATGGTACTGATTGTCTCTTTATCACAGGTAGGGCAGGCACGGGCAAGTCCACTCTACTACAATATTTCAAAAAACACACAGAGCAAAACATCGTGATTCTAGCCCCAACTGGTGTAGCAGCTGTAAATATAGGAGGAGCCACAATACATAGCTTCTTTACTTTCAAACCTGATGTCACTTTGGAAAAAGCTTGGAAGCTCGGAGGCAAAGCTAAAAAGCCTGAGTTGTATAAAAATCTAGACGCTATTGTAATTGACGAGATCTCCATGGTCCGCGCAGACCTCCTAGATTGTATCGATGCCTTTATGCGTAGAGTCTGTGGCACTATGGCTCCTTTTGGTGGCAAACGAGTGATCATGTTTGGCGATCTCTATCAGCTCCCACCCGTTGTCACGCGCGATGACGCAGACATTTTTCGCACTCGCTATAGCTCGGCTTTTTTCTTTTCCGCTGACGTGATCTCTCGCACTCCTCTCACATTTGTCGAGCTAGACCATATTTATCGCCAGTCAGATGACTCATTTATCGCGATCCTAAATGCGATTCGCGAAAACAAAGCCACAGACAAAGATATCGCAGTCCTAAATACTAGAGTGTATGAAGATTACGCCCCGCCCCCAGAAGAATACGTGATTCATTTAACAGGCACCAATCGCGATGCCGAGGCATACAATGTCTACCAGCTAAATACTCTCGAAGGGGAGCTAGGAGTCTATCAGGCGACAAGCACCGGTAGCTTCGATCGCCGTACCGAGCCAGCACCACGCGAGCTCACACTCAAAATCGGGGCACAAGTCATGATGACTAGCAATGATCGTGAGAAAAGATTTATCAACGGTACAGTCGGTCGGGTAGAAGATATGTCATACGAAAATGGTACCCCGGTCATCTCCGTGCGCTTGCACAATAAGAAACTCGTAGATGTCGCCCCCACTTCGTGGGAGATGTTCAAATTCAATTTCCATGAAAAGTCTGGCAAGATCACAACCGAAGTAGCCGGTACCTACACTCAGCTTCCGCTCATGCTTGCTTGGGGCATCACGATCCACAAAGCTCAGGGCAAGACTTTTGATCGCCTAGCCATAGACCTACCTCAGTCATTTGCTCATGGCCAAACCTATGTTGCTCTTTCTCGTGCTACTAGCTTAGAGAGTATCGTGCTCAAGCGCCCACTCACCACTCGACACATTATCATGGATCCAGTCGTCACGACCTGGCTCACTATGCTCAGAGATACCACCTCGACAAAATAAACTTATAGGGTAAAATATCCTACATGACTCACAATTTAGAAACAAAACAATCAAAACAAGGTAATTTGTATCGTAGAATCAAATTACTTAAAATCTTAACAGATGAAGATTTGCACGGCTTGGGATATAAATCAACTGATCTTGATCTGATTCGTCTAAATTTATTAGTTGGTCAAATTAATCAAAAAATTCATCCTGAGTCAATTGAGAGGCTAAATAGGGCATCAAATAAAGTAACGGGGGAAGACAAATTCTTTCCGACCTTTATCTATAATTCAGGTCAGTAAAATCCTAAGCATCAGCAACTGCCT
>CAJAUT010000031.1 GCA_903945195.1 uncultured bacterium
AATCTCCCGGAAACTAACTCCTTTAACTCTAAGCAGGGCAAGTTGCTCACGCTCGTACAGGGACAAATGATGATGACTCATGAACACCTCCTAGTTCGGGTATTTTACCCGCTAGTGGTGCGTTTCGTTTGCGAACTAAGGGAGGTGCGTACAGGAAATTGGCGAGCAAGATTTGATGAAGTTTTTGGACAAGCTGGCGCTTAAACACAGATCTACCTTTACCATGAATCAATATCACGCTGCCTATAAACTTTACTTAACTAAAATCTTAAATAGGTCTTGGGATGTACCATTCCCATATGCCAAGCGACATAAAAAGTTGCCGATCGTACTTTCTCGTACTGAAGTGGCAATAATTATTGAGAATACCAAAAATTCAAAGCATAAATTACTTTTGGCTTTGGCTTATGGATCTGGGATGAGAGTCAGTGAAGTAGTATCTTTAAAGACAGGAGACTTAAACTTGGATGAACTCAGTATCCTAATCAAAGATGCAAAAGGTGGCAAAGATAGAATATCTGTAGTCCCTGAAACATTGATTAATGATTTGCGTAATATGGTGGCTGGAAAAAATACTAATGATTATTTATTTGAAAGTGAGAGAGGTGGCAAACTGACTACTCGAACTGCTCAAATTGTCTTTGAAAAGTCTTTAAAGTTAGCTGGCATTTTGAAACCGGCCACATTCCATAGTTTGCGCCATAGCTTTGCTACCCATCTACTTGAAAATGGAGTAGACGTGAGATATATCCAAAAACTACTAGGACATGCGTCGATTTCTACCACACAGTTGTATACTAAGGTTACAAACCCAGCATTACTAAATATAGAGAGCCCATTATGAAAATAGATATCATCACCTTGTTCCCCGACTTCTTTAATGGATTCAAGGAACACAGCATCATAGGCCGTGCCATAAAAAATGGAAAGCTAGAGCTAGTGACTCACAACCTGCGCAACCAGGCCAAAGACAACTATGGCAGTGTGGACGACCATCCATATGGTGGTGGGCCCGGCATGGTGCTACGCTTTGACATATTATTGAATGCGTTAAATGAAGTCAAAGCTAAGTTGAAATCGGAAAGTCCATCAAGCTATAAAGTTATTTTGATGACACCACAAGGGCAAGTTTACAAACAAACAATAGCACAGAAACTAGCGCGAGAAGAAAATTTAATTTTGATTTGTGGACACTATGAAGGATTTGATGAGCGCATCCGAGACTACGTAGATATGGAGATCTCAATCGGTGACTATGTACTGACAGGCGGAGAGCTAGCTGCGATGGTGATCACTGACTCTATCGCCCGACTACTACCTGGAGTGCTGGGAGATGATACATCTAGCCACGAGGAGTCACATAGTCCTTCGACAAGCTCAGGATCTGCGAGACTACTAGAATATCCCCAATACACTAGACCCCTAGAATATGACGCCAAAAAAGTGCCAGAAATCTTAACTGGTGGCAACCACGCTAAGATAGATGAGTGGCGTAAAGAACAATCGATTGAGCGAACTAAAATGCGTAGACCTGATATGATCAGCGATAAAAATATTTAAGATAAACTAATCCTATGATGACTAGTATCAGAAATACATATAACTGTTTTTTCATAATTCTTGTTGCTTTTTGATTTCTGCAAGACCTTCGTCTACGGTCGCAAATGTGAGACCCAAATCTTTGGCAGCTTTACTATTGTCCATGGCGACTTTACGCGCAAAGGGGCGTGAGGCGGTTTTTAAGTATTCAGTCAGTGATCCTTCTTTAACTACATCTTTGCCAAAGCCATAAGCCACAGCTACTTTTTGGGCTAGTTCAAATGGTGAAAGTGCAGTAGAGCCAGTGACGTGGTAGATACCCTGTGGTTTTAATTCGATGATTTTGTCAAAAGCATGAGCTATATCGTCTATCAAAGTAGGGGTGATGATGGTATCGCTAAACTGTGGATATAGTTTGCCACTTTCTAGACCTGCGCGGATTTTTTTGATGAGATCTGGTTTTTTTTCAAAATTGGCGCGGTACGGGTAGGCTATGCGCACTATTGTATATGACACTCCCGAGTCTTTGACTACAGCCTCTGCAATTGCTTTGGTTTCGCCGTACCACTCTAGTGGTGCTGTCGCATCGTCTTCTACATATGCACCATCTTTGGTGCCATCAAATACGTAATCTGTTGAGATATGGATCAAGTGAATACCATGAGATGCGCATACTTCGGCTAGATTTTTGGTGCCGACCACGTTAACCTTGTAACAGATGCCTTCGGTATTGCCTTTTTCTTCCCAAGCTTTGTTGGTATCTGTGAATGCAGCTAAATGAATCATGACATCAGAAGGATTGGCTGAGACAAATTTTTCTACGCTAGCTTTGTCCGTGATATCGACACCACTGAGGATATCCATATTTGCCACTTCGTATTTGTCTTTAAACATTTCTAGAAATCTAGAGCCCACTAGTCCGACAGCACCTGTTGCTAAGATTTTTTTCATTTTGTGATTCCTTTTTCTAGGAGTAGTTTTTTAAATGATTCGTAGTCTTCGCAGTAGTCACCGCGGTTGGGATTGTAGTTGGTACTAGTGATAGCTACGAGTACTGCATCGTCTGAGAGGTCTTTGAAATGGTGCCAGACCATTTGAGGCACATGGACTGCATGGAGAGGTGCAACGAGCGAGATCTCTTCTAAACCATGACCATCGTCTACTACGGCAGTACATGAGCCCGCCATCATGACAAAAAGCTCGTCTTCTTCTGTGACGTGGCAGTGCGCACCCGTCAGCTTGGGACCTTGTGGTTTGCAGATGAAATATACCCTTTTGACATCAAAACTGATGTAGTCTTTGAGCTCCATAGGAGTCATCAAAAAATTGGGTGCCTGAATGTTTTTTAAGGTAAATACTTTGTATCTGCGATCATCCGTCATAAATACCTCCAAATTTATTTGCCTGTTAATAAATACTGCATTCGCGCGCGTAATGCGGCCTTTTCTGTAGATGTAACTATTGCATTGTCTTTCAAGTTTTTCATAGCAATCTCTATTCTATGAGCGATGTAGGGATGTTTTACATCTAAAGGCACAAAGCTTTCTGGTACCGTACTTAAATATGCGCTAATATTCTTACTAGTTGCAGTATTTGAAGGCAGGCTAGTTAATAATTCAATCGTTCTGAAAATTTCTAAAACATTTGCCATATACCTCTCCTTACTTTTTGATATGCTGATTGATCTCTGACATGCGAGAGCGAATCTTTGCGACCCACTCTGCATTGTCTAGATACCACTGGACAGTCTCTTTGAGTCCAGTTTCAAACATGTCCCTCGTATATTTTGGAACCCAGCCAAGAGCGAGGATTTTGGTAGAGTCGATCGCGTATCGGCGATCATGTCCTGGGCGATCCTGAACATAGGTCATCAAAGATTCTGGTTTGCCAAGTATACCTAGCACCATCTTGGTGATCTCTAGATTGTTGCGCTCATTGTCGACACCGATGTTGTAGACCTCGCCGACATTACCTTTGTGAAGTAGTAGGTCTAGCGCGGAACTATGATCCATGGCGTGGATCCAGTCGCGGACATTGAGACCGTCCCCGTAAACTGGGACTGATTCATCTTTCATGGCTTTAAAGATAAAGAAAGGAATCAGTTTTTCTGGGTACTGGTAGGGACCGTAGTTGTTTGAGCAGTGAGTCACGATGACTGGAGTCTTGTGGGTGATCCAGTAGGCATGGCACATCAGGTCTCCACCGGCTTTGGCGGCGGCATAAGGCATATTTGGCATGATAGGCGTATCTTCGGTAAACTTACGATCTTCGTCTAGGCCTAGAGCCCCGTAAACTTCGTCTGTTGAGACGTTTACCATGCGCTCTATATTGTTTGCGCGCACTGCATCCAGCAGCATCTGCACTCCGAGTGAGTTCGTGAGCACAAAATCTTTGATGCCACCGTGAATCGAGCGGTCTACGTGAGTCTCGGCGGCAAAGTTGATGAGATGAGTGATGCTATATTTTTGCATGACCTCGTTGATACGATTTAAATCTGTGATATCGCCTTGCTCAAAATGATATTTGGGATTATTTTCGATGTCTTTTAAATTATCTAAATTGCCGGCGTAGGTGAGGAGATCGTAGTTGATGATCTCGTAATCCTGATGACTCTCTAGCATGTAATGTATAAAATTGGAGCCAATAAAACCTGCTCCGCCTGCTACCATGAGTTTCATATGCTCCTCCCCTTCGACTATGCTCAGGGCTATAGCCTTTTATTTATGTATTATTCTTTTGCCTGTTAAACGTTCTATAAGCTTCCTTATAGCGTAAGACCCCACTATCATAACAAGATTCAACCCTGCCGTCACTAGGAGGACTGAGTTTAGTGGTTTTAAGGTCGTAGTTATTAGGTCGTAGGTAAAAGAAAGATCAAAGATGGTTTGTTTGGCCAAGAATATCCAGACAATGAGTAAAAAGACTATGATAAATGGCCAGGTTCGGCGATCGCTTTCTGAGATCATCATGCCGTTGCCGATCACCATGATGCCGTAGATGATCAAAGCATTGATCCACCATGCAAAAACTCCCCAGCCGTCAGATAGTAAGGTACCTAGGACTGCCAGGATCGCAAGACCTGAAATAAATGGAGCTACTCCGATCAAAAATGCCCGGAATGGATCGCTTTTGGCTGTGGCCACAGATCCTAGTCGCCTATTTTCACCGCGATTTTCTAAATCAGGAAATATTTGGATCTCTCCCGTTCGCACGCCCAATACTTCGGCCACTATCCAGTGGGAAAGTTCGTGGATGATGGTGCCAGGGAGTACCAAAATACTATAGAGTGCGATACCTGGAGCAGTGTTACCAAAGAGCAATAAACTTGTACCTGACAACTCGTAAACCAGCCTCTGTCTGAGACTAGATAAGATGATGACTAAGATAATAAAGTCTAGTAGAGGTACAAGTAACTGCACTAAGCCCCTTACTTATAAGCCAAAGTTTTTGACTTTGACACTTTTTTTGATTTCGCCAAACCAGACGAGGAATTCGTCGCGGAGTTTGGTTTGTTTGAGCTCATCGGCAATACTAGCTTTGACGTCATCAAATTTCTTGTCTTTGTACATGGTGGTTGCAGCAGAATCAAATTGAGCTTTGATTTCATCATCTGATGGATTGATTTTGTCGGCCAAGAGTTCTTCAACTGCTAGTTGAGTACGGATCTGTTTCTGTAGATCTTTGCGACTTAGTCCGCGCTGTTTGAGAGCCTCATCTAGCCCGCCTGTTGTCTCGAATTGAGTCTCTAGAGTTTTGACCTGAGTAGTGAGCTTGGTTTCGTCGATCTTGATATGCGCATCGGCGATTGCTTTATCCAAAATCTTTTCGTTGACCATGTCATCTAGTGCTTGGGTACCATAACTCTTTTCTAGGCGTGACCACAACTCAAATCTAGTAACTGGCATATTCCCTACCATAGCTGGGACGACTTTTGGACCTAGTTTGTAGGTAAGGAGTCCAAGTAGGGCCACTATGAGTATAAGAGTGATAAATTTTGAGTTTATTTTGGGGGCAGTAACCTTTGGCATCTCTGGCATAGGAGTAGACATAAGGACTTCGCCTTGAACTACTTTTTTTGATACTTTAGATACTTTCTTTTTGGTTGCTTTTGGCATAATAAATCTCCTAATAATTATATGACTGCAGAAAGTATAGCATATTTTTTAGAAAGGAAACCAAGCATTGCGGATGATAATAAGAGCAGCTCCTACAACTGCATGTGAAATTGTAACTGTGTAGATATTTTGATATTTTTCGTAGTTTTTGACGTAGACCAAGCCCATGAAAAAGGTAATCACCAAGATAAGTGGACTATGAAATGGCAAGTGAGCGAGGGTAAATAGGGCAATAGAAATAAACTCTATCTCTTTGGGATTTTTATATATTTCTTTGATACGCCAGATCATATAGCCACGAAAAATGAGTTCTTGGACTGGAGCGGATAAAATCACATAAGCCAAGATACGCTTTGCAAAATCGACAGTAGGAAGTGAGTCGTAACCTACCAAAAATTTGAGAAAGTTGTGGGGCGTAAGAAGAAATACTAAATAGGTGGCTAAGATAATCAATGCCGATGGGATCACTATGTTTTTGAGTGATTGCCAAAAACCAGTGGCGTGGAAACCTAGATCTGCAAGCGTAGCAGATGATTTGATGAGTCTCCAGGCACAATATAGACCGCCGACTCCCATGAGGACATGACGTGCCGCAAGGAGATTACTACTTACTGTCAGCAGCGAGACAGGGATCACAAAGAAAAATAAGACTTCTAAATAAAAAATAGTATATTTGGACATGTAGCAAATTGTATAACAACTAGCTAGCTTTTGGGGTATATAGGGCCCCGTTGGTACTACCAATTTTGATAATGTATCCGTGGTCACACAAATACTTTAAGTCATACCTCAGAGTGCGTGCAGGAACACTAAAAAATCGCCTATGCAAAAAGTCAAAACTGGAATGAGGATGATCTGTGAGTAGCGCAAGTATCTCCTGGCGACGAGGCATGAGATACATGAGCGGACTGATGGGGACTACTTCTTGCAAAGAATTGAGGCCAGATTGTAGGCCATAGACAAAAGATTCAAGTATAAACTCTACAAAACCACCAACGTCTGATGAATCGCTGCCTAGCAGGTCGTAATAATCTTGCCTATTTTTGTCGATATATTCTTCAAAAGATAACATACCCAAAGTATCGTAACTATACTTTTTCATGAGTAGGTGGATGAACACTCTACCTACCCTACCATTGCCATCTAAAAAAGGATGGATTTTTTCAAAGACAAAATGTGACAAAGCTACCTGGACAAGCGGGCTATATACTTGCTTGGTATTGATATACCCTAAGAGCTCTGTAGTGAGGGGGACGACATCAGTTACTGCCGGACACAGATAGACTGCAACCCCTGCCATATTGTAGATTGCAGATGGCTCAAGGCGCAAAGAGCCTGACCCAGTATAGAGATCTTTCATAACAAGTGAGTGTAAATTTTTGAGATCCTGGACTTTCACGCCGTCTGACCAGTTTTGCTTATGGACATATTCTATGGCTCTCACAAGATTTGAGAGCTCGAGCTTGGCGACAGACTTTGGGAGCAAGGCAAAACTACGGATGGAAGAATCGTCTAGCTTGTTACCTTCTATTCGAGCTGAGTAGAGAGAACTCTTGAGGATACTGGCTCGTCTTTTAAACTTTAAGACTAGGTCACTAGGTTTTATAGTGTTGTACTTTGCCAGCAATTCTTCGATTTGATCTAGGAGACGAGTGATCTTGCTGGACTCAGTAAAATATGGCGGAATCTTCATGACTACAGTTTACCAATTATTGCCAAATATTGCCAGATCTTGCCAAATGTTGCCAAATAAATCAACAATCATTTACCCCTGCCATCTGAACCCATACCCAAGTATCTAGTGGCACTTATCAATAGTATTCGCTTTGCTTCGTTTTTTTCTCGCTCTATCATATCCATGCGCTTGCTGTTTTCGAATTGACGCATATGATCATGAAGTTCTTGTATGCTGGAAAAACCCATTTCTTGCAGGGCTTGTCTTAGATGCTCTAAATTGTGCGACCCATTTTCTGTCACGCAAACTATTATACATTTTGATATGAGATGAAATCAAGTTTGATCATCTACATTGTTGAATGTTTTCATTACATATTTATCGTCGACTTTTTCGAGAATTGTGAGCGAAGTGTGCGCGACATCGAGCCAAGTGCCTTCTGGCAAGAATCCAAAATAATCTCTGAGCACGGTATACAAAATACCAGAGTGTGTGACTAAGAGTACTGTTTGATCAATGTGATCTGAATGTAGTACATTAAAAAATATTTCAAAACGATTGCATACATCTCTGATAGACTCACCTTCAAAACCATTCCAATCTTTATCTTTGTGATCCATAAATTTTTCAAACTTTTCTGGCCATTTATCTTTGATCTCATCGAAGGTGAGATCTCCAAAGATGCCCAAGTTCCGCTCTTTAATGCCATAGGCTAATTTTTGTTCCACTTTTATGTGCTTGGCGATTTCTACTGCCGTCTCTCTCGTACGCTTTAAATCTGAGACATACACGGCATCTATGTCGTAGTTTTTGAGTCTAGCCCCGACCTGATTGGCTTCTTCCCTCCCCTTCTCGGTGAGAGAACCTACATCGTTTGCCCAGTTCATAAGACGTTTGGATTTGTTGTGATCAGTCTCGCCGTGTCGCACCAGGATAATTTTTTTTGGCATAAATCAACTAAAATATTTTTTATTTTTTAACTTGTCTGGGAGGTAGCTCTCAGTATCCCTCATATTATACCCCGCTCCGTAACCCTGATCTTTCATTAGTTTAGTTGGAGCATTGCGGATCCTCAGAGGGATGTCTAGGTTGCCGTACTGCTTCACATCGGCCATAGCCGCGATCAAGCCATCATTGGCAGACCTACTTTTTTTGCACTGGCAGAGATAGACTACCCCGTGAGCCATGTTGATGCCGCACTCTGGGTAGCCGATGGTTTGCACGGCGGCAAAGACCGCATTGGCTACAACAAGCGCGGTAGGGACCGCCACCCCGATATCTTCGGAGGCAAAGATAACCATGCGTCGGGCGATAAAGACGGGATCCTCCCCTGCCACTATCATGCGGGCGAGGTAGTAAAGAGCGGCATCGGTCTGACTGGCTCTCATGCTTTTGATAAAAGCTGAGATAGTGTTGTAGTGTTCGTCTCCACCCTGGTCATAGCGCAAGTACGGTGACTGTAGTGTGTCTTGTAATATTTTCTTAGTAATTGCCTTCAAGGCCTGGCCTTGCAGGGTTGCGGTAGCTTCGAGAATGTTTAGAGCTTTGCGACCGTCACCGTTGGCAAAAGTCGAGAGAAAAACTACCGCATCTTTGTCGATTTTTACTTTTAGCGTTTTGGCACCCTGATTTATGACTTGCGCGAGATCTTCCTCTGTCAATCCCTTTAGCACATAGACATGACAGCGCGACTGCAAGGGGCCGATGACCTCAAAACTGGGATTTTCGGTGGTGGCACCAATTAGGGTGATTGTCCCATCTTCGACATAAGGCAAGAGAAAATCTTGCTGTGATTTGTTGAAACGATGGATCTCATCTAGAAACAGGATTTTCTTTAAGGGTCCGACCCTTAAAGTGTTCACTCCCTCCACGATTTTGCGGATATCTTCTTTTTTGGCGGAGACTGCTGAGAGGTAGTGAAAGTCGGCGCCGACTGAACTGGCTATGATCTTGGCTAGCGTCGTCTTGCCACACCCTGGTGGCCCCCAGAGTATCATGGAGTGGATACTGCCACTTTCTATAACTAGGCGAAGCGGAGCTTTTGGCCCCACGAGATGAGACTGACCAATATAGTTATCTAAAGTTGTGGGGCGCAAGAGATCAGCCAGTGGCTGCATCTTATTTTAGTCCTGGGACATCGATACCTGAGCAAACATCGTCGTACTTGTCGCCGAGTTTTTTGATAGCCCAGTAGCGATTGCTTCTGTAGAGTGAGTGGAAAGTGCCAGCATCTGACCAGAATCCGTCTAGCATAGACCACTGCATTTTATTTTCTGCGATATAGGCGTTGTTGACGTCTGTGATCTCTAGCTCACCACGACCTGAAGGCTTTAGATTGCGAATCTTGTCGTAGACTGTGTGATCGTAGAAATACAAACCAGTGACGGCAAGTTTGTTGGCTGGGGAAGCTGGTTTTTCTACGATTGTTTCGATACGACTCGAATCATCTTTGGCAAAGATTGGATTGCCAAATCTTTCTGGGTCTACTACTTCTTTAAGAAATACCATGGCTCCATCTTTAAAGTTTTTGACGGCACCTGAGATATCGGCGTCTGTGGTGTTGTCGCCTAGGATGACTGCAATGGGCTCTCCATCGGCGAAATCTTCGGCGTATTTAAGAGCGTCTGCGATACCAGCAGAGCCACCTTCTTGGTAGGCGTACTCTACGTGAGTAAGACCTAGATCATGACCATTTTTGATGACATTGATAAAGTGACCAGCGTGGACATCGCCTGTGACTATGAGGACTTCGGTGATACCGGCTGCAACGAGTGTATTGATCGGATAATAAACCATTGGCTGGTCATAGATTGGGAGCAAATGTTTGTTGGTTGCGTAGGTAAGTGGATATAACCTTGTACCCTTGCCACCAGCTAAAATAACACCCTTCATAATGACCTCCCTTTATAATAGTAACGTACTGACCAAGACTACCCCTAGTAGGGCAACAAGGAAGTATTCTAGCACAATCTTGATATGCAAATTATGGGACCTATACTGATGGAAAACTCCCCAGACTATATATAATAGTGCAAAGACTCCTGTTGAAATAAGTACGAGCAGAGGCTTGGTTTTGAAGTACATGATGGCTGCTACATAAAAAGCAGACATTGCCGAGAGAATGAGATAGTCGTTTTTGTTTATGATCATAAATCCTTACATGATCCTCCCTGCGTTGACGATGACTGTCGCAAGCAGGATAAAGTTGATAAATATAATGTGTGCCCAGTTGTTGCCTACGCGGCGACTAAGCTTGCTTGACTCTGCGATGATGAGATCAATGATGAGGGTAAGGATAAAAAGCAAAGTGGTAGCTAAATTTATCACTTTGGTGAGATTGAACATATTGTATTTGGCAGTCACTTGAGGAACCGGAGAGCTAGGAGCGGCCACGGGGAGTGCAGTTTCTTGACCTTTGACTTCTGCTACCTGGACAGGTGCTAGTGCGGCTACTTGATTTTTGGTTTCTGGGACCGAGACAGTACCGCCATTTTGAGTACCAAAGAGCTGTACGACAAGTACGGTATCTTGACCAGCTATATTACCTGGCGAGACAGCGATGCCGATCTCTGAATATTTGGGGTTGACGATATTTTCTTTATGCGTGGGAGATGCCATCCAAGCTTCCATCATGCGGTCAGTACTACCAAAATCTTTGGCTAGATTTTCCCCGGCGTAGACATATTTGTAGCCTGCTTCGTTGAACCAGACCCAGGGAGTCTTGCCGCTTGGAGAGTTGTGGGCCCAGTAGTTTTCGCTAAACATATTGGCTGCTTTGCGACGGGCGGCATCTGCCAGGCGCTCGTTGTAGACGAGAGGCTTTAAACCTGCAGATACCCTTTTTTCGTTGGTAGCTCTCACCACTTCGTCGATCGTGACTGAGGAAGTAAACCCTAGGATATGAAGAGGCGTACTATCTAGGATGCGGATAAAGATATTGGAGACTATCAGGATCCCAATGATCGCGAAAATGCCTGAGTTGTGTAACAACTTGGCGCGGAAGTTGTTGGTATGGTGGGGCGTGAACAAATGGCGTAACTTGGCAGTTATTGACATACTCCATTATGGTCACAAATGGAGCGCAAGAGCAAGTACTTTAGACAATTACCTCACCGATTTGACTACCGAGGTAGCCGTACCTGCATTGCCCGCCTTGTCATAGGCTTTAACTAGAATAGTATAGGTAACGCCAGTGGATGATGGTACGCTCCACGCACAAGATTTGACTGTAGTGGAGCTACATTTGCGAACATTATTTACGTAGTACTCTAGCTTCGTGATCCCTACATTGTCGGTGGCCGTCGTCGTGATAGTCGTGGTTCGGCTACGGGTAACTGTGGCACCTGTTTTGGGTGAAGTGATGATGACAACTGGCACTATAGTGTCTAGTATAGGAAATGGATTGGAGTCTATGGTCCCAATATATTCTATGGCACCTATGTCAGGGTAGATATCTCTCGCTTTGGAGAAATAATCGTCTGTAATGGAACTAATTACCGTTCCAGAATTGATTGCTACAGATGAGGA
Source organism: uncultured bacterium (assembly GCA_903945195.1). GTDB lineage: Bacteria > Patescibacteriota > Microgenomatia > UBA1400 > UBA12108 > CAJAUT01. The sequence goes on from CAJAUT010000031.1 coordinate 11,857, forward strand.
GTTTAGGGCATAAGTATTTGGATTTGAATCTGGAATCCCTATAAATTTTGGATCTCCAATTTTATCTCCTACACCTACTGCAAAAATAGGAGTAACAGATGTCCAGAAATTGTTTTTATAAATGATCCCATTCGTGACTTCGACATTCACTTTATTGCCAATAATATTGTTTGCAATAAGAGAATTGCCTGTTTTGTATGGTTGATTAATTATCCTTAGATCACTAGCTGTACTACCCCAAATTGTGTTGTTGGCTATTGTGACAGAATCCATCCCACCATTTTGGCCTTCGGAATAAGTGTAGCCAGTTCCATTTTTGCAGTGGTACATAATATTATTCATGATTTTGATATTTTTGAGTTGATATCCCCAACCTGTGTAATTTTCCTCTCCCATGGTGATGCAATTAGCCGGATTTCCACTGCGAAAATATGCAGGATTTGTGCTATATGTCATATTTTTTAATACATCTATATCGAAAGAATTGTCTATATAGATGTTGACTGAATAATTGTCGTAGACAAGGTTATTGATAATTGATGCAGAACCTGACATGGTCATGGCAATACCCTCTCCCCAATTGTGATAAATATGATTGTTGCGGATGATATTTCCTGACGCACCGGATGATCCTTTAATACCACTACCCCAGCCACCAGTGGTATTTTTACCGTTGATATTTTCTGTTTCATTATCAAATACCTCACTATTTTCGACAACGATATTCTGTCCTCCTAGTCGTATCCCAAAGTGATAACATTCGTGTACTTTAAATTTGTTTATGTTGATATTTTTGCCTTTAATGAGCACGCAGTCCAATATAGTATTGCCCACTGCTGGTAGACTCCCTTTGATCTCTAATCCCTCCAAATTGATATAGCTACCAAATATTGAAACTGGTGCATCTTTTCCATTGGCATATATCACTACAGTCTGGTTGAGTACTGGTTTTATCGTGATAGGCAAAAGAGCGCTATATATGTTTGAAACAGATAGTTTTTCAGTGTATGTTCCGCCATAAATATATAAAGTATCCCCAGAGCTGAGTGCTGAAACGGCTTTAGCAAAAGATTTGAAAGGAGCAGCTACTGTACCTACCGCTGTATCACTACCAGTATTTGAGACAAAATATTCTTTGGCTACGACATTTTTTGCTCCTGCAAATACTGAAAATATAACTAGAAATATTGATAACAAATATTTTTTCATTTTTATCTACTAGATTTGACGATTATGGATGATGTGCCGATATTGCCAGCTAGATCGTAGGCTTTGACTAGGATGGTATAGCTTGTACTACGAACAGAGGGTACAGACCACGCACAAGATTTGACTGTAGTGGAGCTGCATTTGCGAACATTATTTACGTAGTACTCTAGCTTCGTGATCCCTACATTGTCGGTGGCCGTGGATTTGATGGTTGTAGTGCGACTGCGAGTGACAGTAGCGCCAGACACTGGACTTGTGATCTTTACGATTGGAGATGTTTTGTCGATGATGGGTGTGGGAGTTGGAGTTGGAGTAGGAGTAGGTGATGGTGTGGGAGTGGGAACGACAGTTCCTGGACATTTTAAAGATACCTCAGTAGACCAATATGCAGGCATCGTATCCCATGGATTTGACATAATATCGTCAGTGACATAAATATATCCGGCGTTGTTGGCTTTTGATTTGGTTATTGCAGCTGCTAAATCATTGCTCAGGGTACTGTGAACTAAGTGAACAAATTTGGTAGCAGGATATTTAAATACCCAACTTGGAAATACTTGGTTTGCATAATTTGAGTATGTATCTTCAAATATAATGATTTGATCAGCGACATTGACATAAGACTCAGCAGGAATGGTCCCTGGATTGATCATTACTTGACCACCACGAGTCTTGATGTAGTTGAATAATTCCTGATAATAGGACAACTTGGCAATATCAGTAGAAGCCTCGTCTAAAAATATTGAACTGACTCCATACCAGTTAAAATAATTATCTATATCTGTTTTGACTGTAACTAAACTTCTGGCACCGTATCCGGTATACACATAGCCCATGTTAATAATTCCCTTGCTAGTAGTAGTGGTGATCATCTGAGAATAATTTGTATCCTTGGAACTACCAGGGCCACTGTTTGGATTGACTAATATAACTTCACCGGGTTTTAAAGTAGAAATTACTTTATCCCAGTGACTGCCTACTGCAATTGGGTAGGATGGATAGAAATAGGCGGGAATGGCGGCAGACTGACAGGAAACTGAACTGGCGGGAGGAGTAGTAGGAGCTGGAGTGGGTGTAGGTGTGGGTGTGGGTGTAGGCGTGGGCGTAGGAATAGGTGTGGGTGTAGGCGTGGGCGTAGTGGTAGATGATGGTGGCCAATTTGCAATTAGATCTAAATTTAGACTTAAATCAGAACTGCTTTGGCTTGCCTGATGGACTTCTACGGCAATAGTATTGATACCAGCAACGAGAAGGGATGGTGAAACTGTGGTATGAAAATATGTATCGTCGTCATTTACGGTTGTGGTTGCTTTGGTAAGATAGTTAACGTTTGATGTCGGCATATTTGTCTCATATATTTTGGTGCCATTTAAATAAACAACCGCTCCATCATCGCGAAGAACTCCCAAATTTAATGAATTTATAGCAGCAGGATTGGCAACTGTAAATGATTTACGAAAATAAGTAGTAATATATTTTGTGGCACTGTTAGCTCCATAACTTATCACCGTACCATAACCAGAGTTTGATGAACTAAAACCAAGTTTGGCTGGGCCCTGCTTCCACGTAGAATCAGCAAAACTAGTTGCTCGCCAAGCAGTCCCTTGATCAGAGCCATTATCAAGATATTTCCAATCTGAATTTTGAACTATTAAAATATTTTTTGGATCCCAAGTGACTGGTGTAGTTACGGTACCATTCTTGTTGAAGGTTTTGGCCCACACAGGGTAAAGAGTACCAACCCTATAAAAATAAACAGTGTATTCTGATCCGTTTACTTCGATTGTCGAAAAACCACGTTGATTACTAGTGAGATCTACATCATCTACGCGATTTGGATATAGATAGGAGTTGTATGGACTAGCGCCAGCGGAACTAGTATCGAACTGTTCGAATTCGTGAGTGACTCCAGTAATTCTAGTGCTAGTAATGCGTGTTCTGGATAAAAGATGCTCATCGCCATGAAAAGTAGCTGACACAATTGGATGATTGTTTATTATAGTAATTAACTTATTGGTGTTGCTACCGATACATTTTGGATCGTTGACGGCAGTACAAGTACAATGGACACTTTCCAAACAATAAATGGGATGATGAAAGTATATAAATGCATGAACGAGTCCAAGACTCTCTGCATTTGCTAGTCGCTGATCGATCCAGGTGAGTTGAGCGGTGGTGAGATAATCGGCTCCATTTGGAAGATCTAGACCAAGAAATCGCGAATTTTCATAATCAAATGAATACGAAAGATCACCAGCTAATTCTTGATAATTTTTGATTCCACTTATTCCAGCAGCTTTCCCAGCAAAATTAAAATAGTTGCTCCAATCGATAATTGGATATGAGGTTATAATATCGTGATTGCCTCTAACTTGAAATGTTTTATTATAAATACCATTGTTACTATTTCCATTAAAGGGAGCAATCATCAAATCGGCATCTACTTTGGTAAACCCACCATTTATTAGGTCGCCATTGAAGATAGTAAAAGCTGGGTTCATAGTACTTATCTGATTTGAGGTAATTGATGAATGTACTCCACCATCTTGAGCGTCACCCCAAGAAGCAAAAGTAAAAGCTGACACCTGTTGTGGCAGCAAGAGAGCAATTACAGAGACAAATAGAAGTGATAGATTTTGTAATATTTTTTTCATATTTATCTCCCTGATTTAACTGTAATTAATGATGATCCCATATTGCCCGCCTTGTCATAGGCTTTAACTAAAATAGTGTAAGTGACTCCTCTTGATGATGGTACGCTCCAGCTACATGATTTGACCGTGGTAGAGCTACATTTGAGAGAGTTGTTTACATAATATTCTAGTTTGGTGATACCTACATTGTCGGTAGCGGTAGCAGAGATCGTCACTTTGGTACTGCGTTTGACCGTGGCGTCAGTTTTTGGCGAGGTGATGGTGACTACTGGCACTGTAGCATCGATGACTGGTGAAGGAGTGGGCGATGGCACAACAATAGTACTGCATGGATATACCCCTAGGTATGAGCCATTTTCTCCAGCTGTACAGGCTTTAGAGATAGATTGTAAATGAAAATCAGCTGAGGCTGGATTTACAAACATTGGATCGCCAGTGATAGAAGATAATGATCCTGCGCTTGGATTGTCAAAACCGGAAGCGGTATAAAATTGAGCCAATGTCATGGTGCCATTGTAATTCCAAGTAGCTTTGCCCCATAAATTATTGTGAGACACACCAACATAGCCACTGCTCATCGAGACATCATAGCGAGCATTGTTGAAAGAAATATTGTTGATGTAAGAAGTCGTGTCAATGAAGTTGTTGCGCCAACCATCGCCGATACCATCGTGGGCATTGCCATAAGTAACATTGTTTATAAATTTATTGCCACCACTACCATTGCCGGTAATCCCGTCTGAATAATTGTTGTAAGAAATATTATGAGTGACTAGATTGTATCCTCCTAGTGGCAGACCACCGGACTTTATACCATTGCCATCACCTGTACCCCCATTGTTGTGCACAATGTTGTAAGCAATAGTATTGTGAGTACAGCTCCATGTATCTATGCCATCATCGGAATTGCCGTAAACAGTGTTGTGATGAATGTTTAAATTTATGGCTTCACCATTGCAACCAATACCATCACTATTGCCAGTGGAAAGAGTGTGATTGTAGACAGTGTTGTAAGCGATTTCATTGTTGATAGCTTCAATACCATAATTCGTAATTCCAGACGAAGTATTGTTGTATACAATATTGTTTAATACTTTGCTATTTGCAGTGCGAAGTAACTGGATACCATTTAGACTGACTCCAAAATTGTCGTGGACCTTGTTGTTGCTGATAGTGATATAGCTACTTTGGTCTGCCCGTATACCACCACCACTAGTGGAGCCTGTAACTTCAAATCCATTTATAACTACGTAAGATCGCTGATATGTTTTGATCGTGGGGCCACCACCCACAATCTTTGGATACTCATTGTTGTAGCCTGAGACTGTAATTAAAGCAGTAGAAGTGCCTGATTTGTTGACATTAAAAGCTGGATAAGTCCCTGCTCGAACATAAACGATATCTCCTGGCAATGCCAATAAAATTCCTCTGTCGATGGTTTTAAATGGAGCAGCTAGCGTGCCTGCTGCTGTGTCGCTACCTGTATTTGAGACAAAGTAGTCTTTGGCTAGTGCCAATGATGGAGAAAATGTAGAAAGTAATAAAGTAACCAGGGAACCAAAAATGTATTTTTTCATATGAGGCATATTTTGCTCTCAAAATTCCCCTCAAGCTTGATGGGTTTTTTGACGAAAATGTGTCAAAGATGACGGCTTAGCCAAAGATGAATTTGATGAGCCTCTGGAACCAGTTGAGAGGTTTGCCCTCTACTGGAGCTGAAGAAGCTTGTGGTAAAACAAAAGTCTCTGGTGAGCTAGATGGCTCGACACTAGGAGCTGGAGTTGCTTCTACTTTGTCGCCGAGGACACGTGGGACATATGAGCGGAAAGTTTTGGCACCTAGTACTCTACCATCATTAAATACTGTCATTTTGCGTTCGTCGGAAAATTCTCCTGGTTTGCAGCCGTTGCTGGCTTTGACTACTATATAGTAGGTACCTGCTGGGAGCATGGCGATCTTGGTTGAGCGGGAATTTTCGTCGCCAAAGTCGGCGGCACCGTAGATGTATTTACCCTTTTCTATTCCGTAGGCGACTGTCCATTTGTTGGCGCGCTCTACTTTGTTCCAGCCGATCTCAATCTCACTAGCGCCCGATTTGCGGACAAATTCAAAGACTGGTTTGGCAGGTGATTCATTGTTACAAACTACACTAGCGGCGGTGTTGCTAGTTGAAGAAGTGCCGTATCCTGCATGTGCAGTTGGGACAAAATTTGACACTATGAGGGATGCGATAACGATTGAAGAACTGGTTTTTGCTAGTTTGTTTGTCATTTTTATATGTCCTATATTTTTTTAAATCAAATGATTTTTTATATTAAATAACTATTGCCCCTTGAGTTCTTGACAGGTTTTTTGACATTTCGATGTCATTTATCCTGTCTTGAAACTTTATCGGATTAGCCCTATAATCCTCCAGTGAAACAATTAGTCGTCATTATACCATGCTTAAATGAAGAGAGTACTTTACCGCTCGTCATTTCTTCGATCCCAAAGACCATAAAAGGCATAGATTCCATACAGACAGTGGTGGTGGATGATGGATCTAGTGACAACACTGTCAAAGTAGCACAGAGTCTTGGGGTCACTAGAATCGTCAAACATATCAAAACTAGAGGTCTGGCCAAATCTTTTACCGACGGAGTGGATGCTGCCCTGCTCATGGGTGCGGACGTGATAGTAAATACGGACGGTGATAACCAGTACCCCCAAAAAGATATAGATAAACTGATAGCTCCGATCCTGCGCGGACAAGCCGATATAGTGGTAGCCGATAGGCAGACAGGCAAGATAGAGCACTTTAGTCCACTAAAGAAATGGCTACAAAAGCTCGGATCACAAGTAGTGTGCTCGCTGGCTGGGGTATGCGTGCCTGATGCAGTCTCTGGATTTCGCGCTTATAGCCGCGAAGCGGCGATGGAGCTAAATGTGGTCACAGAATTCTCCTACTGTACAGAGACTATCATCCAAGCTGGTAAAAAGGGTCTAAAGGTGGTGTCTATCCCTGTGACTACAAATGCCAAGACTCGCGAATCACGACTCTTTAAAAATATGACTCAACATATAAAGATGAGTGGCTCTACCATGGTGCGCGTATTTGCTATGTTTGAGCCACTACGCACATTTTTCCACCTAGGCACTATATTTATACTGATAGGCACCGTATTCCTCACTCGCTTCCTATACTTTATGGTTATAGGTGATGGCAGTGGTCATATCCAGTCGATCCTGTTTGGAGCTGTCATGTTCCTAGCTGGATTCCAAGTATGGGTGCTAGGGCTCGTGTCTGATTTGATCGCTAGTAACCGCAAGATCATGGAGCAGATACTGCTCAACCAAAAAATGAGGAAGTATGGCGAAAGCAAATAAGAAGAAAGTGCTAGTCCTAGCTTCTACTTTTCCCCGCTGGAAAAATGATACGAATCCACCTTTCGTCTATGACCTGTCACAGGGTCTAGCTAAAGAAATGGACGAAACAGTGTTAGCTCCCCACTATCCTGGAGCAAAAGATACTGAAACTATGGGGAAACTAAAGGTCCACCGCTTTCACTATTTTTTTGAACGATTTGAAAAGCTGGCAGGCAATGGTGGGATGCTCCCTACGCTCAAAGCCAACAAACTATATTATCTGACAGTCCCCTTTTTCATGCTTGCAGAAATCATAGCTACTATTAAACTAGTACGAGAAATAAAACCTGATGTGATCCACGCTCACTGGATACTACCACAAGGGCTAGCGGCGTACATAAATAAATTAATCAACAAGACACCATACGTGGTGACATCACATGGTGGTGACATATTTGGACTTCAAAATAAATTTTTAATAAAACTAAAGAAACTAGTGCTTGATAATGCCAAATCTATTACCGTGGTGAGCTCCGCAATAAAATCTGAGGTACTGAAGATAAACCCGATTCTTGAGTCAAAGATCGAGGTAGTTCCAATGGGTGTAGATACAAAACTATTTAACCCAAATAAATATGATGAAAAGCTGAAAAAGAAATACGGGATTACTGGCCCGTTCTTGCTCTTTGTGGGAAGGCTGGTCGAAAAAAAAGGCGTCAAATACCTAATAGGTGCGATGCCAGCGATAATAAAGAAATTTCCGAAGACTAAATTACTAATAGTTGGGTCAGGCCCACTTGAAGCTGAGTTAAAGAATCACTCTGAAAAATTGAATTTGTCAAAGTCTATCGTATTTGTAGGAGCTCTTGAGCATAAAAAGCTGCCAAAGTATTTTGCCACAGCTGACATATTTATCTCCCCATCGATAACTGGATCAGATGGGGACCGAGAGGGTTCTCCAGTCTCCATAATGGAAGGTTTATCTAGCGGATGTAAAATTATAACAACTATTGGAGATTTAGAAATAATTAAACCTGTCAAGCAAAAAAATGTACACAATATCTCTTCTAGAGTTATCAAGGATATAACATCTAATTCAGGCAATCATTCTACGAGCCATAAAGATAATTTTTCCTGGAGTCGCATATTTAAATCGTATGTAAGGATAATTAATGAATAAGATTAGAATGGGTACGTATTTTCGTACAGAGCTATTAAAAAAATTAAATATAAAGACAATGTCTAATGATGTTGTTCTGGATGTCGGCTGTTTTGATGGATACTGGCTCTCTACTCAAATTGCAAAGAGAAAGGTGGGTTTAGATTTGGACATAGTGAAACAGTATTCGGATATTAAATATGTCAGAGGATCAGGGTTAAATATACCCCTTAGCGACAATGTGTTTGATAAAGTTTTTGCGTTTGATGTAATTGAACACATACCACCACATACGGAGGTTAAATTTCTCAGAGAATTGCATAGAGTTACAAAAAAAGGTGGAGTAATAATCCTGACTGTTCCATCTAAAGACATCAAAATATTTCCATCGTTTATGACTAACTATGTTAGTAATAAATGGGGACATGAAAAGTATACTGGATTATCGAGGAGCGATATTCTGAACTATTTAAAGGAAATAAATGACATAAAATACATTATTTCTGAATTAAACACAAGAAGGTATTTGAATATGTATTTTTTATTAAGATTTATTTGGCCATTATTTCCCGAATACACTAAATTAATACTGCGAAGTATAGCAACTTTGGATATGAAAAGTCCCAATGGCACAAGAGGGTATTATATGATTAATATATTGAAGAAGTAATTTATGAAAATATGCTTTAGACTTATAAAAACTAATTCTGGTAATGATGTGTATTTTGAACATCTAGCTCGTGCGCTACATAATGCTGGCATAGAATCTGAATTTCAGTACTTCAGTCATTATTATCAGTACTTTCCGTTACTGCTATTACTTAATAGATCAAGTCCAACAGATGCTGATATTATTCATACTAACATAGAGTTTGGATGGGCTCTAAAAGTTAAGCGAAAACCACTAGTATCAACTGTTCATCATCTAGTCTTTGACAAATATTATCAGAGATTTACTAGTGTATATCAGAAATTTTTCCACTATCTAGTGCTATTGCCAAATATGTATTTTACTCTGTTAGCATCAGATAAAGTGATATCTGTAAGTAAATATACTGACAAATCATTAAAGTTAATGTTTAAATATAAAAATTCTCAAATGATATATAACTCCATTGATCGTAATACTTTCATTCGAAAAGAAATAAATAAATATAATGATGGAAAGATTCACTTATTATACGTCGGAAATATGATTAATAGAAAAGGTAGTGATTTATTACCGAAGCTAATGATAAAACTAGGGGATCAGTATGTTCTGAACTATACTTCAGGATTACGAACCACCAAAAAATGTTCAGATTTTCCTCCAAATATGATTTCTTTGGGAAAAATCTCAGAAACTGAATTAGTTGATCAATACAATAGATGTGATGCACTGCTTTTCCCAACTAGACTTGAAGGCTTTGGATATGCTGTAGTTGAGGCGCTATCCTGTGGGACTCCTGTTTTATGTTCAAATAATTCTTCATTAACTGAGATTATTACAGATGAGCGGATGTTTATAGATATAGATCCTGAAATTAATGCAAATCAAATTAAAAATAAGCTTCGCTTAAAGTATAGGTTTAATAGAAATGATTTAGCAAAATTTAGCACCAAGCAAATGGTGGATACATATATAAACATGTATAACCAACTATTGTAAATATGATTTTAACTATAATCTTGTTATTATTTTCTACACTAATAATAAATTTTGGGTTAACTCTGATTGGTATATATTATGCTGGATACCTTACGATCCTCATCTCGATAATAGTGTTGTTTATTTATATATTTAGAACACTCAGAAACGGTCACATTTACAGTCTAAGTATATCGAACATTATTGTGATACTAGTTACCTTGGCTTCAGTTGTGCTAAATTATATTTATTTTTCTGAATATAAGGTAGAGGCAGGACATGATCAAGGTGTATACTATGAACATTCAATTTGGATTCATAATAATGGAAGATTTGATGTAGATCATGAGTATTTAAATGTACTAACCTTTCCCGGATACTTACTAAGTGATAATAAAATTATTAATCAATTTCCACCGTTATATTCATTATATTTATCATATTTTTACATATTGCCTTCATATCTTTCTGGTGTCAAAATAGCTACATGCTTGCTATTATTATTACTATTATTACTTATTAATCGTATCGCAGAGTCTCTTTATATAGATGGCAAGTATCGGATATTGCTAAATATTTTTATTGCATTTAATTACTATACTTTGATTATCTTTAGAACTACTTATGTCGAAACTTTCTATACAATATTTTTATTAAGCATGTCCTTGGCTTTGATAGAGTTGGTTAGACATAATAATTCTATGTACTACCTTTCTGGTTTAATGGCTGGATTGTGTTTGATTCTTACTAGATCAGAAGGTGTAGTAAATCTTCTAATATATTCTCTAGTCAGCACAACGCTACTTTACAAGAGATCTACGATAGATAATGCTAATAGAAATTTAATTTTTAAAACCGGCATATTAACAGCTGTGATTACTATTATATTTACCCTTATATATACAAATAGCTACTATAACTATTTTTCACAACTATATACTTCAATTATTTCTACTAATTCTCTTGATGCTTCTTCCAAAGTCTCATCTATTGTAACTTATTATAACTTATATAT
>CAJAUT010000032.1 GCA_903945195.1 uncultured bacterium
TGCTGGAGGACTAGGTGGGGGTGGAACAGGTTATTCTCTGGGTGGAGGTAATGGTGCCGCAGGAGCTGCAAACGGCGTACCAAATACTGGAGGAGGAGCAGGAGGCTACGAAAGAGCCGATTTAAGAACTGGTGGTACCGGCGGATCTGGAATAGTTATTGTAAGGTATCCTTCCACAAAAAATATTCAAGTCATGTCAGAAAACACCATCAAAACCGAAGGCTCCTACGCCCTCAAAGCTATCGCCAATCAAACCTCCAGCTTAAACAAAACCTTGACTCGCACTATAGCCTCCCCTCTCAATCTGACAGATAAACCAAGTGTTACCTTCGATATTAGATCCACTAGAACAGGTAGCAATATCAAGGTCGGTCTTCATGATGTAGGTGGTATCACAACAGAGATTACTCCAAACATCACCGGTGCCAATGCTTTCCAGTCAGCTACTCTAGATCTCTCAGCAGTCACAAACGCCAACAAAGACGCCATAGACCAAATCATCATTACTATAGTCAACGCCGATGCAGCCAATACTTTCTATATAGACAATATGGTAGCCAATACTCCTACTTCCATAAACGATACAGTTACCCGCACTTCTACAGTCAAAGATCTCTCGACCTCAGCCAATCTCACCTACTGGGTACGCTCCTCAGTTACCGGTACCTTCGCTACTATTGGCTTTGGTGAGGCAGCAGCCACCGAGCAAACCCAGTCTATTACCATAAACTCTGCCAATACCTGGGAACAAAAGAGCTGGGATCTCACTGGTATTACAGGCACATCTAGAGATGCAGTGACCAAATTTGCCTTCAAATTTACAAGTGATACCAGTGGAGCTAGTTTCTATTTCGACGATATCCAGACAAATGCTCTTTTTGCCCCCTCTCTTGGCACCCCTGTCCCACTATCTTCCACCTCCATTCGCTGGGTTTTTACCGACAACTCAGCCGAAGAAATTGGCTTCAAAATCTACGACTCAAACAGCAATTTACTAGTTACCTGTCCCACCACAAATCTAGGATACTGTGACGAAACAGGGCTCACCCCAAACACTCAGTACACCAGGAAAATTGGCACCTACAATGCGTCTTCAACTAGTATTAGTAGTGGTACTACCGCTACCTACACTCTAGCCGTAGCTCCAAATGCTCCAGTTGTAAATACTCGCACTTCCACTACCGTATTAGTCAATCCAGATCCAGGTACAAATCCAGCGGGTACACTGATGGCGATATACAAAGCAACAGGCACTACTTGTGATGGGACTGGTGGAGCATACATAGCTGCAAATGGTACGGGCAATGGTGCCACAGCTGTCTGGCAAAGCGACGCTACCTGGGGAACTGTTTCCATCTCAGGCTTAACCACAGAGACTCAGTTTATATTCTGCGTCAAAGCCAAAAATGGCAACAATCTAGAAACCAGTTTTAGTCCTGTTGGTGCAGACAATGGTGGATATGTCCCTATTTCTGGTTCTTTCATCAACTCCGCAAATACTACAGCCGTCAACAAATACATAGATGGTAATACTCCAGCTAGATATGTGATCGGCATCGACGCAGGATCGGGAGTTACAAATACCGCCAATTTCGAACTAAAATCTGGCATTTTTACCCTCAATTCCAACGAGACTCTAGTCACAGGAAGCATGACTTTAACAGGAGGCTCTCTAGCCATTGCAACTGGAGGAATAATCAAACTAAATACTCCCGTATGGGCAATCGACGCAGATGCCGACGGATACACATCAGACAACAAACTATACTTTGGGTCAGCACCCGTAAACGGTAGGCGCAAATATCTCTTGACTACACTCGCACAAGCCGACTGTAGTGAATCTCTCTACAATACTGCAAATAGTTGTTGTACTATTGCCACTAGGTACGCAGACACAGATGGTGATGGTTATGGTGCTGGGGCTGGTGTCAGCATCTGCCCTACCGGAGGATACGTAGACAACAATACAGACTGTGGGCCAAATGTTTATGATGCACATCCTGGCCAAGCTTCTGGGTTTACTACAACTTTTACAAATTCTGGTGGTGCCCAAAGTTATGACTGGGATTGTAGTGCAGGTGGTGGTGCAGGCACTCAAACACAACCCTATTACTACACTACAGCTTCTATGCTAGTTTACAGACCAAATAAGACGTCTGGCGCTTGCAACTCTGCAAGTACAGCCTATTTCTGCGGTTCAGTTGTAGGTTGTGCAGGATACGGCAACGAAGCAGGAGCATATTCAGGCTGGTACGATAACGGTTGTACACTGTTTGGCAATTGGTATGCTTTAGGAGCTGCAGGTTACCAGGCCTGCAACTAGCCATGCGCAAACTCATTTTTTCCTTCACAGTAGCTATCTCATCATTCTTATTATTTGCGCTAGAACCTTTGATAGGCAAACTATTATTACCAGAATTTGGGGGAGCATCAATTGTTTGGATAGTGCTGATCTGTCTTTTCAATATCCTTCTACTTGCAGGTTATATATATGCTCACTTTATAACCAAGCTAAAATTTAAACACCAACAATATATTCACCTTGCTGTCCTACTACTATCATTGATAACTATATTTTTTGGATATATGTACCAGGCGAGCAATTGGTACAACATCAGCGATCCTTTCTTTAGAATCTTTATCCTAACAATTGTAAAAATTGGCTTCCCTTTTTTTGTACTATCTACAACTTCGATCCTACTTCAAAAGTGGTATCAACAAAAAGATGAAACGTCAGAACCATACTTCTTATACAGACTTTCAAATCTGGGAGCTTTGATAGGCTTGCTTTCCTACCCTTTTATCATAGAGCCAAATCTCGGACTCCTTGCTCAACAAACAGCTTGGAAGATTGTCTATCTAGTGATTTGTTGCTTATTAATAGTCATACTTTTTAAGTATCGCAAAGTATCAAGCTCAGATGCAGTTTTGGTAGACAAAAGCACTCACAATATCAATAGACGATCTATATTTGGCTGGTTTAGCCTATCATTTAGCATAAATTTCTTACTTTTATCATTTACAACCTTTCTGACTCTCAATAGAGCAGCAGCTCCTCTCATCTGGATAGTCCCACTGGCTCTATATTTACTTTCATATATTTTAGGATTTACAAATCTAAAAAAATATCAAAGAGATATATTAGCGGTTTGTATTTTTGTCGCTACCAGTGTTTTTGCATTAGCACAAACTAGTTATTTTAGAAATTTTGATAGAAACTTAATTCAGTTGATCACTAGTTTGAGCATTTTATTTTCTGCGGGTATACTTTTCAACAACAAAATATATACGACCAGACCAAGTATCGACAAACTAACAAAATACTATCTGACAACTGGGTTTGGTGGCATTGCGGCAGCACTTATATCCTCCATTGTTGCCCCGTTGTTATTCAAAGATTTTTGGGAAATACCCCTTTCCATACTACTAGCACTCGTGATCACAATGACAATCGTCATGCAAACAAAAACCAAGAAATATCTCTATAAAATATTTTTTATAACTCTATTTTCAATTACTATTATTTTACTGTATCGTACCTATTCGCGAAAATTTCTTGGACATAATTTTATAACTTTTACAGAGAGGAATTTCTACGGGATGGCTAGTATTGAAGTAACCCAGGATATAGATAGATATACCATCAGGACACTGTACAATGGCTCCATAATTCACGGCTTTCAAGAAATGAGTCCTAGCAAACAAATTGAACCTACTAGCTACTATGCCAGAGCTACTGGAATAGGATTGTTATTTAAAAATCAAAAACAGATATTCAATACCAATCCAATGAGCGTAGGACTTGTAGGGTTAGGGGTTGGAACTATTGCAGCCTATTGTGAAACAGGAGATTATTTTAGATTTTACGAAATCAATCCAGCAATAATAAATATCGCCAACAACTATTTTAACTACTTACAAGATTGTAAATTGCGAGGTGGTAAAACAGATGTAATCAAAGGAGATGCGCGCTTGAATTTAAAATCTGAAAAAGCCAATAACCAGCTGCAGGACTTTGATATTTTAGTTGTCGACGCATTTTATGATGACTCAATACCCATACATTTAGTCACCAAAGAGGCCATAGAACTATACCTAGAACACCTCTCTACAAAAGGAGTGTTGGCTTTTCATATTTCAAATTATTATTATGATTTAGCACGGGTCCTTGCCGCAACTGGCAAAGAACTAGGATTAAATTCTTATGTCAAAAAAGATGAAGAGGCTAATTGGTTTTTTCTCACCAGACAAGTGCCTGGACTAGATCCCCTACCTTTTGAAAAAGCCTCAATGACCAATATTTTAAAAAAAGCTTGGACTGATGATCAAAGTAATATCTTAAATGTTTTAATAAAATTTTAGTTTAAATAAATATTCATTCGGATGTGCTTTAATTATCTTATGTACAAAAGACGCGGTTTCACTCTCATAGAGCTACTTATAGTTATAGCCATCATAGCCATCCTGGTCATCATGGTCATCTTTGGTTTAAATGCCAATCTGGGTAAATCTCGCGATGGCAAACGCAAAGCCGATCTAGATCGGATCAAGATCGCCATGGAAGATTACTATGGCGACAAAAATCAATATCCAAACCTAGCCAAGCTATCTTGCGACTCAGATCTACTTTCCCCTTATCTTGCACATATTCCTTGCGACCCCAAAACCAAACTCCCCTATTGCTATATTTACGACGCAGATGCCCCAATTGGTCAAAACTTTCGCGTCCTTGCTACTTTTGAAAACACAACAGACCCCATTATCCAAACATTGGGATGTAGTGATCCAAGCGAATATTGTGGCTACGAAACCGAGTGCATTACCCAAGTTGGATCTCGTGGACACAACTACGGGGTCGCCTCTACAAATGTCGCCGTCGCAAGTGAAAACATCGGATCAGGGAGCATAGGAGCTACCCCCACTCCTACTCCCACTCCATCACTTGGTCCATTACCCTCTACTATTCCAGGAGCACTAGCATGTGATCCAAGTAGAAACTGCAACAACTATGGTACCAATGCCAACGCCATTGCTGCAGGCTGTGCCATCACTTGGCCGTCAGACTCCAACTGCAACAACTACTGTGATTCTGTTCCCTCATATGGACTATGCGCAAGATGATTAAAAAAACTGGCTTTACCCTCATCGAACTCCTCATTGTAGTTGTAATCATGGGGATACTCCTTGCACTTATCTCTTCCAATTTACTAGGAGCACGTCAAAGAGCCCAAGATAATCAGAAAAAATCGAACCTAAATCAACTCAAGACCGCCCTGCAATCTTATTATGTGCAGTACCACAAATATCCAGCCTCCACCAACGGTCTTACCATCTTTGGGTGTGGCACAGGAGGCACCTCTAGTTGCGGTACTTCATTTACCGCCGACAACATCGAATTTCTCAGCAAATTTGCCAAAACTGGCTCATTTTACGAGTTTAGATATTACCAGTGCAATTCTGGCGATGACTATAGAATCAAGGTCAATCTTTCAAATTCTTCAGATTCAGATATTGCCGAATCAAAACTAAAATGCCCTTCTGCTACCTGCGTTGGACAATCCCTCACATATGACACTACAACAAACTCTGACTATGTACTTTGCAGTCAGTAGTACGCTATACTAAAAATCATGCAAAAGTACATCTTTCTTGGCACTCTGTTTATCACTCCCCTACTTTTTCTGACCTTCACCTCCAATTTTTTTAGCACCCCAAAACAAATTTTTTTGATCGCCGCGATACTACTTCTTCTCCTCAATCTTGCCTACTCTAGCTTTACTAAAAAATCGATCTCGCTTAGCACTACTCCCCTAAAATCTGGCTTGATTGCGATCTCCTTTGCCATTGTCATCAATCTCCTCATCAATCCCGTCAATCGACTCGAATCTCTCATTGGTCCAGGCAGTCTTTATCTGGCGCTTTGTATTTGGGCATACTTTATCTCCATGGAAAACTCTACCAAATTCAAAGAATCAGTCATTTACATGATTTTGGGCAGCAGTTTTATTGTCTCTCTTCACTCGCTAGCTCAGGTTACCTTTTTATACAAACTAGTCTCTATACCTATTTACATGCAATCTAGAGCATTTTTCCTCACCGGTTCTCCTCTGAGTGCATTTCTAATTATTTTGATAGGTACTATCATCTCGCTTTACCTGACTCTCAATTCCACCAAATCTAGATCTATATTTGCACTATCTACGACTATCCACACCATTGCTCTTATTGCCCTTGGAGCTCTGATTGTTCCAGGCCAAGAACTAGCTACAAACCTACTCCCACTCAAAGCCTCCTGGAATATCGCCCTCGACGCCATGAAATCTGCCAGATCTTTCTTTTTCGGCGTAGGCTTGTCCAATTTTCCCCTGTTCTACAATAGCGTCAAACCACTCTTTTTAAATTCCACAAGTTTTTGGAATACTCTCCCAAGCACTTCCACCTCAGAAGTACTGCAAATCCTGACAACTACTGGTATTATCGGTTTACTTTCTTTTATCTTACTACCCTTGCTTGCCTTCAAATCAGATCATGTCAAAGATCCTATTCATGTAGCCTTAAAGCTTGTTTTACTTGTCTCGCTCATCACGCTCACTTTTGCCCCTGGTTCGGTTTCCACTCTTTTGATTTTTTTCACTGCTCTTGGTTTAGTTTCCTCAAGCGATGCCAAAGTCCAGACGCTCAATACTCCTACTCATCTTATCATTAGTTTTATTACCTTAATTGTCGTAGGCTTACTATCTTTTTACACCTCCAAAGTAGTTCTGGCAGAAACCAGCATGCGCAATGCCCAAATAGCAATTAAAAATAATGATGGCAAATCACTTTATGAACACAACCTCAGAGCTATAGAGTTTCTCCCCAGCATGACCTCATATCACCTGACATACTCACAGGTCAATCTTTCCCTAGCTACAGCCTTGTCTCAAAAAGAATCTCTCTCAGATACCGAACGTGCCAATATTACTACTCTAGTGTCTCAAGCTATCAGAGAAGGCAAAACTGCGATCAGCTTGAGTCCCAGCAATTCTGGTGCCTGGCAAAACCTAGGCTTCATCTACCAAAAGCTTATCAACGTAGCCGATGGGTCAGATGGCTTTGCCATAGATTCTTATGCTCAAGCAGTCAAGCTAGATCCAGGCAATCCTTCTCTCAGGTTAGAGTATGGTGGTCTCTTGTATCAACTCGGCCAAGCATCCAAAGACCAAGACAAACAAATCTCTTTTTATAGTCGAGCTCAAAGTGAGTTTCAAACTGCCATCCAGCTCAAGCCAGATTATGCCAATGCTTATTACAACCTAGCCAAACTTCTAGAGTCAGTCAAGGATTACGCAAACTCTGCCACAATCATGCAAAAAGCAATTAGCTTACTAGGACCAGAGAATCCAGATTTAAACAAAGCCAATGGCGAACTCGAAGCTATCAAAACCAAAGTTCCAAAGGCTACGCCAGTTGCTTCCGCCAAACCTAGTGCTACTTCCACTCCAATAGTAGAGGTAAATCCAGAGACTCAGATCGCGGCTCCCTCTCCACTTCCCTCACCTATTGATGGCGGCCCACTAGATATCCCAGTTACACCATAAATATATTTTAGTTCTGCTATACTTTAATTATTATTTCTAATCGAGGTTATTTATGACCGATAAACAAACACCCATTACAGAACACGTAAACACTCTAGAGAAAGAAATCGAAAAAATCGTTCTCTCCAAGAGTATCCCCGCCCTCCCAGACAATGTCAAAGAAATCATCGTCAAACTAGCTCCCTGGTTTGCCGCCATCTCCATGATCATGCTTCTACCTCTCATTCTCGCTGCTTTTGGCATCTCAGCCCTAGCACTGCCATTTAGCTACCTTGGTGGTATGGGCATGGGCTTTGGCTATACCTTAAATCTCATTTTTGCTTTTGGCATGATAGCTCTAGAACTCATAGCTCTTCCTGGGCTCTTCAAACGCAAAGAGAGTGCTTGGAGACTCATGTTTTACTCCACCCTCCTCTCACTAGTCCAACAGCTATTTAGATTTGATATTGGTGGGCTCATCATCGGTGGTGCCATCGGGCTCTACATCCTCTTCCAGGTCAAGTCCAAGTACAACAAATAAGTAAACTGAAAAAAAGTTGTGATATTATTAAATTAATATGGCGCTGACACCCACCGATTTAACGTCGATCGTACGAGCTCTCAAACCTGAGTTTGATAAAGCTAAGTTAGATATTCAAGCCGCTCTTAAACCAGAGTTTGATAAGGTTAAATCTGAGATCAA
>CAJAUT010000033.1 GCA_903945195.1 uncultured bacterium
GATAGACAACTCGATCAGTAAGACAATCAACTTCCCCTCAAATGCCAAAATCGAAGAAGTGGCCGGCGCTTATCAACTGGGATGGGAACTAGGACTTAAAGGCATGACTGTCTATGTAGAAGGGTCACGCGAACAAGTAGTACTTGAGAAAAAGACTGGACCATATGAAACTAAACAGGAAAAACAAGTAACATCGGAACAGCTTTGTCCTGAGTGCGGGACCCCAATGCGGATAGAGGAGGGGTGTTCAACTTGCCCATCATGCGCGTATAGTAAGTGCGATAAATAAGCTTATGACAAAACCAAAAATAATTGAACCAAAACTAAGTAAAAATGGCCTTGAAGTCGCTAAAAAACGGTATCTGCGGACAGATATGGAGGGGAAGACTTTAGAGACTGTGGGAGAGATGTTGTGGAGAGTGGCATACCACATGGCCAAGCCAGAAGTAAACTGGGCAGGCAATGGGATAGTGATGGAGACAGCCAACAAATTTTATGAGCGGATGGTGTCACTTAAAATGGTATGTGCTGGTAAAGCCATGTTTGAAGCAGGAAACCCAGGAGGAACAGGGCAACTATCATCTTGTTTTGTGTTACCAATTGAAGATTCGATAGGTAAAATTTTTAAAACCCTAGGGGATGCGGCTGTGGTACATAAAAACAATGGAGGGACTGGATTTAACTTTTCTAAAATACGTCCTCACGGCGATAAGGTAAAAAATGTGCCAGGAGCTTCTTCTGGTCCTGTCGATTTCCTAAAAGCTTACTCGGCTGCATTGTCCCAAATACTTCAGGGAGCCAAGAGACAGGGTGCCAATATTGGCATATTAAATGCAGACCACCCTGACATTGAAGAGTTTATAGATTTAAAAGACCAGGACGGCACCATCAAAAACTTTAATGTGTCTGTGGGGGTGACTGATGCTTTTATGCAGGCAGTTGAGGATGATAAATACTGGAATTTGATAAATCCAAGAAATGGAGAAGTGATCAAAAGACTTAAAGCCAAGACTTTGTTTAATAAAATAGCTGAGCAAGCGTGGAAAAGTGGTGACCCAGGACTTATGTTTCTTGATAATACAGAAAGGGGCAACACAGTCCCCAACTTTGGCAAGCTAGACGCCACAAATCCTTGCGTGACAGGTGACACGATGGTGGCAACTGACAAAGGGTGGGAGAGAATTGATCAGTTGATCAATAGAGGCGAAGTCTCAGTAATTGTGGATACTAGAGTAATAGGTGGGCAGAAAATTGAAACAAAGAAAACAACTAAAGTAATTAAAACTGGTGATAAACAAGTATATAAGATCGAAACAAAGAGTGGGTATAGCGTAAAAGCGACAGCAGATCATAAGATAATGACTATTGATGGCTGGAAAGTGGTGGAACTCTTGAGAGTAGGAGATAAAGTATTGATCCAAAGTGGTCAGGGGGAATTTGAGAAAGCCTCTAAATTTTTATTTGAATGGGATAATAAGAAAGTTGGAGATAATGGGAGAAATTATCAGTTTCAGCTTCCAACAAATTGGAACAAAAAACTTGGAGTACTGTTGGGGTGGCTGGTTGGGGATGGATTTATACGAGAAGAAACTGAAAAACATGGAGCATATCTAAATTTAACTTTTGGAAGAGGTAAAGAAAAAGCTAGAGATTATTTTTTGGAATTACTCTCAAAATGGTGCGGATCGGCCAGAGCACACGAAGCGACTGAGAGAACCAGACAAATATTTGTTAGTAGCAAGTTTGTGGTGGATTACTTTATACGACTTGGCGTAGGGACTAGAAGGTCTGAATATAAGCGCGTTCCAAATAGTATTTTTACAGCACCTAAAGACGTGGTGATTGGGTTTTTGCAGGGGCTATTTTCTTCTGATGGGACTGTTGGATATGTGAAGAATAAATCTGCTTATGTGCGACTAACTAGTAAATCTAGAGATTTGTTAACTGATGTACAACTACTTCTACTTCAACTGGGTATTAAAGCTAGAATTTATGACAGATCAAGGGGAGAGCGAATCAACTTGTTCCCAGAATACAAGAATGCTAATGGTGAAATAAAACGCTATGGATCAGATGGGGCTTTGTGGGAACTAGAGATTTCAAAAGATGTGGTGATAAAGTTTGTTGACGAGATCGGATTTTTGTTTGATATGCACAGTGACAAAGTGGAGTTGTTGAGAAGTAAGGATTATTACTCAACAAAATGGGATGATGCAATTACAAAGATAGAAAAGCTTGGAGTTGAGCCAGTTTATGACTTGACTGAGCCCGAGACACATTCCTTTATTGCAAATGGAATTGTGGTACATAATTGCGGTGAGATAGCGCTGTTTCCTTATGAATCATGCAATTTAACTTCGATAGATTTAGCTCGACATTTAAAATCCAACACGATTGACTGGGATGATTTAAAAGAAACGGTCAAGCTCGGAGTGAGATTTCTCGACAATATGATTGAGGTAAATGCTTACCCCGTGCCAGAGATTGAGGCGACAGTAAAAAATGGAAATAGACGGATTGGACTAGGAGTGATGGGATTTGCCCACGTGCTGTATCGGATGGGGATCCCATATAACAGTAGTGAGGCGGTAAAGCTGGCTAAAGAGCTTGCCAAGTTTATATACGATAATGCGGCGGAAGCGAGCGCAGAACTAGCTGAGATCAGAGGCAACTTCAACAACTGGGATCTTTCGATTTATCCAGCGAAAGGCCAGCCTATGCGAAACTGTGCAGTGACGATGATTGCCCCAACGGGTACTATTTCGATCCTGGCCGATACAAGTAGTGGGATAGAGCCCGTATTTTCACTGGTGACTAAGCGCCGCACTTTTTATGAAGATGATAAATCTAATCATTCGACTAAAGAGATGTATATGGTTGATCCAGTATTTGAAGAGTATATTGGCAAAAGAAAAGAAGTGCTAGAGCAGGTGGCAAATGGCGACTATTCAGGTTTAACAGCCGAAGAGAAAAAACTATTTGTGACTACTCATCAGATCAAACCGGAATGGCACGTAAAGATCCAGGCTGCGTGGCAGAAATATTTTGATAACAGTATTTCAAAGACCGTAAACTTTGGTCATGATGCCACAGTAGATGACGTTAAAGAGACATATATGATGGCGTGGAAGATGGGGTGTAAGGGAGTCACAATATATCGTGATGGAAGTAAAGATGATCAAGTACTCAGCGTTGGTCAGACAGTCGGACAATCAGAAAACTCAGAGAATCAGAGTTTCAGAGAATCGGTGGACCAGAAAGATGATTTAGTTTGTCCCGAGTGTGGTGGGAAACTGCATAAACAAGATGGATGCTCTAAGTGTATTGATTGTGGGTACAGCGTATGCGGATAAAAAAAATCATTAAACGAGACGGGCGAGAAGTGGAGTTTGAACTGGAGAAGCTAGTTGGAGCTATAGGTAAGGCAGGCAAAGAGACTGGCGAATATAGCGAAGTGGA
>CAJAUT010000034.1 GCA_903945195.1 uncultured bacterium
ACATTATATTTTTCTGGACTACTTGACTTAACAAAAGACAAGATTGTATTGTCTTGTGGTCATTATTGTCCGATTCAATATAGTGCACTGGCTAGATCTGGACATTTCCCCACTAGTGAACTTATGACATTTATGAAACTGGGTTCTAGGCTTCCTGGACACCCAGAAAAGAATTTAACTCCTGGAATTGAAGTATCATCTGGTCCTTTGGGACAAGGAGTGTCTGTAGCTACGGGTATGGCACTGGGACTAAAAATGAAGTACGGATATCTGCCACAAGCTGAAACTCCTAGAGTGTACTGTGTACTTTCGGATGGGGAGATGCAAGAGGGGCAAGTATGGGAAGCCTTTAACTTTGGCGTACGCAGGCAGCTAGATAATTTGATTTTTATCCTGGATCGTAACCGCATTCAGATAGAAAATTATGTGAGTCAACTGGCTACATATGGGTCTGTGGCAGGACGACTAGAATCTTTTGGGCTTACTGTCTATGAGGTGAATGGGAA
This sequence comes from uncultured bacterium, assembly GCA_903945195.1. Taxonomy (GTDB): domain Bacteria; phylum Patescibacteriota; class Microgenomatia; order UBA1400; family UBA12108; genus CAJAUT01. Next base: position 507 of record CAJAUT010000034.1, read on the forward strand.
TGAAGCAAGCGAAGTGCTTCATGCTATAACCATGGCTAAAAAAGTAGCTGGATCTCCTGCCATAATCATAGCTAATACGACCGGGGGGAAGGGTGTGTCTTTTATGGAAAATGATCCTAAATGGCATGATAAAGTGCCAAGTGATGAAGAACTACAAAAGGCTTTAAAGGAGCTCCAATGATTGACTACAAACTAGTGATGTCAGAATGGAAGCAAGCAAAAAAACTAGCTATACGCACTGGGATGGGAGAGGGGCTAATAGAGCTAGGGGAGACATGTGACGATGTGGTGGTACTGACCGCTGATCTAGCGGAATCGGTGAGGGTGAGAGAGTTTGCAGACAAGTATCCTGAAAGATTTTTTGATACAGGGGTAGCTGAGCAAAATATGATAGGAGTAGCTGCTGGGCTCGCAGATACCGGTTACGTACCGTTTGCTGCGTCGTATGCGACTTTTAGCCCAGGACGCAGCTGGGAGCAGGTGAGGGTGTCTGTGTGTTTATCAAATGCAAATGTAAAAATAATTGGATCTCATGCTGGTGTATCATCTGGGATGAATGGTCCAAGTCATCAGGGGACAGAAGATATTGCGATCATGCGCGTACTGCCAAACATGATTGTGCTTGCACCAGCTGATGCCAATCAAGCTAGACATATGGTACAAGCCGCCTATAACCACAAAGGGCCGGTATATCTAAGAACCAGCAGACCAGATACGCCGGTTTTTACGATTGAAAATGACTTTGAGATAGGCAAGGCTTATGTGTATCGTGAAGGAAAAGACCTGACTATTTGTGCGTGCGGAATCCAGGTTTATGATAGCTTGATGGTGGCTGAGGAGCTGGCGAAGGAAAACATTGACATAGAAGTAATAAATGTATCTAGTATTAAACCATTAGACTATGACACCATTGAGAAAAGTGTCAAAAAAACAGGGAAACTCATCACTATAGAGGATCATCAAATTGCTGGTGGGATGGGAAGTGCGATTACTGAGATGATGAGCGAAAAGTATCCGATACTGATAAAGAGAATTGGGATAAAGAATAGGTTTGGATACTCTGGGACATACGAAGATGTGTATAGCAAAGTAGGGTTAGACCTGGCAAGTTTGAAAAAAGCTGTGGTAGACTGGTTTCATGAGTGAGTTGTGATAGACTATAGGCATGAATCCGAAAGATTTAAAAAAATACCAGACAAAGATCAAGCCTATTGCAAAAAAGATGGGGATTAAATATTTGGCGATTTTTGGTTCTTTTGCGAGGGGAGAAACAAGAAAGACGAGCGATGTAGACATACTAGTAGATTTTCATAAACCAATTACCTTTGATGGATATTTTGATTTAGAGGAAATGTTGGAGAAGTTGTTTGAACGCAAAATTGACCTAATAACAAAATCTGGATTAAGTAAACATGTAAAACCCTATATTCAAGATGATTTGAGAGTCATTTATGAATAAAGTCCCAGAAGTGTTTGTAAAACATATTATTGAATCGGTTGGATATTTAGAAAATCATTTAAAGGGGTACACAAAAATAAGAGTTAAAAATGATAGAAAAACATATGATGCGGTCGTAAGAGAGCTTGAGATTATAGGTGAAGCCTGTGCAAATTTGACCAAAGAATTTAAAGATAAATTTGAGGATATTCCCTGGAAGAAGATTATAGGAATGAGGAATAAATTGTCACATGAATACTGGGACGTCGATATTAACATCGTTTGGGAAGCAGCTAAAGTAAAAGCACCAGAACTCGCAGGACAACTTTCGGCATGGTTGGAGAAAAATAAATGAGTAATTATGACGTGGTCACTATAGGGAGCGCAGTACTAGATATTTTCATGAAGAGTGATAAGTTTAAGGTAGTGCAGTCCAGCGATATCCCTGGGGGCATTGCGATGTGTGAGATATATGGTGGCAAGATGGAGGTGGAAGAAGTTGCAATAGTTTCTGGAGGAGGAGCTACCAACTGTGCGGTGTCTTTTGCTAGAAAAGAATTAAATACTGCAACAGTGGCTGAAATGGGGAATGATCCACAATCGTTACTTATTCAAAGAGATTTAGAAGAAGCACAAGTAGATACGAGATTTTTAGTACAAGAAGAAGACGAAACTACGGCCGTGTCTGTGGTACTGATAGCGGATGATGGAGGTCGAAGTATCATGGTGCATAGGGGAGCGGCGGCGATGCTGACCAAGCAAGATGTGCCACTGTCTGAGATAGAAACTAGGTGGGTACATATCTCTAGTCTTGGTGGGAATATAGACATGCTTAAAAATATCCTAGACTGGGCTAAAGCAAATAAAGTACGAGTGTCACTGAATCCAGGACTGAAAGAAATTGCTCACAAAGATAAATTAACTAAATTACTATCCCAAGTAGAGATACTTTTTATAAACCGTGATGAGGCAAAGGACTTGTGGGGAATAGACTATGCAAATGATGAGCTATGGAAGAGCAATCAGGCAGTGCCTGGAGCTTATGTCACGGTCATAACAGACGGGGCAAGGGGCGGAAAGGTATGTATAAACCAAAAGGTTAGTTTTTTTGACGGAGAAAAAGTAAAGAAAGTGGTAGATACAACTGGAGCTGGAGATGCATTTGCGTCAGGAATGGTGGCAGGGGTACTATACGGCAAATCCTATGATCAGGCGGTCCAGTGGGGAATAAAGAATGCAACTAGTGTGCTCAAATATATTGGCGCGAAAAAGGGACTACTGAAACTGGGTGAGATAAATAGATAATATATTAAATTTTGTCGAGGTAGGATTTGAGGACGGAAGCGGAGTTGTTGAGATCTGCTAGTTCTTCAAGAGAGAGGGGGAGATCTATGACGGTTTCGACGCCGCTGCGGCCTAGGATGGAGGGAAGAGATAGCGCGAGATTTTTTAGTCCATACTGCCCGGTGAGCACAGAAGATAATGGCATGATTTTTTTACTATCCCTGGCGACAGATTCTACAATAGAGCTAACGACTGTCGCGATACCGTAATAGGTAGCGCCTTTACCTGAGATGATTTTGTAGGCATCTTTTTTGGTTTGTTCTAATGCCCATTTAATGTGATCATATGACATTTCAGGGAAAGAGATGAGTGGCTTGCCACCTATTGTAGCCATGCTCATAGGGGCAAAAGATGAATCGCCGTGCTCACCCAAGATATAGGCATGAATACTGGTTGAATTGATACTAATATTTTTGGATAAATGTAATCTAAATCTGGCAGTATCTAGGAGAGTGCCAGAACCAAAGACTCGGCCTGCTGGAAGACCTGCAAGCTCTGTAGCCTGGTAGGTCATGATGTCCAGCGGATTTGTGACCATGAGGATGAGGGTGCGAGGCGCATGCTTGACGATCTTGGGAATAGTGGACTTTAAGATGTCTACGTTTCCTTTGGTCAGATCTAATCTAGTTTGGCCGGGCTTTTGACCTAGGCCGGCAGTGAATATAACTAGATCGGTTTCTGATAGATCTTCATAATTTGAAGTAGCGGTGATAGTGGTGCGAGGATAAAAAGGGAGGCCATGTTCGAGATCTGCTTTTTCTCCTTCGGCTTTTTTGATATCACGAGAGAATAGAACTAGTTCGGTGGTGAGACCTTTGAGTAATAGGGCGTAGGCGGTGGTGACACCGACATGACCGAGGCCAAAGATAGCGACTTTAAATGATTCACGTTTGAGCATTGATTCCACTATATCACTACTTGTCTGTCGAACGAAAATTGATATTGGTTGACGAGATAAATTTTTATCTCCGGATTGCGCTTCTTTCATGATTTCCTTGCTTGTCTGCTTCGCGTCGCGCAAGTTAATCTTGACCGAATGCTCGTATGTCGAAAAAATTTACCTCTTCAACTATAATTTGTTGAACAGACATGTGAAATAAACGACTGCTTACTAGATGTGGTACGATATTTGGGTTATGGAAAAAACATTTCAAATAGCAATAGACGGCCCCGTGGCGGCTGGGAAGGGTACGACTGCCAAGATGGTGGCGGCACGCCTAGGATATCTTTACGTAGACACTGGAGCTATGTATAGATGCCTAGCTTTGTATACAAAACAAAATAATATTGAATTTAGCGATGAACAAAAAATAGCAAAGCTACTTGAAGAGAGCTCGCCAAAAGTAGAGTTGTCGATACCGTCTGAAACAGAAAAGGATGGCAGACTGTGTACGGTTAAGCTAAATGGTGAAGATGTGTCGTGGCAGATAAGGACGGAAGAGATATCTAGTGGTGTGTCTGTGATCACACAGTATAGCGGAGTTAGGGACTATATCACTCCGCTAGCTAGAGAAATAGGTAAAACACAAAATGTGGTAATGGAAGGGAGAGAGATCACGACCGTGGTGCTGCCTGATGCAGATCTCAAGATTTATATGGATGCTGATCCCAAAGAGCGAGCGATGCGCCGACATAGAGAGCTTATGTCAAGAGGAGAAGATGTAACTTACCAGGCAGTTTATGACCAACTAGTAGAGCGAGACAAAAGAGATAGTGAGCGTACCATAGCACCACTTAAAAAAGCCAAGAATGCATGGATACTAGATACCACTGGGATGACAATAGACCAGGTGGCTCAGGTCATAGTTGCGAAAGTGGAGGAGATGAAATGAGGAAGAAGCGAGATGTATCTGAGGAAATAGAAGAGATTGAGGAGGAGGAAGTAGAACTGAGTGAAAAAGATAAAAAGAAGAAGAAGCAGAAAGAAGGTGCTGAGAAAAGGAAAAATGCCAAGAAAAAAGATAAAGTTGCAAGATGGGGAGGACTCATCCTGTTTGGGCTTGTGATGTTTGTGGGCTTTTTGCTTTGGATCTCTGGAGAAATGAAAAATGAACCCAGTACACCTGCAGCTTCGCTAGAGATACGCCAGAGTACGATTATTGTGAAGTAGCTGCAGCAGTTTCTAAAATAGTTCCAGTTTTTGGCGTGCAATCGATTTTTGGTACATTTCCATTTACAAAGTATTCATACTTTGGAATTTTGGTGCAGGAAATATTTATTTTAACTAGATTTTGAGGAGTGGCAAAGGCGAGGCGCGGCCCCACACCTAAAAGTGTTTTCATGGTTCTAGCCCAGATGGGGGAAGCACCCGTAATGCCTGAGGCGACGCTAGACATAGGAGTATTGTCGTTGTTGCCTACCCAAGTAGAGATGAGCAAGTTTTCTGTGTAGCCAAAGGTCCAGTTGTCCCTGAGTGAGTTGGTAGTACCAGTTTTGACAGCGACCCCGCTTCCTGGCAAGTTGAGGATGGAGTTTGTACCAAATGCTGGGGCGCGGGCCGCTGGATCTGAGAGAATGGAGTTGATTTGATAGGCAACGGAGGGATCTAAAACTTGAGTTGTAGGTTGTAGGTCATAGGTCATAGATAATGATTGATTATTTGAATCTTTAATAGAAATGATTGAATTAAATGGTACTTTTTTACCACCATTTGCAAAGACGGAATAGACACCAGCCAGGTCCATCATGGTCACTTCACCACCACCTAGAGTTAGAGAAAGGCCATATCTGGAGGTGTCGTCCCAGGTCGTGATGCCCATTTGTCTGGCAAGACTAATCATATTGCTGATCCCGTAACCATTTAGGATTTTGACGGCTGGGATATTGTAGGAACTAGCTAGGGCTTGACGGACCGTGACAGAGCCATGGAAGCGACCATCATAATTTTTGGGACAGTAATCGGGACTACCTTTGGAGACAAAACAGATGGGCGAATCATCAATTACAGAATTTGGATTTAAACCTTGGGATAGAGCAAGAGCGTAAGTGATAGGTTTGATGGAACTGCCAGGCTGTCTTTGCTGCAAGACTACATTGACCTGACCATCATGTTTTGAGTCGTAAAAATCATGAGAGCCCACCATGGCCAAGATCTCGCCAGTTTTGGGACTTATGATGAGACCAGCACCATTTTGAACATGCAATTTTTCTAGTTTGGCTAGCTCATTATTGATTTCTGCTTGAAGAATATCCTGGTATTTTAAATCTATAGTAGTGGTCACAGATAGTCCTCCACGATTTACCGTAGCTTCACCATATTTTTTGACAAGCAAATCTTTGATGTACATGACAAAGTGGGGGGCGCGGATGCTCATAGCTTGGGGAGTAAAGATGAGGGGGTGTTCTAGTGAAGTTAGTTTGTCATTTTCTGAAATCATGTTTGCAGCGACCATGCTCTCTAGGACTTGTTGTTGTCTGATTTTGCCTAAAAATGGATTGGTGCCATAGGGAGACAAAGCAGTTGGAGAGATGGGGAGACCTGCAAGCATGGCGCTTTCTGAAAGAGATAATTCTCTAGCCGACTTGCCAAAGTATTGGTGACTAGCTTGCTCTATGCCGTAGGCAGTGCCGCCGTATCCTACTTGATTTAAATACATTTCTAGAATTTCATCTTTGGAGTAGGCGAGCTCTGTCTCTACCGCGAGTACTAGTTCTTTAATTTTTCTGATTAGGGTTTTTTCGGGAGTAAGAAGTGTGTTTTTGATGAGCTGCTGAGTGATGGTGGAGCCTCCCTGGAGGGAACAGGGTACATGGTAGAGGCTGCAGCGGAAGTTGTTGAGTGTTGCCCGCAAGATTCCCACGGGATCGATGCCAAAGTGATGGTAGAAGTTTTTGTCTTCGGCGGCGAGGGTGGCATCTAGTAGATATGGCGGGAGATCCGAGAGAGCGATGAGTGATCTGTTTTCGTCTTTGTAGATTTCGTAAAGTAACTCTCCATTTCGATCATAGATTTTGGTGGTTAAAGAAGGGGTGGTACTGCTGAGCTCATGGACACTGGGGAGATCTTTGAGGATGTAGGAATAAAAAGAGTAGCTGATTGCGATAGGAATAAGTACCAATAAGATCTGACCTGGTCTCACTCCAAAATGTATGGGAGTTCGACTAAACAACTCGCTATGGCGAGTTTTCCTTAGCAGGTCAGACCTTCTGACGGCACGTAGTTTTCTGAGATTGGTCGTTGCAGTCTGAATACCATGGAAAAATTGTTGTACAAATAGTTTGAGCAAGTGAATGTAGCTGACAAATCCTACTACAATGATTGTGAACAGGAAAAAGGCTGGTTTACCAAGTAAAATTAAGAATTTAGAGATTGTAAAATGTGATTTTTTTGCATACTTTGGCATTAATACTATTGTAGGGGTAAACACATAAAAGGGGCAAGGAGTATTGGATGATTATTTGTTTAGGGTGTTTATGACAGGCCAGACCCAACTGTTTTGACCTTCGTAACCGAGTGCCCAAATGGCAATGCCGCCTAAATTTGTTGACTTTACAAAGTCTAGTTTTAGCTTCATAGAAGTGGCATTTTCAAAATAGATTTGGGAGATTTGGCCGCTTTCACTAGCTATGCCGTACGGGGTCAAAGTATTTCTGTCCCAGACTAGTTCTAGAGTTTTGTCTCTTAGCATCTCTTCAATTTTTTCTAATGAGGCTGTAGAACCTTTGGATTCTACTGGTGAATATTTGCTAGCATCCACCGTCTTCCACTGATATCCATAAAAAGGAATGCCAAGTAAGATTTTTTCACTTTTGACTAGTTTTGAAATTTCTGAAATATTTTTGATGACATCATGTTCAAATAGATCTCCTGACCCACGTAGAGGGGAGTTGGGTCCTGCAGAGCTAGACCCTGGCATGGTGTAGTCATATGACATAACTACAAAATAATTGGTATAAGGCTCTAGCGCTTTTAAATCCCAAATGCGAGGTTTGCTGCCGGCAGAGCCGTAGATGCTAATAGTTAAAAGTATTTCAGGTTTATCAAGTTTATCAAGTTTGAAATTCAATTCTTTGATAAAGAGGGTAAAGTTCTGCTTGGTAGATTCTGAAATATCACCTAGAGGTTCGTAATCTATGTTGATCCCCGCTGCTTTACTTTCGGACAAGATATTTAGAAGCGTATTTATAGTTTTTTCGCGAGATGATGAACTTGCAATAGATTGTGAGAGGGCAGTTTGGCTTTCTGGCATGACAGTGATGATGAGAGGTTTATCTCCTCTACTTACCGTGCCTGCAAGGAGTCTTTTGTAGTTGGTAAACCCAGGATCTTCTTCGCGTCTATTAGTTTTTTTATAGACAGTTCCATCGCCATTTAAGAGTAAGTGAAAATAGGCAAAATGAGTAATTGAAGTTAAAGACTCAGTGGATAATTTTTTGAGATTCCAGTAGGGGGCGAAGCCGAGAATTAGGTACTCCTGTTTTCCAGTAATCTGGTTTTCCTGTGGTGGAGCCGATGAGAGGGGTGAATAGAGTTCTGATGAGGGGGCAAAAAAGGTGACGTAAAGTGCGAAAGCTACAAGCGAGAAACCCAAGAATATAAATAATTTTTTCATTGCGTGGCAGGTATTGTGATTGGAGGTTCCTGGTAACCCTCAGGGTAGGGCTCACAGTCGATACAGTAATCTTTGATAAAGGGATCGCTGGCGACAGTTTGTTCGCGCGGCTCTACATCTGTAAACTCACTTTCATTGTTTGGTGGATGATGAGTAGTTTTGTTTACAAATAGTTCGCGCTTGCTAATACCACTTTGGGTGGGCACGGTACCTTTAATAAAGTATTCATACCTAGTTTCGCAGGGAGAATCTGGGTTTGGAAGAGTACCAGAATTGCTACAGACACTGGCTCCTTCGATACCGTCTGGTTTTTCTAGCCCAGGAGTTTTGACATCACGGAGCGCGTATTTCATGATTTTTTGCCAGATAGGGGAAGCTCCCGTGACACCTGAGGCCACATAACTCATGGGCGAACTATCGTTGTTGCCTACCCAAGTGGCAATCAAGAGATTTGGGGTGTAGCCAATAGTCCAGTTGTCACGCAAGTTGTTGGTGGTGCCAGTTTTGACTGAGACAGTTTTGCCTGGAACATTTAAGACAGAATTTGTACCAAATGCTGCAGAGCGGGCGTTGTTGTCGGATAAGATATGAGAAATAAGAAATGAAGTTTCTTCTGAGAGGACTTTTTCACCATTTCTTTTACCATCTTCTGGATTGTATTCTTCTAGAGTATTGCCCATATTGTCCTGCACTTTGAGAATGGCATGTAGGGGGACTTTGATACCTTGGTTGGCAAACACACCAAATGACGTGGCCATGTCTGTCATCATGACTTCGCCGCCACCTAGAGTGATGGAGAGTCCATAGCGAGATGGATCATTCCAGGTGGTGATGCCCATCTTGCGACCAAAGCTAATGAATCCTTCGAGGGAGTTGAGAGCCAAAACTTTAACAGCGGCGATGTTGTATGAATTTCCTAGGGCAAAACGGATTTGAGTCAAACCTCTAAAAGTATTGTCGTAGTTTTTGGGGCAGTAGTCAGCTTGATTGATCTGATCAAAACAGATGGGAGTATCTAAGAGCATGGTGGAAGGGGTGATGACTTTTGTTTCTAAACCAAGCGCATAGTTTAGAGGCTTGATAGAACTACCTGGCTGTCTAAGACGAGTAGTGACGTTTACCTTGCCATCTATGTCTGTTGAAAAATAATCTTTAGAACCAATCATAGTGAGGATCTCTCCAGTACCTGGATTGGTAATCAAACCAGCGCCATTGCTGATTTTGAGTTTTTTAAGCGATACGAGTTCGGCTGACAAAGTAGCTTGAGCGACATCTTGGAGTTTGAGATCTAGAGTAGTGGTGACGCGGAGACCGCCTTGTTCAAGGCGCTGAATACCATAGGTTTCTTCAAGTAGTTGACGCACATACATGACAAAATGAGGAGCGCGAATATCTGTACCAGAGTCGGCAAACTTGAGTTCTTCAGACGACGCGGTTTTTGCCTGTTCATCTGTAATATATTTGTCTTGCACCATACGATCTAATACCAAGCTTTGACGGGACTTGGCAGAGTCTGGATTTGCAAGAGGGGAATATTTTGACGGAGCTTGAGGAAGACCAGCTAGGAGAGAGGCTTCGGCTATGGTCAAATCTTTGGCATCTTTGTTGAAGAAACGGTGGGCGGCAGCTTCGATGCCGTAGGCAGTGCCACCGTAGGGGATATGGTTTAGATACATTTCTAGAATTTGATTTTTACTATACAAGACCTCTGTGGCTACGGTTAAAATAGCCTCTTTAATCTTGCGAGAAATGGTGCGTTCTGGGGTAAGCAGAGCTACTTTGACTAGTTGCTGAGTGATAGTAGAGCCACCCTCGAGACGTTGGCCCGTGAGTGTTTTCCAGGCTGCGCGTAAGATTCCACCAGTGTCAAAGCCGTGATGTTTGAAGAAGTTTTTGTCTTCTATAGAGATAGTGGCTTCTTTGACGTATTCTGGTAGATCAGCGATTTTGATAGGAGTTCTGTTTTGATCGTCGTAGATCTCATAGAGCAATTCACCGTTTCTATCGAGTATTTTGGTGGAGATGGGGTAGGAGTTGGGTTTGCCTAGATTTGCTGGCGAAGGAAGATCTTTGAGAAAGAAAAATAAGCCAATAATAATTGCGATAGTAAAAAGAATGACGATGCCGATGGTTTGATTTGAGTATTTGGGAGGCAAGGTCTTTTTTTGAAGCTTGGACTGTAGAAGGGAGAGAAAAGAGATTTGTTTCATGGACTCTATTATATACGACTTTATGCTATACTTCTTTCACGATGCCAGATCAAATGCCAGAAGATGTGTCAAGCGAACTATCCAGACAAGAGTCTCGTGGCGTTTTACTTGTGTTATCTGGTCCATCTGGAGTAGGCAAAGATACTGTCATGATAAAGCTTCTAGAAAAATATCCAAAAATGGAGAAGTTGGTGACTACTAATAGTCGTCCAAAAAGAGACGATGAAAAAGATGGATTTGATTATCATTTTGTAAGTCGTGAAGAATTTGAAAAACTAATAGCTGAAGACGCTTTTTTTGAATGGGTAGAGTATAGAGGTCACTACAGAGGTGGTCAAAAGAAGCATGTGCATGAAGCTTTGGCTTCTGGACGAGATGTAATCTGGAGAATCGATGTGCGTGGAGTTATGAACGTAAGAGAAAAAGTTAGAGAAGCTTTTCCTCATTCTGCGTTTGTTTTACTTGCAGTTGATGATCTAGAAGTTCTTAAAACCCGTATGGAAGAGAGAGCCTCTGAAACGAAGGAAGATTTTGAGTGGAGCATGGATATCGCGGTTTGGGAGCAAAGACAGTGGAACCATTTTGATTATGTCGTTAAAAATGAAGATGGAAAACTAGAACAAGCTGTAGAGTCGGTAGCTAGAATCGTAGAAACAACTAGGATGAAAGTAGTCTGATTTATTGCTGAAAGTTGACCAGAGGTGTACAATTCCAGGCAACGTGGTAGCAACAAACATGAGCTCAACAATAGCTAAAGCAGTAAAAGCGTCTTTTGAAGAAGAGACAGCTTTTCTTTCAACCTTGGTTAAAATAAAAAGTTCCAATCCTTATACTCCCCAAGACACTCCTTTACATGAGTCCGTCGAGGGTGAGGTACCTACACTAATTTATGAAAAGCTAAAAAGCTTAGGACTAGCTCCTAAATATGTGGGGGCCAGTAAAGAAAGACCAAATGTAGTGTGTGAGTGGGGAGAGAAAAGAGGCAGGCTAGGGCTCATGCTCAATGGTCATATGGATACGGTCCCACCTGAAGGACGAGATTTAATAGCTCCTTTTTCAGGAGCCATTCGAAACGGGAAAGTTTATGGACTTGGCGTGCTAGACATGAAAGCAAGTTTGGCAGCATATATATTTGCAGTTAAAGCTTTGATAGATGCAGGGATTAAATTGAAAGGCAAACTAACCCTAGCATTTGTGGTGGATGAAGAGAGTGGGGCATGTAGTCCTTATGGAACTCAATTTTTACTTGACCAAGGTATTGTGCCAAAAGCATGTTTTATAGGTGAACATGGAACTGAGTATGTGCGTACTGCACAGCGTGGAGGTTATAGATTTAAAATCATTACAAAAGGTGAGGCGGTACACACTGGAGTATCTGCCTGGGAAAGAGGTGAGTCGGGACATAATGCTGTCGTGGATATGGCCAAAATCATAGAAGCTTTGCAGGGACTAGAAGTTCCTTTTAAGTCTTCGAAGATGTTTGAGGGTCGTAAGCCTATGTTTACTTTTCCTACCAAGATAAATGGTGGAGTGGCAATGAATGTAGTGCCTGCACTGTGTGAAGCATACGGGGACGTGCGACTACTACCAGGAAACAGTGAATCCCAAGTGAAACTCCTCATGATCGAGAGACTACAAAAACTTGGAGTCCCATATGAAATACAAGATCTGATTTATGTACCTGCGGTAGAGATAGATCCACATGATCCAGTAGTGCTGAGTCTGCAAAAATCTGCTAAAGCTGTGTTTGGAACAGAACCTGAGGCAAGGGTGTCTGGGCCTGCAACTGACGGATGGATGATGGTGAAGCGAGACATACCTACAATCATGGGTTATGGCCCTGATGGAGGGGGTGAGCATGGCAAAGGGGAATGGGTAGATTTAGAGTCACTACAAAAAGTGACTGAGGTGTATGCTAGGTTTATCGTTGATTATTTAGGTTGAAAATTACAGAATAGGTTTTGATGAAAGTAAATAATTTATTGATCGGATTCATGCTTGTTGTGGGTTTTTTGGTGGGAATATTCTCTTTGTATAGTGCCTCTAACACTGGAGTCATGCAAAAAATGGGTCTTTATGGAGGTGAGTTTAGCAATTCTATAAAGTTTAATGAGTTATCCAGGAGACTCCGGAACGAAAAAGATGATCAAGATTGTAGTCTTTACACGATTGTTTCTGATATCCCTGGATATTTTTTGTCTAAAGGAGAAGAAAAAATACGCCTGGGGGGAGTACTTGGTAGTAAAAGAATAATTTGTGGAATAAGACATGTGCAAGAAGGAAATGTAGAAAGAGGAGTCTACGCCATGATAAAGGGGCTGTATTACCTAAAAAATGAATACAACAGCTTAAGAACCATAGTACAACAAGACAGGACAAAGTGTGAACTGCTAGATTCTCCTGAATTTGAGAGATGGGTAGAAAACTATTTGTTGTCTAGCGAGGGTAGGGTACATGAAGTGGTATATGACCTATACAAGCAGGTCGAGGCTGAGAGAAATGGAGTAGAGGAGCTTTGTACAAATTGATATAGATGTAGCTAAAGAATGTGTCTTGAAGTCTCTATACTTTAGATCTAGGATGGATTTAGTTTAATATTTACGAATTTGAGAGTGCAAGGAACATGGTGTAATTCCATGACTGTGCCGCAACGGTTAAAGCCCGGAACTTCCTCTTAAATTTCCTTATCCCCCGTACTAGAAACTTTGTTTCAGTACAGGGTAAATACTGTCTCCCGAGCAAGGAGGTGAAGGAGTGAGTTGTGCATTCGGAAATCAACTTTGCAGGCAGGGAATCTGAGTATCGAAAACAGTATTCTGTTTATTATTACCAATGGATGCAGGAATCATTAAAAACTTCTGATGATGTTTTGACTAAAGTGATTGATTCTAACAATGTAAATTGGGCAGCTGAACACGTATTTAAAGTCAATTATCGAGAATATAGATTAGAACTTCGTAATGGTCTTTTATATTCCCCAGATTTTGGTTCAAAAACTTTGTTAGAAATGACAGATGATGCAATCGCAATCAGAGAGAAAGCTGGAGCTAATTTAGATCGAGTAGAAAGTGAAAGATTGGGAATCATTGAGCTTCAAAGTAAACTTCAACTGTTAAAACCTGGGCAAGTGACTGTCCTAATGAGTCCAACTGATCCAAATGACCCAAATATGGGTGGATATAGCATGATATATGTTTATGAAAAACAAGAACGAAATCAGATTAGGGCTACTGCTATTAGAAATGACCAGTTAAGCATCCAAGAACTGAGAGTACTTTCAAATTACATGTCTGGAATTAGTAAATGGAACACTGCTGATCATTTAGACTTTGTGGCAAATCCATTTGTAACAAATCTTGGGTTTGAGGAAGTAATAAATGAATGTGGAGTTAGCCAAAAAGATGTACTACCAAAATGGGTTGAAGATATGTCGAGTGGAATAGTAAGTGCGATGTTGTCTGAGTTGAATACGGGAAATATTGAGAATGTAAAACAAATATTTGATGCTTTCCAGATGAGTGTAAAAACTAGACACGAAGAGGAAAGGAAGGGGAGCGGCGAAGCTGGTTGGATAGACCCCTTAATGATGTTTAAAGATGAAAATGTCTGGATGAGTGTGCAAAGACAGTTTTTGTTGTCTGGTGGGAAAGAGATGATGACAACTGGTGGTTCATGTGGAGCTACTGATATAGAGCTGAGATCTGATGACTGGAGAACAAATAACGTCATGTCAACATTGCTAGGAGCTGAAGAAAAAGATGAGAGTTATTCTTTTGATCATGAGGGGCAATGCGTCGTTTGTAAAAAAGATCCAAGGATGCTTGGGCCGTGTAACATTTGCGAACAATGCGATCATAAAATCCGCGCCCAGGTGGAATAAATTATCTGCTCCTATTTGATACATTCGTTGCTAGTTGACGAGCACTAGTGATAGGGGTTACGGTAGATAGGCCCTACTATATGTAGGGTTTTTAAACTAAAGGGAGATACACATGCAATGCCCATACTGCCATAACGAGAACACAAATGTTCTAGAGTCTAGGATAACTGATGAAGGTGGGGTAATGAGGCGTAGGAGAGAGTGTAGCAAGTGTGGGAAGCGTTTTACCACCTATGAGAGAGCAGAGGGAGTAGATATCAAGGTAGTCAAGAAATCTGGCAAAAAAGAAGACTTTGATAGAGAGAAGCTACGCAGGGGCATCATGAAAGCTACCTGGAAGAGACCTGTGTCGATGGAACAGATAGAAGAGATGGTGGATGAAGTCGAGCGGATACTTAGGCGCAAAACAACTACCGAAGTAAGATCTTGGGAAATAGGAAATCTTGTGATCAATAGATTAAAAAAGATTGATCCACTGGCATATTTGCTTTTTGCTTCGGTCTATAGAGAGTTTCAATCTCTTAATGATTTTAGTGATGAACTAACAAAATTAAAGGAAGTTCAAAATGAAACAAACTAAGCTCAATCCACACGCCGCAGCGATCATGATAAATAGATATAGCTTGCGGGATGAAGAGGGGCACCCAGTAGAGTCACCGGCCGAAATATTCATGCGCAGTGCCAGGGTCGTGGCAGAAGCAGAAAATAACTACAGAAGTAGTGGAGAGACCTCGATAGAGGTGAGAGAGAAGTTTTTTGAGATACTTTATGAGATGAGGTTTGTCCCAAATGGCCGCACTATGGCAAATGCTGGTACCAAGTATGGTCAACTAGCCAATTGTTTTGTGCTGCCTGTGGAAGATGATCTAGGTAAAGGAACGGATAGTATCTTTTCGGTGCTGCGCAAAGCTATTTTGACACTTCAAACTGGAGGTGGGGTAGGGTTTAGCTTTGGTCGCATCCGTCCAAAGGACGCTACTATTTCTACCACCAAAGGTAAGGCTACTGGAGCAGTTTCATTTATTAAAGTTTATGACACGGCTTTTTGGGTGATAGGACAAGGTGGGGGTAG